>JAYPCB010000018.1:0-19357 GCA_038124525.1 Cryomorphaceae bacterium
GGCGTTGAAGATGCCTTGCAAAATGCGTCGAGCAACTTGGTGGATGCCTACAAGAAATGTGAACTGGAAACAGATACGGATTTAGGTATTTTCTCATTGAGCGCCATTATCGTAGACCGCGCAGAGCCATCTGAGGCTTTGAAAGCTAATACGGTTTGGTCGTACGGATTGCCGCAAACTAAAGTGCTTCTTTCTTCTCGTCAGTTGGATGCGTTCAGAAATGGACAGCCAGTGGTAGAAGAGGTAGATGTGAAAGCTGAGAAGGGTGCCTTCTTAGTGCAATCAGAATTTACCATTGGTGCCAAGGGTGAAGCTGCTTGGGCGTTGGTGGCAGATGTGCACCAGGGACCTTCGGACGTGGCGGCGACCAAGGCGCGTTTGCAAGACCGTGAAGCATTCTTTGCAGCTATTCGCGAAGATGTAGAGGCGGGGACGAAGCACTTAATAGAATTGGTCGCGGCATCTGATGGCCTCCAACTCACCGCAGATAGCATACTCAACAATCGTCACTTCGCGAACACGATGTTCAACATCATGCGCGGGGGGATTTTTGATTTGAATTACACCGTAGAGAAGCAAGACTTCGTGCCGTATATGATGAAGGCGAATGGAGCGGTGGCGAAGAAATTTGAGAAGGAGTTGAATGCCCTTCCTGAGGTCTTTGATGTGTTCGAAATCCGCGCGTTGGCGGCGAATGCAGGCGATGCTGATGTTGTCCGATTGTGTACGGAATACCTGCCGTTGAAATTTAGCCGTCGTCACGGGGACCCATCGCGTCCATGGAATAAGTTCTCGATCAACACACGCAACGAAGAAGACGGTTCCAAGATCTTAGATTACCAGGGGAACTGGAGAGATATTTTCCAGAATTGGGAAGCGCTGGCACATTCTTATCCAGAATTTATGGAGGGAATGATCCACAAGTTCTTGAACGCATCGACCTTTGACGGATATAACCCTTACCGAGTCACAAAAGATGGCTTTGATTGGGAGACCATTGAGCCGGATAACCCTTGGTCGTACATCGGGTACTGGGGCGATCACCAAATCATTTACTTGCTGAAATTCTTGGAGTTCAGTGAGAAGTATTATCCAGAGAAATTGGCCTCTTACTTTGGTCAGGCGAGCTTCGTATATGCGAATGTGCCGTACAAGATTAAGAAGTATGAGGACCTCTTGGCCAACCCAAAGGATACCATTGAATTTGATTTGGCGGCGCATGAAGCCATTGAGGAAATGCGTGCGAAGATGGGTGTGGACGGTGCCTTATTGCAAAACCAGCAGCAGGAGATCCACCACGTAAACTTTATCGAGAAGATCTTGGCGACAGTGTTGGCGAAGCTTTCGAACTTCATTCCAGAAGCGGGAATTTGGTTGAACACACAACGTCCGGAATGGAACGATGCGAATAATGCATTGGTAGGAAATGGAGTGTCGATGGTGACCTTGTATTACCTGCGTAGATTCTTGGCGTTCTTCGAGCAATTGGTCGAAGGGAACGAAGATGAGGTGAGCGTTTCAAAGGAATTGGCCACCTTCTATACTCAGGTTAAAACTGCCCTAGAATCTTCTCGTCAATTGTTGAGCGGATCTATTTCAAATCAAGATCGCAAAGGCGTCTTGGATGCCTTGGGTGGGGCAGCGGCAAAATATAGAGCGAGCATTTATGGCGCAGGATTTAGCGGCGAATTCGTGGAACTCTCCATCGCCGATGTGAAGTCCTTCTCTCAAACGGCACGTGAGCATTTGGAGCATTCTATCCGCGCAAACAAGCGTGCCGATGGATTGTACCATGCCTACAACTTGATGACGGTTGAAGAAGATGGCATAGCTGTGTCGTACCTGGCAGAAATGTTGGAAGGGCAGGTGGCTGTCTTAAGCGCAGGGTATTTGAATTCGACTGAGAGTTTGGCGGTATTGGATGCGTTGAAGGCCAGTTCATTGTTCCGTGAAGATCAGTACAGCTATATTCTCTACCCGAATAAGGAGTTGCCTCGTTTTGTCGCGAAGAACGTCATTCCTACGCCGCGTGCGGAGGAGAGTGATTTGCTAAAGGAATTGGTCTCAGCGGGCAACCGTCAGGTGGTGACCAAAGATTGCAATGGCAGCTACCACTTTAACGGAACCTTCAACAATGTCGACAGCTTGAAAGCGGCGTTGAAGGAATTGCCGGAGCAGTACCAGGCATTAGCACAGCGTGAAACTGAATTGTTGAGCACCATGTTCGAAGAGGTGTTTAATCATAAATCATTCACCGGTCGTTCAGGGACTTTCTTTGGTTACGAAGGACTGGGCTCGATCTATTGGCACATGGTGTCGAAGCTGCTGTTGGCGGCTTACGAGAACACCCAGCGCGCCTTGGATGAGAATGCCGAAGGTGCTTTGGTAGGTCGATTGTTCGACCACTACTTTGAGATCCTCGCCGGTATTGGAGCCCATAAATCACCGAAGCTTTATGGTGCCTTCCCAACGGATCCGTATTCGCACACCCCAGGAGGGAAAGGTGCGCAGCAGCCAGGGATGACCGGACAGGTGAAAGAAGATATTTTGAGCAGGTTTGGAGAGCTAGGCGTTCGCGTTTCAGGCGGAGCATTGCACTTCACGCCTCAGATTTTGAAAACATCGGAGTTCCTTTCAGAAGGACAAGTGTTCCACTACCGCGATGTGGCAGGTACAGAGCAGGAATTAGCATTGGAGGCGGGGTCATTGGCCTTTACCGTTTGCCAAGTTCCTGTGGTGTACAAGCGTGCTTCGAAAAGTAGCATCAAAGTCGTTCGCCAGGATAGCGTGCAGGATTTCGACGGGCAAGCCTTGGATGTGGCGACCTCGACGGAGATTTTCCAGCGCCGTCAATCGGTGGTACGCATTGAGGTGGAGGTTGTGAAATAATTGGACACTTCGAAAAAATGAAAAAGAGCACATGGAACATAGTCGGGATTGTTTGCGCCTTCGTCGCACTCTTCGGCTGTGCCCATGAACCGACAAATACGACGCCCATGAAAACCGCGGCAGAAATTTTAGGGAACCCGGAGTATCAGGCCATCTCTTATGGTGGCTACCGTGCGAAATCGCGTGAGGTACAGCCGACGATCCAGCAGTTGAAGAACGACATGAAGATCATGCATGCCATGGGCATTCGCGTGTTGCGGACTTACAACCTACAGTTGGACCATGCCCCTAATGTTCTTCGTGCCATTCGTGAGCTGAAGCAGGAAGATCCGACCTTCGAGATGTATGTCATGCTGGGGGCTTGGATCGATTGTCAGGATGCGTGGACGGACCACCCAAATCACAATTTTGAGGACCCGACCAACAATGAAAGTGAGATCAGCAAGGCGGTACACTATGCCAATGAGTACCCTGATATTGTTAAGGTCATTGCAGTGGGTAATGAGGCCATGGTGCACTGGGCGTGGAGCTACTTTGTCAAGCCCGGGGTCATCCTGAAATACGTGAACTACCTGCAGGAACTCAAAAGCATGGGCAAATTGAGTCCGGACCTTTGGATCACAAGCTCGGACAATTTCGCCTCTTGGGGCGGTGGCAGTCCAGATTACCACAATGAAGACCTCGAAGCATTGGCCAATGCGGTGGATTATGTTTCTATGCACACCTATCCCTTCCACGATACCCATTACAACAGTGCGTTCTGGGAGGTTCACGAGAGCACGGTGGCAGAGGCTGGTGATGATGAGCGAGTGGAATTAGCCATGAATCGTGCCGTATTCTATGCGAAGAACCAGTACAACGGTGTGAAGGCCTACCTCGACAGTATTGGCGTGGAAAAACCTGTGCACATCGGGGAGACCGGTTGGGCCAGCGTGAGTCGTGGTCTCTATGGTCCTAATGGTTCGTTTGCCGCGGATGAAGTCAAACAGGCGCTCTACTACAAGAAGATGCGTGCTTGGACAGATTCGGCGGGGATTTCATGCTTCTATTTTGAGGCCTTTGACGAGCCGTGGAAAGATCCCAATCACAAAGAAGGAAGTGAAAACAACTTTGGTCTGATTACCCTGAACGGGCAGGCGAAGTACGCGATATGGTCTTTGGTGGACCAAGGAATTTTTGAAGGACTAATGCGCAACGGCAACACTATTACCAAATCATTCGGTGGGGATAGTGCGGCGGTAAAAGCAACCGTATTGGTGCCTAAAACAGTGAACGAATAATGTTGATGGTATGGTTTTTACGTTTTGGCTTATGTGTGCTTGCGGCTTTTTTCTTTGCCGCTTGTGCTGAGGAGCCCGTGGAAGAAACGACGGTGGAAAATAATGCGCCGATGTACATGAAAGGAGTGTGCTACCATCCGGTAGCTAAGGGCGATACCATGCGCAGTTTCGACCGCATTGATGAAGACCTTGCCTTGATGGTGGATGCTGGAATGAATACCATTCGCACCTATGCCCCTATTGAAGAGGTAGAGGTGTTGGACAAGATTGCCGAGAAGGGCATGAAAGTCGTGGTGGGCTTCGGCTACAACCAAAATGGATTTTATGATTTGCTCTCAGGTTCTTACCTCGAGTATGTCGAGCGTTTCAAGGACCATGAGGCGATTTTGATGTGGGAATTGGGCAACGAGTACAACTACCATCCGGAATGGTTCGAGGGTGATATTATGAATTGGTACACCACATTGAAGGAGGCAGTCGATGCCATTCATGCTTTAGATTCTGTGCATCCCGTGGCGACGGCGCATGGCGAGTTGCCGGACTCTGTGGCCTTTCACATGGGCGCGGAAGTGGATATGTGGGGCTTGAATGTGTACCGTTGGGACCAACCGGCCACCATTATCGACGAATGGAACGCCGTGAGTGATAAGCCGTTCTATTTCTCAGAGGTGGGAGCGGATAGCTACATGCGCATAGCCGATGCAGGATTTGCACAGGGACCAAACGAGGACGCCCAAGCGGTGGCCCTGGACACGATCATTGATCAAATTTTGGCAAGACAATCTGAGAATCAAGGATTGTTGTTGTTCTCGTTCACCGACGGATGGTGGAAAGCAGGCAATCCGGAGCGACAAGATATTGGCGGTTGGGCGCCAAAAAGTAGTGGGGTGCCGTACGACGGTGCGCCAAATGAAGAATATTGGGGCATTGTCGATATCGACCGCCAGCCGAAGAAAAGTTGGGGTGTGGTCGTGGATCATTTTACCAAAAACTAAAGACCAATGAACCTAGCTACTCAAACATCACTTTTCGGCTTGGCCTTAGCTCTAGCGAGCTGTGTTGGTGGTAGCGAACCAGAAGCTGCCATGCAAGTATATGAAACGTCTCGAGGAGGAAATGCCTTAACGGAGGTGCAAGATTTTGAAACTTCAGAAAATCCCGTGCTCATTCGAGTACATGTTGAGGAAGCGAAACAAACCATCACTGGTTTTGGCGGCGCTTTTACTGAGGCTTCAGCGTATTTATTGAACCAATTGGGCGAAGAAAATCGCAACAAAATTCTCCAAGCCTATTTTTCGGATGAAGGGGCCAAGTATTCTTTGATGCGTACCCACATGAATTCATGTGACTTTTCCCTCTCAAATTACAGTTACACTCCGGTGGAAGGTGATGTCGATTTGGAGCACTTTACTATTGAGGAGGATCGTGATGATTTGATTCCTATGATCAAAGGCGCACAATCAATCTCAACGGAAGGCTTTAAGCTCTTTGCCTCTCCTTGGACGGCAGCGCCTTGGATGAAAGATAATAATCATTGGGTTGGAGGGAAGTTACTTCCGGAATTTTATCCGACATGGGCAAAATTCTTTTCAAAGTATGTCGATGCATATGAAGCCGAGGGCATTCCTATTTGGGGCTTTACCGTTGAAAATGAGCCTCATGGAAACGGGAATAATTGGGAGAGCATGCATTACAGTCCCCAGGAAATGGTTGATTTTGTCAAGAATCACTTAGGGCCTACCCTTGAGGCTGATGGTAAAGGCGATAAAGTTATTTTAGGCTACGACCAGAACCGCGAAGGCATTGAAGAGTGGGCAGACGAAATGTATGCCAATGAGGAAAATGCCAAATATTTTGACGGGATGGCGGTGCACTGGTACGAGAGTACGGTGAGCTATTTCCCAGATATGTTGGAATATGCCCACACCAAGGCTCCTGAGAAATACCTGATTGAAACAGAAGGGTGTATTGATGCTGAGGTACCGGTGTGGCAAGACGACGAGTGGTACTGGAAGAAAGAAGCTACGGACTGGGGGTATACCTGGCGTGAAGAGAGTAAGAAATACTTGCACCCAAAATATGCGCCTGCGCACCGCTATGCCAGGGATATCATTGGTTGCTTGAACCACTGGGTTGATGGCTGGGTGGATTGGAATATGGTCCTTGATCGACAAGGTGGGCCCAATTGGTTTAAGAATTGGTGCATAGCTCCAGTCATAGTAGACCCAGAAGCTGATGAGGTGTATTTCACGCCGTTGTACTACATCATGGCCCATTTTTCAAAGTTCATGAGGCCTGGTGCAGTAGTGCTGTCCTCTGAGGTTACCGGAGGTGAAATTATGGCCGCTGCCGTCAAAAATCCAGATGGAACTTACGCCATTACGGTTTTTAACGAATACGAAGAAAAGCAAGGTTATACGCTTGATATAGATGGTCAATCGTATGATCTACACATACCTCCCCAAGCCTTGCAAACGATTGTCATTGAACCTAAACAATAACGCATATGAGTAGCGCGACAAACAAGGTCCCGATGGGACAAAAAATTGCCTTTGGGGTTGGAATGTTAGCCAACCAAATGTTCCCTGCAGCTATGGGAATATTTATGGTCGTATTGGTACAAGACCTTGGATTTCCAGGGTGGATGTGGGGTGTGATTTTCTTTGCCCCTAGAGCCTTCGATGCTATCCTTGACCCTATTATGGGCTATATCTCGGACAATACAAGATCCAGATGGGGACGCCGAAGACAATATGTCTTTATAGGCGCCATAATTATGGGGGTTTCCTTTGCATTTCTTTGGCAATTGTACCGTGAAAATAGCGTCGCATACAACTTCACCTATGTGATGCTATGGTCGTTTGTATTCTACTTAGGGCTGACCATTTTTGGGGTTCCTTATGTGAGTATGGGCTATGAAATGAGCGACGATTACCACGAGCGAACTAACGTGATGGCTATTTCTCAATGGATCGGTCAGTGGGCTTGGGTTATTGCTCCGTGGTTTTGGGTAATCATGTATGATCCGAAATGGTTCCCTACAGCGGATGAGGCGACTCGTTCTCTAGCCATTTGGGTGGCTGTGGTCTTTACACTTTGTGCCATGGCTCCCGCGTTTTTCATTAAGAGTGAGAGCACCAAAGAGCGGGATGATTATGAGCCGCTAAACCTCAGTGGGATTTTTGGAAGTTTGAAGAATATTGCCATTGGTTTTAAAGAGGCATTTTCTTCTGTGCCGTTCCGAAGATTGTGTATCGCGACTTTCTTGATCTTCAACGGGTTTAACACTATTGCGAGCTTCACCTTCTTTGTCATCAAGAGCCACTTGTTCAACGACGATGCTTCCGCCGTAGGGGTATGGCCGACATTGTTCGGTAGTGTAGGTGCATTGATAACGACTTTCTTGGTGATCCCGATTGTGGCATGGATGTCTAAAAATCTAGGAAAGAAACGCGCGTTCATTTTGAGCCAAGGCATTTCCATTATTGGTTATGTGTTGTTGTGGTTCTTGATGATCCCGGGCAAGCCATATATGTTCTTGTTTGCCTTGCCGTTCCATTCATTCGGTATTGGTGGATTGTTTACCATCATGATGTCGATGACCTCTGATGTATTGGATATTGATGAATTAAATACGGGGAAACGCCGCGAGGGTGTTTTCGGAGCTATCTACTGGTGGATGGTAAAGCTAGGATTCGCATTTGCGGGTGCCTTGAGCGGATTGATTTTGACCTTGGTGGATTACCAGAGTGGGGCTGTAGCTCAGCCGGAAGGTGCTGTAGACGGCCTTAGAATGTTTTTCTCCGGATTGCCCATCGCTTGTACCCTTATTGCCATTGCGGTGATGTGGAATTACAAAGTGGATGAAAATTACGCGAAAGAAGTGCGCGCAGAATTGGACAAACGAAAATCAGCAACTACATAACCAAACCTAATGTCTTACAGAAAGGAGAAATTCATGTCGCTGGCGGGGCCAGTGGTGAATAACCTAAGCCTAGAAGAATTAAAGAAACAAAGCCGAGAATTTTTGAATGCCGGGATCCACGGGATTTGCTTTAGCGCCTATGATGAGGGGCAGCAGCCGGGGGACCAATTATCTGAGGCGCAGGTCCGCCGAAAATTGGAAATTCTCAAACCACATATCTCTTGGGTGCGCACCTTCTCGTGCACCGAGGGGAATGAAATTATTGCCCGAGTCGCTCACCAGATGGGCATCAAGACCTTGGTAGGTGCTTGGTTGGGCGATGACCTTGAGAAGAACGAAGGAGAGATTGAAGGCCTATTAGAACTTTGCGCCGAAGGTGTGGTGGACGTAGCAGCCATTGGTAATGAGGTGCTCTACCGCGAGGATCTCAGTGCAGCCGTTCTTGTGGAGTACATCGAGCGTGTGAAGGCTGTAGTAACGGATGTACCGGTGGGCTATGTGGATGCATATTATGAGTTCACGGAGTACCCAGAGGTAGCGGATGCCTGTGATATTATTTTGGCGAATTGTTACCCGTACTGGGAAGGCTGTTCGTTGGATTACTCTCTGATGTACATGAAACAGATGTACCTCGAAGCACAAGCCGCTGGCAAAGGCAAGCCAGTATTGATTACAGAAACCGGTTGGCCTAGTGCGGGTCAAAGCATTGGTGGTGCCCACGCGTCGTTTGAAAACAGTCTGAAATACTTCATCAACGCCCAGCGCTGGTCAAAGGCAGAAGATATCCCGATGTTCTATTTCTCCTCTTTCGACGAGAGTTGGAAGATCGAAAAAGAGGGCGATGTCGGTGCCTCTTGGGGTCTTTGGGACAAGGACGAAAAGCTGAAATTCTAACGCTTTACGATCTTTTCGCGGTAACCTTTATATCCAGGTTGTAAGATTTCCAATACGTATAGTCCCGGGGCGTAGGCTTCGGTATCTAAGTGTCCACTACCGTCGTGCAGCTGGGAGTAGATTTGCTTGCCTGTAATGTCGTAGAGATTGATGGTACTTGGGCCGGTGAGGCGCACAAATAATTGGTCCTCAAAAGGATTTCCTATGGCACCTATTCCGCTTCGCGCCTGCTCCTCCATGCTCAAATTTGATTGCTGGTATACGCGGACATAATCCACCTCCATGGCGCTGCTGGTAAAGCTCGAATCTATAGAAGATTGGATAGCGATGTTCAACAACAAGTATTGCGGATCGTAGAACGGCCAAGTGCTGGCTGTGTAGGTGGAGGGCTCGTAGGTGTAATGCACCACACTGTCCACGCTGAACACCATTTTGGTTTCGCTCCATTCAAGGGCATAGACGTGGTAGCTGGTGCTGGCGCCGCTGACGTATTGACCGCCGACATTCACAGTTCCGCCGAAACTTGACGGAGTATGCATAGCGGATGAAACGTAGTTTTGATTGTATCCCCAATGTTCCATGATATCAATCTCCCCACAGGCCGGCCAACCGGTGGTACCGTAGCCTTGTACTTGCCAATAGGCACCTATTTCAGTGATGTTTTGTCCGAGCATCCAAATGGCGGGCCAAGTACCTACTCCGGTAGGCAGTTTGGCGCGTACTTCCACGCGACCGTAGGTAAAAGCAAACTTTGAATTTAAGCGGGCTGAGGTATAATCTTTAGTGACGTTTTGATCTGTGTAGGTCTCACGAAGTGCAGTCAGGTGAAGACTCCCTCCGCTCACATAGGCATTGGTATCGCGGTCCGTGTAGTGCTGGATTTCCCCGTTCCACCAACTCTGCCCGTTGTTAGGCAGGATGGTTTGATGCCACCATTTTGAGGTATCTAAGGAGCCGTCGACGTTGAATTCATCCGCCCATACGAGGGTATCAAAAACTTGGGCTTGTAGGGAAGTCGTGCTGATGAGCAACGCTAGGGCAAAAATGGAACGCATAGCTAATGTTTGTTTGCTATAAAAATCGGGACTAGAGGGGACTTGGCCCAATTTCTTTCAAGACAATTCCCCGACAATAAAAAACCCGGCCGCAAGGGCCGGGTCACTTCTGTATGTAGAGGGCGGTTTAAAGTCTCTGGTAACTCTGAATGACTTCTGTTGAATCAGCGTTCATGTAGCTCTGTTGTAACATGTCACTACCTACCATGGTATATGTGATCAGCCATTCGCCTTCAAATCCTTCAATAGAACCTACTTGGGCAACTTCAGTAACGCTGCCTTCGCCGTGGTCTAAGAATTGGCCATAACCGAAATCAGCGTGGTCTACGGTATCGCTCCAAGTGTGGTACCAAACAAAGTGTCCGCCGCCAATCATCTTGATTTCTTGGAAGTCGTTGACCCCTTCAATTTCATTGCGCGAGGTAAGTACCCATAGTCCATCGTACGGAGTGGCTTCGCCTTCGAGGGCTACCCAATTTTCGTACAAGTCGACTTTGGTGCTGTCATTCAGATCAATACCCTGAATGTTTTGCTCAAAGCCTCCTTCTGTTGCTGTGATGCTCAACTCAAAAGTCTGAGACGAATCGGTAGACCCGTTGGCATTGTGATAAGGTTTTTCGTACATCATTCCATTTTCACTCCACGCCGCACCGGCACCCATGGCCGGAGTATTGTTTGCTTCATTCCAAGTCGCAAACATGTAACGTCCGCCAGCATAGATTTTAATTTGCTGCGGTTCAAACTCGTACAATGAATCTGGATAAGTCCATGACCCATTGGTCAATGAATACGCCCCATCTTCCAATACGGGTAGGGTAGCTTCAGCCTCCTGTTCAGGAGCAGTACAGCTCCAGGCCAGCATGCCTAGAGCCGTGAAAAGAACATACTTTTTCATAACTAGTTGGTTTTGTTCTCTTTTAAGATAAGGCAAAAAAATAATAACTTGAATATCAATGAGTTGTGAAATGTGATTTTGATGGGTTGAATCCTGGTTAGAATCGGCCACAATTGTCGCATCTTTGCCCCATGGAACACAAAAGTGGCTTTGTCAATATCATCGGGAATCCCAACGTAGGGAAAAGCACCTTGATGAACGCTTTAGTAGGGGAGCGCTTGAGCATCATTACGCCCAAAGCGCAGACCACTCGTCACCGTATTTTCGGTATCCTGAACGAACCAGAATACCAAATTGTGTTCTCCGACACCCCTGGGGTCATTCAGCCGGCATATAAGATGCAGGAGCACATGATGAAATTCGTATCAGATGCCTTTGAAGATGCGGATGTGTTCTTGTACTTGGTAGAGCCTGGCGATCGTGCGCTCAAAGACGAAGGATTCTTCCAGAAGCTGCTCAACACCAAAGTGCCTGTGCTGCTGATCATCAACAAAATTGATACGACGAATCAAGAGAAGTTGGAGGAGGAAGTAGGCTATTGGGCCGAGCATTTGCCAAACGCTGAAATCATTCCTATCTCTGCCCTAGAGCAGGCGAATACGCCCTATTTATTGGACCGATTAATTGCGCTCATCCCATCTTCACCCCCGTATTTTGATAAAGACGCCCTCACGGACAAAACCGAACGCTTCTTTGTGAGTGAAATCGTGCGTGAGCAAATCCTACTCAACTACAAGAAAGAGGTGCCGTATAGCGTCGAGGTAGACGTGGAGGAATTCAAAGAGGCCGATGATATCATCCGCATTCGTACCGTCATTTATGTGGCCCGCGATACACAGAAGGGAATCATCATCGGACACAAAGGATCGAAACTCAAACAAGTGGGCATTGGCGCACGTAAGCAATTAGAATCCTTCTTTGCCAAGCAAGTACATTTAGAGACCTTTGTCAAAGTCAAAAAGAATTGGCGAGACAGCGACCTGCACCTGAAAAGGTTCGGTTACAAGAATTAATTACCTTTAAGGAAACAATACTTCTCTTGCCAATGCCGCGTTTCCTGCTAGCGTTCACGCTACTTTTTTCCGTTTCTACCATCGCCCAAACACAAGATTCATTAATTCTCCAGCCCGGTCCATTGGACGGTAAAGATGCCATTGTTTGGAGTATTACCCCGGATTCTACTTGGGGTTGGAACCAAGAAGCTACACTCACGGCATGGACTTACGGAGGAGACCCGTCGTATAAGCGCTTTTACATAGAGTTTGATTACTCAAGTATTCCCGCGGGGGCCATTATAGATAGTGCCTACTTATTTTACTACAACAATCCATCTGCCCCGTCACACAATGGTTTGCACAGCGGATCGAATAACTTTTGGATACGCCGCGTGACCTCCTCATGGGATGAAGATTCCATCACTTGGAACAACGCGCCATCTGCCACCACCACTAACCAAGTGCAAGTGGGCGTCTCGGGTTCCAGTACATCGGATTATAAAATTGATGTAAAAAATCTCGTGGAGGACCAGTTGCAATACGGGAATCACGGATTCTTTATGCGATTAGTCACTGAAGCAACTTGGCGTGCCGTGGTCTGTGCTTCGAGCAATGCTGTAGATTCCACGAATCATCCCGCCATCAAAATTTATTACACGGAATGTAATCCGCCAGTAGCCGCCTATACCTACACTGCCACGGGCAATACGGTAAACTTTATTCCACTTTTTAATGCGCCCACCGGGGTAAGCCATCTATGGGATTTTGGCAACGGCAACTTCTCCATTGCGGATACGCCTACCTATACCTTTCCCACAGGCGGAGTGCATACGGTGTGTCATACCGTAACTACTGCGTGTAGCGCGGATACCGTATGTCAACAAGTCGTACTTTGTTCGCCGCCCACCGCATCCTATACGCATTCCGTAGACTCGAATCAGGTATGGACTTTTGTGCCTCAGGATACCACTGCAAGCTCTTATTGGTGGGACTTCGGAGACGGTACGTTCTCGAACAATATGGTAGGAGTCCATTCGTACTCCGTCGCGGGTCTGTACCCGGTGTGCTTGTCCATCACTAATCCTTGTGGTGTCGATACTACTTGCCTAATCTTTGAAGTAACCATGGTGGGGATGGACGAACATTGGAATCCTGATTTGAGCATTTACCCTAATCCGGTGACTGATGTGTTGCACATTGAAAATACCGGTGCAGAAGCGGTTTTGCGTTATGAGGTATACGATATGAGAGGGGTGATGGTCCAATTTGATTCGCGTCCCGCTTCCCAAATCAACCTCGAAAAGCTATCCTCAGGGACCTACCTTTTGAAAATAATTCAGAGGAATAGTGCTTCTATGGTGCGTATTGTCAAGAGTTAACGACCTTTGCGCCAAGATTGAAATCGACTTATGAGTAACATCGTTGCCATCGTGGGCCGCCCAAATGTGGGTAAGAGCACACTATTTAATCGTCTGATCCAGCGTCGTGATGCTATTGTAGATAGCGTTGCGGGGGTGACACGCGACCGTCATTATGGAAAGAGTGATTGGAATGGGAAGGAGTTCTCAGTCATCGATACCGGTGGGTATATCGAAGGTTCGGAAGATGTTTTTGAGGCGGAGATCCGTCGCCAAGTAGAATTGGCCCTAGAAGAAGCCACCGTTATCCTATTCGTACTCGACCTTCAAGCGGGGTTGACGGAATTTGATAAGATCATTGCGGGCATGTTGCGCAAAACCGAAAAGCCTGTAGTGTACGCAGTAAACAAGGTCGACAACAGCATGCTGGAATTAGAGGCTGCTGAATTCTATGGCTTGGGCATCGAAAAATACCACACCATTTCTGCCGTAAATGGCGGGGGTACCGGAGACTTGTTGGACGAGCTCGTAGAGAACATGGATGAAAATCCTGTGGACGACTATGAAGACCTCCCGAAGATGGCTATTGTAGGTCGTCCTAATGCTGGAAAGAGTTCTATTGTCAATGCCTTGTTTGACGAGGAGCGCAACATTGTCACGGAGGTGGCAGGTACGACTAGAGATACTGTAAACACGCGCTTCAACAAGTTTGGATTTGATTTCATGTTGCTCGATACGGCGGGACTCCGCAAGAAGGGCAAGACCATGGAGAATCTGGAGTTCTACTCGAACATGCGTTCTATTCGCGCTATCGAGCATGCGGATGTATGTATGATGGTGGTGGATGCAACGCGTGGGTTTGAAGCGCAGGATTTGGCTATTGTCTCGTTAGTGGAGAAGAACAAAAAGGGCTTGGTGGTCGTGGTGAACAAATGGGATTTGGTGGAGAAAGAAACCAATACCGTTCGCGATGCCGAAGCGTACATCAGAAAGAAATTGGAACCGTTTACAGATTTCCCCATCATCTTCACCAGTGCGTTGACTAAGCAACGTGTATTGAAGGCTTTTGAGGAAGGTGTAAAGGTTTACGAGCGTCGCAAGCAGCGCATTTCAACGAGCAAGCTCAACGATACGATGCTGGACATCATCAAGGGATATCCGCCGCCGGCAGTGAAAGGGAAATACGTGAAGATTAAGTTCTGTACACAGTTGCCTACGCGTACCCCGCAGTTTGCCTTCTTTGCAAACATGCCGCAGTACATCAAAGAGCCTTATAAGCGCTTCCTAGAAAACAAGATGCGTAAGGCGTTCGACTTCCACGGTGCCCCGATCGAAATTTTCTTCCGCAAGAAGTAATTACAATTGGTAACAGATTACCGCGTTGCCCTGCACGAGTACTAGAACCGGTGCTCCAGCTGGGGTCAATCGCCCTGCCTCTGCCTCAGATCCTTCAAATACAGTGATCGGCGCAGTGGCCTCCTTCAACTGAGTCACGTGAACGGTGCCTTCTGTATCGTAAATGAGCCCCGTACCTCCTGGATAGGCTTCTACTCGGTCAATGCTTGCCGGGAAAGAAATAGTATGGGTGGAGGTTTCGCCGCGTACACTGAGCTTGTCCTCTGACCAATACAATGTGCCGTAGCTCATGGCCAGCATGCCTTGAAGGTTGTTCAAGTCGTGCTCTAAAATGTCCGTAGTGCCGTCGAAGCGCTGTTCTTGAATCTCGCCCTCTTCACCTACACGCATGATGCTCGGTGGGTTCCCGCCGGTAACCACCCAGGGGTGTTTGGCCGCGGTGAGGGCTGAGGTTTTAATGCGCTCTTCTCCACGTCTGTTGAGCACATGGGCACGCTCGAGGGTAGATATGATCACATAATCTTTGCCGCCTCTTTGGTACAACAGTGGACTTTGGGTAATGGTCCCGCTTGCCGCGTCGATTTTCCAGCCGTCAATGCGCTGTCCTTCCACGCTGTAATTATACAGTTTCGATCCGGCGGGCACGAGTATGCGGTAGTTGCGGTTCTTGTCGTAATCCAAAACGGTAGCCCCCAAAGTGGTCGCTTCGGGTAAGCTCACTGGGAACCCTTCCACTTCACGTCCTAAGATGTCCAAGCAATGCAAGCGGTCATTGGTGGCAAAGATCATCTGGAATTTGGCATTCTTGAACATGTCTATCTGCTGCACATTGCCCTGGATGGGGCCGTCTAAGGAGATGCTCCACAATTCCTCCCCATTTTCGTCGAGTAGGAAACATTGGTTGCTTTCGTCCTGTACGAGTATGTTGGTCATGCCGCTGCGGTGGTTCTTGATCAAGAACGGTCCGCTGATGGCTTGCTGCGGCAGGGCATGGGACCATAGGTAAGCACTCACGGCCACTTCCTCACCGCGTTGTTGTACGGTGGCGTTTCCGTAGGCAATGCCGTTATTCACCTCCAAGTGTCCGGCGAGAAAAGCCCGGTCTAAAGCGTCCGGAAGGGTTTCGAAGAAGGGGCCCTCCTCCAAGCTGTTGAAGTTGAAGGCGGCGGTAAAGTGCTCGTTGCGGTCCATGGCCTCTCCCAAAGCTTCCAGAGATTCTAGGGCATGCCAGTTTTTATTCATGTCCAATTCGCTGCTGTACACCTCCAATAATTGGGCACTTGTTCCGACTAAAAGCCATTGATCCCAGAGCATCCATGAAGCGCTGCTCATATCTGAATATACCCAACCAAAGGCCGCGCTAAACAAAAAGCGGTGTGATTCTGTGAGTGTTCCGCGGGCATGGCCCTGGTACACGGAGTTTTGTGCACTCAACGCGGTTAAGGCATCCTGAACGCTCATTTCCTCTCCCTCTAGTTTTGCCGCGACCACCACTCCATCACCGTAGCCCACGCGAACAAAGCTGCCCTCAAAACTATTGGCGAAAGTCATCGGCGATATGCCGGCATCTTCCAAGGTCTTTTGGGCTTGCTTGAGCCTTTGTTTCTTGCCGCGGTAGGGGTTAAAAGCGCGCAACCATTCTACCGGATCTCCGGTGTTGATCCCCACGGCGTATTTCGATGAAGCCGCAATAATTGGACTCAGATCCGTACCCGTAGGACGCTCTTTGAAGGTGCTCAAATAAGTGTTGGTGGAATCTGCACATAAGGCCACCGCCGTAGCAATGGTCTTGTTCTTCTTCCAATCCAGATCAATGGCAGACCACTGTGCGAAGTGCTCCAGCCAGCTCCAATCTTGTTCAAAGTAATGTGTGCCCAATCTGGCCACTTCCTTGTGCTGAATAAAAACGTTTGCATCATCAGATTTGGACGCGTTGTCCCACAAGGTTTTAAATCCGCCATCGTCCATTAAGGAATAGCCAGCGGTGCGTTGGTTGATGATATCCTGAAGTAGGCCTTCACTGGCACTGATGACCCAGCTTGGCCCGTCGTTGTAGGCGTACATTGAATCCAAGGTAAAGACCTCGTAATTCCCAATGGTGGTGGGAGCGCCGACGAAGGGGGTGAGGTCGTGCTCGGTGGTCCATACCCAATCCAAACTGCTGGCACCCGAGGGGAGGAGCGCTCCCGTCCAACGCCCTGCATTCCACTGTTCCAAGGTCTTTGTTGGAATGGCGCTGAGGTAGGAAATGGAAAGGGTGTCGCTGGTCTCGCCGAACTGATGCATATCATTGATACGCACATACAAAGGAGCATCCATGGGTAGCAAAGAAGTCGCCTTGGCTGGAGGGGCGGGTTGGCCACATTGTACCAAAAGGGCAGATGCTAAAACAAGGGCGCTTAGGGAGGCGAGACGCATAGCTAAATTTTTGATTAAAGCTACATTTTTACCGCGCCAAGTAGTGGGCTAGTGCGGGTCAGTTTTTCACAAATCGAAGAGGTTCAATTGGCTCGGAAGCAACTGAAAACTTTTGCGGTGGTGGGGCGATGCGCCATGGGCTCGAATGCCATCTCGGTGGGCCTTGGTGGGATAGCCTGCATTGCGCTCCCACTGGTAATTGGGATGTTGGGTGGCCAATTCTCTCATCAGCTCATCCCTATACGTTTTTGCCAAGACCGACGCGGCCGCGATATTTTGATAGGTAGCATCCCCCTTGACCTGGCAGTGGTAGGGAATATCCCCATATGGTTTGAACCTATTGCCGTCCACAGCAATGAATTGGGGTACCACATCCAATTTCTCAATGGCCCTGTGCATGCCCAAGATGCTGGCATTTAAAATATTGATCTCGTCAATCTCCTCGGGTCCGACATGCACCACGGCCCAAGCCACGGCTTCCTTCTCGATCAAGGGTCGTAAAAGGTTGCGCTGCTTTTCGGTGAGCTGCTTGGAATCGTTCAATAAATCGTTCTTAAAATCCGGCGGCAAGATCACCGCTGCTGCCGTCACAGGCCCGGCCAAACAACCGCGTCCCGCCTCGTCGGTGCCGGCTTCCACAACCTCTATGGGACTGTGTTGAAGCTTCATTCGCTCGCAGATGTTAGAACTTCGAGCCAAGGGGCGGCGCTAGCGGACCAAGTGAATTGGCCCCCGCGAATCAATCCTTTTTCAGACCAATTTTCCTCAACTCCAGCTTTCGACCCGCCGGCCATCGCCTCGAGCCCATCGGCCCAAGCTTCGACATCGAAGGTGGGCAGCAACATCCCAGCATCTCCAACCACCTGCGTTAAGGCGCTGTTGTTTGAGGCCATCACGGGCGTGCCACATTGCATGGCTTCCACGACGGGTATGCCAAATCCTTCCATCGCACTCGGCATACAGAAAGCTATGGCCCCGCGGTAAAGCTGCTCCAGCTCATCATCTTCCAACCTTCCCAACCATTTGACCGTGTCCAAGTGTTTCATCTCGCCCATGGCACTTTCGAAAATTGGATCCTTAAAATGAGCGTTTCCCGCAATGTTCAATAGGAAGCCTCGGCGCTCCGGATGTTTCTCCAACCACAGGTCCCAAGCCTTCAAAAGAGTAATCAAATTCTTGCGGGGGGTGAGGGCGCCTACGGCACAAAAATAATTTTCATTAAAGCGAGACTCTCCAGGTGACATGGGTCGCTGAGGAGCATTCGGCGTCACCACAATCTTCCCGGCAGCGACCCCATAGGTCTCCACCAAATCCCTCGCGCTCCACTCACTTACCGTGAAGAGCTGCTCCGCCATGCGGGCGCCGCGTCGGATGTGCGTGCGGTAATAGCGTCCCACATGGGGTGGAACCCATTCCGGGTGGTGCTCAAAATTCAGGTCGTGGATGGTGAGCCATTGCTTGATTTTGGTGCGGGCGGGCAAGCCGTCCGGTGACCAATAACGCGCGGCGCCCCAACGCTTCAGGGCGGCCGGCACACCTATGCTGTTCCAATACCACCACAACCACGGGTGGCGGGCAGGAGGGAGGACAAGCTTGTGGGTGATGTTGGGGGCGTTTAGAAAAGAGAATTGGTCCCTCATTCCCTTCATCGCAGAAGGGCGGTCCCACAACAGCAAAAACTCGTGTTCCATTGCGGCGGGTAGGATTTGCTCGAGCATGCGCAAGGTGTAAATCCCCGTGCCTTCGAGCTTGTTTGGCAAAAGCCACCGTACGTTCACCGCAATTTTCATGGCTTAAATGTACAAAAGTGCGCCGCTGTAGCGTTAGATAAGCGGTATATTCGCACCCAACTCGCTACACAACCATGATTCAGCGTATCCTTCAATTCTTAAAGGATCCCACGGCTGCCACTTTAGCCAAGGGAAGCAGCGTCGTGCTCATCTTCAAAATCATTGGCGCCCTTGGGGGCTATGTGCTGCTGTGGTCCTTGGGCCAAGCGGGAGGTGAGAAGGCCGTGGGCGTATACGAGGTGGCCTTCACTCTGATCCTCATTGCCTCGACGGTGGGGCGCTGGGGATTGGATACGGTGTTGGTGAAGGAATTGGGCAAAACCGAGCTTGGGGATGCCCCATCGCGCGGACTCTATGGACACATATTTGTACGCGTGCTGGCCATTACCGCCGCCCTGTCCATCTTGACCTTCTTCGCCGCTGAAGCGCTCACCGAACTCTTTTTCAATCAAACTCCCGTGGGCGTCTTGCGCACCGCATCGCTGACCGCCCTGCCGTTCAC
>JAYPCB010000018.1:19457-22581 GCA_038124525.1 Cryomorphaceae bacterium
TTGTGCGAGCGCAAGCCGTGGCGCGGCGCAGCGCTCGCAGGAAACCTCATGAAAGTAGCCACCCCAATGTTGGTCTCTTCCGCCCTGTTCCTGGTCATGAGCTGGTCCGATACCCTCATGCTCAGTTATTTCCTCGAAGAGGATGAAGTGGGCGTGTACCGCATTGTCTTTAAGATTGCCACCCTCATCACCTTTGCCCAATTCGCCCTCAACACCGTCGTCGCCCCAATGATTTCGGGGCTGCACAATGGCGGTTCGAACATGTCGCTCCTCGCACAACGCATCGCCACATTGAATTTGGTCACCGCCGGCCCCATTTTCCTCGGCATCATCGCCCTCGGGCCATTCCTCATCGGCCTCTTTGGCGTCAATGATCCCTGGACCGCCTACCCTTGGTTGGTGATTTTAGCATGTGGCCAATTAGCCAATGCCTTCGCCGGACCCGTGCTCAACATTTTGAACATGACCGGCTACGAGAAAAGTGCGCAAAACACCATGCTCGTCGTGGCCACCCTCAACATTATCCTCAACGCCGTGCTCATTCCTGCCTTTGGGCCGGGAGGGGCAGCCGTCGCCACGGCTATGACCATGGTGGGTTGGAATATATGGGCGGGGGTGCTGGTCTATCGTTTCCATGGAATTATCACCGTGCCGTTCTTGGCGAAAAGAAGTCGATCATGAGTGCTGTAGCGAACATATTTCTCATTGGCGCCGCCAAAGCTGGCACCACCGCACTGGTAGATATGTTGGCCCAGCACCCGCAGATCGCCGGCATGCCCATCAAGGAGCCCGGACACTTCTGCACGGACCTGCGCCCCGAAGTATTTTCCAAATCCTATAAGCGATTGATTCAATGGGACGAGGCGGATTATTTTGCCGAGGCCGAATTGAAGGAACGTCATATTGGCTTTGTCGAGGAGCGCAGTCATTACCACCGTTTGTGTCAACAAGCCCAAGCAGCAAAGCCCGAAGCCACACATATTCTGGATGCGTCCACGGCGTATTTGTATAGTGCGCCGGCCGTGAAAGAATTGGCCCATTACAATAACAAAGCAAAAATCATTGTCCTATTGCGCAACCCCATCGACCGGGCTTGGAGTCATTACACGATGGCACTGAAGTACGGCATGGAAAGCGAGGCGCCATTAGCGGCCTTCAAGCGTGAGGCGGAGCTCGAGCAAGCGCAATGGGGAAGGGATGAGTGCTATTTGGAGTTGGGCAATTATGCTCAGCAGCTCAAGCGCTGGAAGGAGAAATTTGGCGAGAAGCATCTGTTGGTGGTCTTTCACGAAGATTTGAAAAACACGCCACAGAAGGTGCTCAACCGCATTACAGAGTTCTTGGACTTGCCTACTTTTGTGGCAACCAAAGCGAAGGCGACGAACGAAGGTTCCGTGCCAAAATACCCGAAGATGAATGCCCTTGGTATGCGGGTGGTGGCGCCCATTCGTGAGAAGCTGCCGAAGGAGATGGTCAGCGCGATGAAAAAAGTTCTGCAGGCCAAGGCGCCGGATTTGGACGACGATGTCGCCCGCTGGTTGAAACAACATTATAATGAGGAGATGGCAGCATTGGCCACCCTACTAAATTTGAATTTAACTCACTGGAAATAAGCTATGGAATACAGTAGTGCCAATTTGATTTCGTTTTTCTACACCCATTGGAAGAAGCTGATGGTTGTGCCGTTTTTGGCCATGGTAGTTGCGGTCGTATTCAGCGGTCCCCAATTCATCAAACCCCTGTTCGAATCTCAGGTCATCCTTTTCCCATCGACCACCAACTCGGTATCCAAGGCCCTCTTGCCACAAACCAACGGCTATGGCGATGAGGATATCTTCGAGTACGGCGATGAACAACAGGCCGAGCAGTTGCTGCAAATTCTGAGCTCCGGAGAAATCCGCGACAGTGTGATTCAGAAGTTCGATTTGATGAACCACTACGACATCGATCCAGATTCGGATTACCCACGCACGAAGCTGTTTAAGGAGTATGAGAACAAAATTGAGTTCCAACGTACTCAATTCATGTCTGTTGAAATCAACGTCCTGGATACCGACCCGCAGGTAGCCGCTGATATTGCCAACTATATTTCAAAACTCGTCGACAAGGTGAAGCGCCGCGTAGCCCGTGGCCGTGCCGAAATGGGATTGGAAATCGTTAAGAACGAATACCACAGCTTGCAAGGGGAAATCCAAACCATGGAGGATAAGATTACCGAACTGCGCTACAAAGGGGTGCACGATTATGAAAGTCAAAGTGCGGTCTTTAACGAGCAATACGCCATCGCCCTTGCTGAAGGTGCGCCGCAGAGCCGCATCAAGGAATTGGAACGTCGCCTAGATACCCTCGCAAAATACGGGGGGAAATATGTAGCCATCCGCGATGAGCTCCAATTGCTCAAAGAGGAAGAGGTGAAGTTGAAAACGAAATTTGACCAAGCGAAAGTGGATGTCAACCAAAACCTTCCTGCCACTTTTAAGGTTGATGCCGCACGTCCTGCAGAGCGTAAGACATACCCAAAACGCAGTATCCTAATCTTGGCAGTGGGCTTCGCAACCTTCATCTTGATGTCGTTCTTCTTGATGGTTCAAGGCACCCTAAACGAACTTCGCGGCAAGTCCTAACACGTGTTGGGCATAAGCCAAATATCAAATCGTTGGCTCGCCATCATAGGTCTGGTAACCTTGCCGTTGGTAGGGCTGGCCGTTGCCTATGAATTTTGGTACGCCTTCCTAGTGCCGCCAGCTTTGTTGGTGGTCTGGATGACCTTGTACCGATTAGATTGGGCCATGTGGTTCATCGTATTTGCCACCCCCATTTCCATCAACCTCACGGATCTAACAGGAGGAGCTGGCCTTTCTTTGCCTACCGAACCCATGCTCGTGCTGGTCACTTTCATTGCCCTGATTAAAATGGCCCTACTTGGGGAGTTTGACCGCAAAATCATACAACACCCCATCTCCATCGCCATCTACATTTATTTGGCTTGGATGCTCATTACGGCCATCACGTCCCAATTGCCTTTGGTATCACTGAAGCAATTGGCCACACGCATTTGGTTCATTGTGCCTTATTACTTCGTATTGGCCCACCTGTTCTTGAAGAGCGACCGCAACAAACTCAC
>JAYPCB010000019.1:0-9516 GCA_038124525.1 Cryomorphaceae bacterium
GTATCGAAGTTTTGCTCGGCTTTCGCGGTGAACTGGTAGTCCATGATGAGCTTGTAGTGCTCGGTGAGGAAATCAGTCACTACTCGGCCGATGTCGGTAGGGAAAAGTTTGTTTTTATCTGCGCCGTAGGTTTCTGTGGCAGTGGCTGTGGACAGGCCGTCGGCGTTGAGCGTAAGGACTTGGTAATCGCGTTTATTGCCTTCCAAACTATCCTTGATCACGTAGTCGCGCTTTTGGATGGTAGAGATGGTTGGTGCGTAGGTCGAAGGACGTCCAATGCCCAGTTCTTCAAGTTTCTTTACCAAGGAAGCTTCGGTGTATCGCGGGGTGTGCTTGGTGAAGCGTTGCGTGGCCGTGATCTCAGTGTAGGAGAGGCGGTCGCCTTCTTTTACAGCAGGTAATTGGCCGTCTACGGTCTCTGCGTTTTCGTCGTCCGTGCCTTCGGTATATACTTTGATGAATCCGTCGAACGTGATGACTTGACCGCGGGCCGTGAAGCGCTCTGCAGAAGGAGCGTTTTCATTAGCCAATTTAATGGTCGTATTCTCCAATTTCGCATCCGCCATTTGAGAGGCGATGGTACGCTTGTAGATCAAATCATAGAGACGCTTTTGTCTGTCGTCGGCACCGGCTATGGTCTTAGAGAAATTAGTCGGGCGGATGGCTTCGTGTGCTTCCTGCGCACCTTTGCTCTTGGTGCTGAATTTGCGGACTTGGTGGTATTCAGGACCGAAATGTGCTTCAACGTGCTGGGCGATTCCTGTGATGGCATCGTTGCTCAAGTTAAAGCTGTCCGTTCTCATGTAGGTAATGTGTCCGGCTTCGTATAGGCGTTGGGCGAGGGTCATGGTTTGACTTACGCTGTAGCCCAATTTTCTGCTGGCTTCCTGTTGTAGGGTAGAGGTAGTGAACGGGGCGGCAGGGCTTCGTTTCCCAGGGCGCATTTCTACGCTCTCGACGGTGAAATTGGCCCCAGAGCAATCTTGCAAAAAGCTCTGTGCAGCTTCTTGAGTAGGGAATCCGTTGCTAATATCTGCTTTGAACGAGATGCTTCCGTCGGTGAAGATTCCGCTCACTTTAAATGAGGCTTCCGGGGTATGCGCTTCAATTTCGCGCTCCTTCTCCACAATCAATCGAACGGCCACACTTTGCACACGACCGGCGCTCAATCCGCGCTTGATACTCTTCCACAATACAGGGCTTAGTTCGTACCCTACCAATCGATCCAGCACGCGACGCGCTTGCTGTGCATCGACCAATTCCTTATTGATCTTGCGAGGATTTTCTACCGCACGTAGGATGGCGGTTTTGGTGATTTCATTGAAGACAATGCGCTCGGTATTTTCTTCTTTCAAATCAAGGGCTTCGCTCAGGTGCCAAGCAATGGCTTCTCCTTCGCGGTCCTCATCCGATGCGAGCCAAACCTTTTCGGCTTTCTTCGCAGCGGCCTTCAATTCCTTAACCAGGGTTTTCTTGTCTTTCGACACGCAATATTCTGGAGTGAATTCGTTTTCGATGTCGATGGCCATCCCTTTATCACACAGGTCGCGAATGTGACCGTATGAAGACATTACCGTGAAATCGTTTCCAAGGTATTTCTGGATGGTTTTGGCTTTCGCCGGTGACTCTACAATAACTAGGTTGTTGGCCATAATGTGGGTAAGGGTTGAAATTTGCCGCAAAGTAAAAACCAATTTTTAATGAGATGCAACACCTTATATATGTATGACCGATGAACTTTTTCCTTATTACTACGTAATAGATTTTTACAAACCGGACAAATTGTCAGTATACCGATGTATCTTTGAACCATCGCAAGAGAAAGTAAAGTTTTGAGCGAATAGATTTATGGAAGCAAAAACAAAACGCGCAAGCGGAAGGGGCCTCTACGCCGAGGGCGATAAGAACCCACACGAGCACGATGGCACGGTCCACGAGACCAACAATCCCAGCGGCACCAAGAAACTCTACATTGAGTCTTACGGCTGTCAAATGAACTTTTCAGATAGCGAAATCGTCGCTTCGGTATTGGCTAAAGAAGGCTATACGACCACTCAAGATGCGGCTGAGGCGGATCTAGTGTTGTTGAACACTTGTTCGATTCGCGACAAAGCCGAACAAACCGTTCGAAACAGATTGGCGCATTTCAACGGCCACAAGAAAACCAACCCAGACATGAAAATAGGCGTGTTGGGCTGTATGGCGGAGCGCGTGAAGGGAAAGTTGTTGGAAGAAGAAAAATTGGTTGACTTGGTCGTAGGTCCAGATGCCTACCGCGATCTCCCTAATCTTTTGGAGGAGCTCGATGGCGGCCGTAAGGCGGTCAATGTAATCCTGAGCAAGGAAGAGACCTACGATGATATTGAACCGGTTCGCTTGGGCGGAAATGGCGTAAGTGCCTTTATTTCCATCACTCGCGGTTGTGATAACATGTGTACCTTCTGTGTAGTGCCGTTCACCCGTGGACGCGAGCGTTCGAGAAACCCACAAACCATCGTAGACGAGGCATTGGACCTTGCGAATCAGGGCTACAAAGAAATTACCCTCTTGGGACAGAACGTCGACAGCTACCTGTGGTACGGCGGTGGACTCAAGAAGGACTTCGATAAGGCATCGGATTTGGCCAAGGCCAGCGCGGTGCATTTCGCGGACCTCATGGCGATGGTTGCTGAGGCAGTGCCACACATGCGTATCCGATTCTCTACGTCCAACCCGCAGGATATGCGAGACGATGTCCTCGAGACCATTGCGAAGTACAAGAACATCTGTAACTACATCCATTTGCCGGTGCAAAGTGGATCGTCTCGCATTTTGGAATTGATGAACCGCGGGCACAACAGAGAGGAGTACTTTGCGCTGATCGACCGCATTCGCCGAATCATTCCTGGGTGTGCCATTTCGCATGATATGATTGCGGGCTTCCCGACGGAAACCGAGGAAGACCACCAGGAGACGTTGAGCTTGATGGAATATGTGCAATACGATTTTGGCTACATGTTTTTCTACAGCGAGCGCCCGAATACGTATGCGGCGAGAAAATTGGAAGATGATATCCCTCTTGAGGTCAAAAAGCGCCGATTGAACGAGATCATCCAGTTGCAAAACAAGCATTCACTCTTGCGCCACGAGGCCATGGTGGGCAATACCTACGAGGTCTTGGTAGAGGGCACGTCTAAGAAGCGTGAGGACCAATTATTTGGTCGTACCGACACCAACAGTGTGGTGGTATTCGATCGCCATGACTTCCAGCCTGGCGATTTTGTGAAAGTTAAAATAGATAGATGTACGGCAGCGACCTTGATCGGTACTGTAGTCTTCGAATAAACGTTAATACACTACCAATGTCTGATATCAAAAGCATCAAACAACGCTTCGGCATCATCGGGGTAAGTCCATTGTTGGACCGCGCTTTGGAGAAAGCTGTGCGTGTGGCGCCGACCGACATCAGCGTCTTGGTCACCGGAGAAAGTGGGGTGGGGAAAGAAGCCATCCCAAAAATTATTCACGGATTGAGCCACCGCAAGCATGCGCCGTACATCGCGGTGAACTGTGGGGCCATTCCTGAGGGAACCATAGATTCGGAACTCTTTGGGCACGAGAAAGGCGCTTTTACGGGCGCCACCGGCGCCCGTAAAGGGTACTTCGAGGAAGCCGACGGCGGCACCATCTTTTTGGACGAAGTGGGCGAATTACCCATGCCCTCACAAGTGCGATTGCTTCGCGTGTTGGAAACGGGAGAGTTCATCCGAGTAGGGGCGTCTCGCGCAAACAAGATTGACGTTCGCGTCGTTGGAGCCACGAATGTGGGCATGCTAGAGGCAATAAAGAATGGCAAATTCCGTGAGGACTTGTACTACAGATTAAACACGGTGGAGATCAACTTGCCGCCATTGCGAGAGCGTCCGGCCGACATCCATTTGTTGTTCCGAAAGTTTGCGGCGGATTTCGCCAATAAATACCATTTGCCACCGGTGCGTTTGGACGACGAAGCGGTCCGATTACTTGAGCAATACCGTTGGCCAGGAAACATTCGTCAATTGCGCAACCTGGCGGAGCAGATGAGTGTGATTGAGACCTCGCGCTTGGTGGGTAAGGAGGTGCTGAAGGCGTATTTGCCTCAGGTGGATGCCTCGAACTTGCCGGCATTGGCCAATACCCGATTGAGCGATGATAATGTATCAAATGCGGATTTTGCGAAGGAGCGTGAGGCGTTGTACAAGCTGTTGTTTGAAATGCGCGCGGAAATCAATGCATTGAAAAATGCGGTGGCTTCGGGCGAGGGCATTTACGAAGGCATGCAGCGCGAGTATCCGAAGATTACAGGTGAGTACAGTCCGTCGGACGGGGCGGTGACTTTCATCGATCGTGAGCAGTACGAGGATTTCAATGAGGATGAAAATACCATTGAGATTGAGAATTTGAGCTTGGTAGACAAAGAAGTGGAGTTGATCAAGAAGGCATTGGAAAAGTCAAATGGAAAGCGGAAGGTTGCCGCGAAGGAATTGGGCATTTCTGAACGTACCTTGTATCGCAAGATCAAACAATACAATTTGGAATAATGGTCCAATTCTGCCGCATATCCATCCTATTTCTCGCATTGGCGCTGCCTTCCTGCAAAGGCGGGTACAGCTTTACGGGCGGTAATGTGGGGGATGCGAAGACGATGCAGGTGGACTTTTTCGATAACAATGCACAGATAGTGAACCCGGAAGCGTCGCAGTGGGTGACCGAAGCGATCAAAGATATTTTTGTGCAGCAGACGCCGCTGGAGCTCGTTCAGGGGCCGGCCGACATGTACATCAGCGGCGAAATAAACGAATACAGTTTGCGGCCGCAGGCGGCGCGAGGTCCCAGTGAGGTGGCTCAGATGCTGTTCACTATAAGTGTGCAGGTGGAGTTCATCAATGAATTGGCCCCAGAGAATAATTTCAATGCTCGGTTTAGTCGTTCTCGTCCCTACGATGCGGACCTTAATTTTTCCGATATTGAAAACGAATTGGCCGCAGAAATCATCAAAGAATTACGAGAAGATGTGCTGAATAGAGCCATCGCGAATTGGTAAATGAACGCAAAGAAAATCAACACCTTGTTCAAGCATCCGGAGCAGATTACTTCGGAGGATTTGATCGGCCTGAAGCAGGCGGTGGATGATTTTCCCTATGCGGCTCCGTTGCATGCGTTGTACATGAAGGCATTGCAGAAGAAGGAGAGCTATTTACTGCCGGGTCAGATTAAACGAGCGGCCATTGCCACGCCGAACCGTGCGGCACTCAAAGAATTTCATGATATGCCGATCCCGGGCATGGAGAGCGCGAAGGAGGTGCCGGTGGTAGATTTTACCGAGGTGGCCGAAGCGGGCAAGGTGGAAGAAGTTGAGGTAGCCGCAAAAGCTCCGGAGAAAAAGGCTGTGGAGCCGGTGATGGAGCCGGTGAAATTGGACACTCCAAAACCGACTGCTGTACCAGAAGATTTAAGTCATTTACCAGAGGCAGTGCGCAAGGCGATTTTGCGCTCACGTGCGTTGCGTGGGGAGGAAATTGCTACGAGTACCACGGAAGATAAAAAGCCAGCTGAGGAGAAACCTGTTCAGGTAAAGAAATCGACTCCTGCAGAGGAAAAATCTAAACCTGCCCAGAAGAAGCCTGCTGATGAGACGAAATCTATAGAGGAGAAGTCTGCCCCAGCGAAGCCTAAGAAAGCTCCTAAAGCGCCGAAGCCGAAGATTGAAAAGGCGAAGAAAACGGAAGCTGCGCCGATCGAGGAAAAACTTGAGGTTAGGGAAATGCCTTTCAGCGAAAAAGCGTCATTCATGGAGTGGTTAACGGCCGATTTCTTGGACGGAAAGCCTAAAAAAGTGCAGCGCAGTGTGCCGAAAGACGTGAAGACGATCATCAGCGAATTGCCCAAATTCCCCGTGCCGAAGAAGGACGGAAAAATAGACGTCTTCCACTTGCCTTCGGACGACCAAGGGAAGTTTGTAACCGAAACATTGGCAGAGATTTACCTGAAGCAGGCGCTTTGGGATAAGGCAATCAACGCTTACGAGGTTTTAAGTTTGAAATACCCGGAAAAAAGTGGTTTCTTTGCCGACCGAATTAGAGAAATTAAGAAACAGAAGAAGTAATGACAGCATTGTTTACCATCCTGATTGTTGTGGTCTCCGTATTGTTGGTTTTGGTCATTTTGGTTCAGAACCCAAAAGGAGGTGGTCTTAGCTCAGCCTTTGGTGGCGACAGCCCTCAAATGCTAGGCGGCGTGAAGAAAACTACAGATTTCTTGGACAAGGCAACTTGGTCTTTGGTAATCGCTTTGTTCGTATTGGTGATCGGTATGAACATGGTGAGCACTGAAACGGTCGAAGAGCAGGATACTATTTTGCAAGAGCAGGTAGAGGATGCACTTCCATTCCAGCCAAGCATGCCCGCAGCACCGGCAGATGCTCCTATTGAGCAAGCGCCTGTAGAAGGAATGCCTGAGAGCGTAGAATAAGAAGCGTCTTTCACACATAGAATAAGCCCGCATGGCAGTTGCTGTGCGGGTTTTTTTATGCTTTTATGTCAATTTTTCGGATGCTGAAATAGGGTCGGTGACAGGATGACACAATTTGTACCTTGGCACAGAATTTCATGTATTGAAGCGTCAAACAATAATTAAATAACTCAAATCATGGCAGATTTAAACATTCGTCCGCTAGCTGACCGAGTGATCGTGGAACCTGCAGCTGCGGAAACTACGACTGCGTCCGGAATTATTATTCCTGATACAGCGCAAGAGAAACCTCAAAAAGGCACCGTTGTGGCCGTTGGTCCTGGTAAGAAGGACGAGCCGATGACGGTAAGTGTTGGCGATACTGTGTTGTATGGCAAGTACAGCGGCACCGAATTCAAGTACGAAGGCGGTGAGTATTTGATCATGCGCGAAGCAGATATCATGGCTATTGTTTAACCCATTTAAAGAGTAAAAGCATAGTAAAATGGCAAAAGAAATTTCATTTGATGTAGAGGCACGCAACAGCCTAAAAGCTGGGGTAGATGCGTTGGCAAATGCAGTAAAAGTGACCTTGGGTCCTAAGGGACGCAATGTGATCATTGAAAAAGCGTTCGGCGCTCCTCATGTAACTAAGGATGGGGTGACCGTAGCGAAGGAAATCGAACTCGAAGACAAGTTGCAAAACTTGGGCGCCCAGATGGTGAAAGAAGTGGCTTCGAAGACTGCGGACATCGCGGGGGACGGAACTACCACAGCGACAGTATTGGCGCAGGCTATCTATGGTCACGGTTTGAAAAACGTGGCTGCTGGGGCGAACCCGATGGACTTGAAGCGCGGTATTGATAAAGCCGTGACGGCCTTGGTGGCAGAGTTGAAAAACTTGAGCCAAGAGGTGGGTGATGATAACAGCAAAATCGAGCAGGTCGCTACGATTTCTGCGAATAACGATAACGCAATTGGTTCTTTGATCGCAGAGGCGATGGCCAAAGTGAAGAACGAAGGTGTGATCACCGTGGAAGAAGCGAAGGGTACTGAAACTTACGTAGATGTAGTGGAAGGTATGCAGTTTGACCGCGGGTACTTGAGCCCATATTTCACGACCAATACTGAGAAGATGGTGGCGGAGCTTGAGAATCCGTACATCTTGATTTACGACAAGAAGGTGAGCTCTATGAAGGAGTTGTTGCCAATTCTTGAACCAGCAGCTCAAAGCGGTCGTCCGCTATTGATCATCGCGGAAGATGTAGACGGTGAAGCACTTGCTACATTGGTGGTAAACCGCATCCGTGGTTCATTGAAAATTGCTGCGGTGAAGGCTCCAGGATTTGGTGACCGTCGCAAGGCCATGCTCGAAGATATTGCCATCCTAACCGGTGGTCAGGTCGTGAGCGAAGAGCGCGGTATGACTTTGGAAGGCGCTACCCTAGATATGTTGGGTACTGCTGAGAAAGTATCTATCGACAAGGACAATACGACCATCGTCAATGGTGCCGGTGCCGGTGAAGCCATTGCGAGCCGTGTGAACCAAATCAAAGCTCAGATTGAGAACACAACTTCAGATTACGACCGTGAGAAGTTGCAAGAGCGCTTGGCGAAACTCGCCGGTGGTGTTGCCGTTCTTTACGTAGGTGCCGCATCTGAGGTGGAAATGAAAGAAAAGAAAGACCGTGTGGACGATGCCTTGGCAGCGACAAAAGCGGCAGTAGAAGAAGGTTTCGTGCCAGGAGGTGGTGTAGCGCTTGTACGCGTGAGCAGCGTCCTTGAGAGCATGAAAGGCGATAACGAAGATGAAACTACCGGTATCCAAATCGTTTCTAAAGCGATTGAGGAGCCACTGCGCACCATCGTTCACAATGCAGGTCTAGAAGGCTCGGTAGTGGTGAGCAAGGTGAAAGATGGCAAGGCAGATTTCGGCTTCAACGCCAAGACTGATGTCTACGAGAACATGTATGATGCAGGTGTCATCGACCCTACGAAGGTGACGCGTGTGGCTTTGGAAAACGCTGCGTCTGTAGCGGGTCTATTGTTGACCACTGAGGCAACCATTACTGAGATTCCTAAGGAGGAGCCAGCAATGCCGGCAGGCGGCATGGGCGGCGGCATGGGAATGATGTAATTCCAGCACATTGCAAAAAAAGAAAGCCATCCTTTATGGGGTGGCTTTTTTTTTATCTTTAAAGAAGACCAATAAGACAATGAAAAAGAGTCTAATAACACTCCTGTTCTGTACGGTATTTTCAGGTGCTCAAGCGCAGAATAGCCCTCTCGATAGGCTTTCTCTCGACGCTGCAGTTTTGCCTTGGGGCCATACTTTGAATTACAGTGGAACGCTTAATTATGAGTTTGTCAAAACAAATCATATTGGGGTGTATTGGAAGAATTGGTTTGAAACGACTAGCTGGAGCGGCACCGGGGAGCGCGAACAATCTTTGGGTTTGATCTACACTTCTACTCTCATAGATAAGAAATGGTATTTAGATCTGCGATTTGCCCTTGTGGCCAGTCGACCTTACGAGTATTGGGATAAATATCAGTTTGATCCGTTCGTAGGCATGAGTTTCGGTAGGAATTTTGGGGAACATTGGGCTATTGGTACCCAGATTAATGGTTGGACGTATTATGGCTTGCCGGGAAGTAGTTTCGATCCTGAGATTGCCGCCATCAACCTTCGCTATTCTTTTTGATTTAGCGCGATAGCGCTTCCAAATACTTCGCGATGTACTCTTCGCGGTGTTTGTACTTGTATTGCATCACATATCGTGGGTGCTCCAGGGGCACAAGCTCCGGAGTGAAGTTGTACTCCTTGTTGAGCTTCTGCAGGAACTTTAGGTTCTTCCCAGTGCCGAAGACGATGATGCGTTCATTTTTCCCGGCCAATTCAATTTGCTTTTTAATCTGCTCGAGCAAATACGGCGCTAGAGCATTGGCAAAACTCGTGCGGTCGTAATAGTTGAAGTTGATCCAATTCCCGTTTTTGCGCATCACAAAGCCTAAGGGGCATACGGAGCCAATAAAGAATTGGTCATA
>JAYPCB010000019.1:9616-22289 GCA_038124525.1 Cryomorphaceae bacterium
GCCTGCTCTTGCTCAGGGCTGGCTCCCTCAAAGGGGTTGAGCACATCAAGATCATCATCGAGGTAGGAACGGTCAAACTCGAGTGCGTTGTAGAAGGCCAGAATGCGATCGGCCTTGGTCATTTTTTGTTGAATTGGTTCATGGTTAAACTCAATCCTGCTAAGCCAAAACTTTGGCACGCTTTCACGCAGTGTTCAATCAACGCCGGCAAGTCTTTCTGCTCTTCCGCGGTCCACTCGCCCAATACATAATCTACTTGTCGACCCTTGGAGAAATTGTCCCCGATGCCAAAGCGTAGGCGGGGGTAATCTGCACGGCCCAATTTTGCTTGAATGTCCTTCAATCCATTGTGCCCTGCATCCGAGCCTTTGCCGCGAATGCGAATAGAACCGTAGGGCAAGGCTAAATCGTCGAGGACGACAAGCACATTCTCAATAGGAATCTTCTCTTCTTGCATCCAATAGCGGACAGCATTGCCGCTAAGGTTCATAAAAGTGGTGGGTTTGATCAACCGGAAAGATCTTCCTTTGATCTTGGCTTCTGCCACGAGCGCGTAGCGCCCAGGCTCAAAAACAACATTGGACGCCTTGGCAAAGGCGTCCAATGTTAAAAATCCAATATTGTGACGGGTATTCTCATACTCGGCTCCGGGATTGCCCAAACCGACAATGAGGAACTTTTTCATACCCGAAAAAGTACGAATTATTCTGCAGCCTCAGCAGGAGCTTCCGCAGGAGCATCTGAACTGCCCTCAACACTGCCTTCTTCAGTAGCACCTTCTTCTTCGTCGTCCTCGTCGTCCATGGCACCACGTGCTTTCTTAACGGTAACGATTACAGCAGTATCAGCATTCAAGATTTCGTATCCTGCAGGCACGACGTCGCTTACACGGATAGACTTCCCGATACGCAAGTTGGTGATATCCAATTGAATGTTATCAGGCATCTCATTTGGCAATGCACGAACGCTCAACGTACGAAGAACCATTTTCAATTTACCACCGTTCAATACACCACGAGCCTGACCGTTCAAAACAACAGGAATGTTCATGGTTACTGCCTTGCCTTCAACCAACTGGATAAAGTCGATGTGAATTAGTGCATCCGTTACTGGGTGGAATTGCATGTCTTGGATAACTGCTTCTACAGTCTTACCATCAACGGTAATAGTTGCTGTTTTCGCTTCTGGCGTGTACACTAGCGATTTGAACGCTAAAATTGGCGCAGAAAAGTGAACTGGTGCTTCGCCACCGTAAATCACACAAGGTACATTACCTGCTTTGCGCTCTGCCTGGGCGTATTTAGAACCAACTTCGGTTCTTAGGGTTCCTTGAATTTCAACAGACTTCATCTGATCTAGTTTATTGAAGTATTACATTATAAAGTGTCCTGAGATGCTTTGGTGGTGGTGAACATTCTTCATCACGTTCGCAAACATATCAGCGACTGAGATCACACGGACCTTTGGGTTTTCTTTTGTTTGAGGGATGGTATCAGTGATGACCAATTCCTCTAGCGTGCTCCCGCCAACTCTATCGTAAGCTGGACCACTAAGTACACCGTGGGTACAATAGGCTCGTACCGACTTCGCACCTTTTTCTTTCAACATTTCAGCGGCCTTTACCAAGGTGCCTCCTGTATCTACCATGTCGTCAACGAGAATGACATTCATGCCTTCTACATCACCGATCACGGTCATCTTATCAATCTGGTTGGCTTTTTTGCGTTGCTTGTAGCAAATAACCACTTCAGCTCCTAGTTTGCTGCCGTAAGCGTGAGCTCTCTTTGCGCCACCCATATCAGGTGATGCAATACATAGGTTGTCCAATTTCATCGCTTCGATGTCCTTGATAAACAACGCTGAGCTGTACAAGTGATCCACCGGCACTTCGAAGAAACCTTGAATTTGATCGGCATGAAGATCCATCGTCATTACACGAGTGGCTCCTGCAGCCATCAACAAATTCGCAGCCAACTTAGCACCTATTGGAACTCTTGGTTTGTCTTTGCGATCCTGACGGGCCAAACCGAAATAAGGGATGACAGCGGTAATGTGCTTCGCACTTGCACGCTTCGCAGCATCACACAGCATCAACAACTCCATCAGGTTGTCCGCAGGTGGGTTTGTACTTTGAATCAAAAAGACGCGATTTCCACGAACTGTTTCTTCAAATGAAGGAACAAATTCACCATCACTAAAGTCAGTGATAATCACATTTCCCATAGGAATTCCGTAGCTCGCTGCAATTTTTCCAGCAAGTTCCATCGTGTGACGTCCGGCAAATATTTTCGCTTCTGGTAGCATCATATCTGTGTATCAGTATACTTATCGCTTATTCAGCACCTCCGTAGAGGGGTGCAAATGTAATTAAAAGAAGACAAAAACACCTTGTTTTCACAGGTTGATTAAAAAACTTTCAGGAAATGTTAGGAGAATTAGAAAACGCCTTTATTTTTGCCGTCCTAATTCGATGGAATGCCTGAGTGGCGGAATTGGTAGACGCGCTGGATTCAAAATCCAGTTCTGGCAACAGAGTGGGGGTTCGATTCCCCCCTCAGGTACAAAAACCCCGCTGTTTGCAGTGGGGTTTTTTCGTTGGAAAAACTAGGGAGGTTGCCATGTTTCAAATGGCTGATAATTAAGTTTTTAGTTGCTTTTATAAAGACAAATAAATTATATTTGATTTGAACAAAATCAATTAAATAACATGAAAAAATCAATCTTACTAGTCGTTATGTTCCTAGTTGGCAATGGAGCTTTTGCCCAGGGAAAGGTGAATATGCAGAATTCATCAGCTTCTACACAAACGGGTGTAGTGAAGAGTCAGCCTCAAGCTCCAGCTGCGACAAGCGGAATTATGATGAACGATATTGAAGCGGTATCTGGAAGTTACCTCAATGGAGAAATCTCAATTGATGGAGATCAGATTTATATCAAGGCAATGAATAATTTTGGATCTCTCGAATGCCAGGGGCACATACATCAATTAAGTACTACGCAAATGTTGGTGTTGGGTTCAGACTTGATTTCGGGTGAATCTTACACCGTAGAAATAGAACCTGCCAATACTGGCAACCCCGAAGATGCTCTTCAAATTCTAGTGCCTTCATCAGAGGATATGTACATATTAAAATATGAACATAAGTAGAGCTATAAAGTAAATCGAGAATTAACGTTTTTTCTCAGATCAAAAAAGTCTCGCTGGTAGCAGTGAGACTTTTTTGAATCTTTAGAAAACGAAAGAAATAGGGGTAAACTCTTTCGCCCAAAAAGAGGTTCTTGAATTAAACTGCTCTACAGATCTGAAGTCGCTATGGGTCATTATATAGTCAGCATAGCTCGGCTCACTTCTTTTACGTGCAAATAAACTTGTCACTTTACTAAGTGGTAGGATAATACCTACTTCAGTGGTCCCTCGAGTTCTGGTCTGATTTAGTTCACTAATAGTAATTTCGTATCCAACCGAAATAATTGATTGATTCAGATTCAATTGAGCAGACCAATACGTGGCGTCCATTTTAGTAAGTGTGGGCAAGAAATTTCTTCTCCTGACTCCGCCATAAAAGTTCAATATACCGTTTACACTGGTGCCAAATCTTGTTTCATGTGTGCTAAGTGGACCTTGGTATTGTGCTATGTAGCCGAAGTGAAAATAATTGGCGAATGACCTCGAAAAAAGCCCTCGTTTCTTCTTTGGCATGTAGACCATCGATAGATTACCAACATATCTAGGATCTAGTCTACTGGTCTCGTCAAAAAAGGAAATTGCGGGCGCATTGAGCTGAAAGCCAGCAACTCCACCCTTAATCCCTAAGATGCTTTTGTTACGCGTTTGATGGGTATATGCAAATCTTAAACCTGCATTTGCATTAATGCTAATGGAACTATTTGGAAAATTTGGATTAACCGTAGGTGTGCTGAATATGATACCGTTAAATGGATCAATTTGGGAAGAAAAGGTTAGCTGCGACCAGTCTAAGGTATATTGTCTCATTCCAATCCCAACACCTGCAGCACCACTGTATCTTGACTTTCTCAGTTTTCCACTGAAACGCGCAGCATTGGATACTGTAAATTCATTTAAGGAGAGGTTGCCTTCTCCGCTCGACATCTTCACCCAATTCAAACCTGTTCCAAGCCCTCGTTCACGTCTGCTTAAAAAAGGAGCTATGAGGGTGGCTCGATGAACATTATATGCAGGAGAAAGCGCTGTGGGACCGGGTAAATTCCACCATTGTTGACGTGTATTTGCCATGAAAACCCATTCATTGTAACCTGGGATTGCATAAGCAGGATTAAATGACAAGGGATTGGATTCGAAAAGTCCAGTAGTAATATCTTGACCTTTTAAATCGATACATCCAAAGAATGCCAATAAAACAATAAACCTGCGCAACATCATCTGATTAATGTTAATGTACCATAGGTTCTTTCGAATCCATGAACGTTTTCTTGGCCGTTCCAAATTGAGCCATCCCTAAATGTAGCCCTAATTTTCCATGCATAGACTCCCATTGGGGCGGGTTCACCTGTTCTTTGGTCATTTCCATCCCAACCAACAGCAGGTCCATACAATGGATCAGCAATTTCATTTGAATAAAATACCTCATTTCCCCATTTGTCGTAAATCCAAAGTTCATAGGATGCCAGTCCAAACCCTTTTGGCAAGAAGTATTGATCATCATTAGAGAAAACCTGTTCTGGGGCTAAGGCGTTTGGAACGAATAAAGATGATTTCCAAACCCAAATCCTCTTACAAATGGAATCGGTACAATTATCCGGTGTCGTTACATAAAGACAGATTTCTAAACTATCAACGGCAGTAGCAGATGGATTAAAAATCATTGTGGGACTTATGTCAAAACTCTCCTGCCCATCGCTGAATGTCCAATAGTAAGAATAGGTTGAATCTAATGGGATGGATAGATTTTCAAAATACATACCATTTACCCCATTAGTATCATTCGAAAATTGCGCCGTTGGATCTTGAGTGACATACATCAGTACGGGTGCAGTTTGACTAACACAGCCCAAGCTTGTTGTTATAGTGGCATAAACCGAGTATGTGCCAGGCGTATTGTAAACGTGATTATAGCCGAAAGGAGGGGAATAATTAGTAATGGTTGTGCCATCACCCATTGACCAATCCACACGAATTATACTATCAACTCCATTTGATACGGCGCTAGTATCTATATAGCCTATGGATAAGGGTAAACAACCATTTTGGCTGATGGTTGGTGGTAACGTCAATGAACTATTGATTTGAATTTGCCTTGTAGTAGAATCTACACAACCAAAGGCGGTTTCACTTTTTAATTTAATAGTATAATTTCTAGCTGAATTATAGGTAAACGTTGGAGAATTTAACGTTGATGTGTAAATACCTGGAAATGCTGAGGCGTCGAAGTCCCATTCATACGACGCACCATTTTGAGTGGTATTAATGAATGAAAAGGTTTGAGGAACGCTACAACTATCTCCTTGTATCATAACAGGTGTAAAAGCAGAAACCGGACTAGGGTTTACTAAGACATTCGTTGCGGCGTAATCTGTACATCCATTATCACTGGTAACTAAAAGGCTTACAGTGAACGTGCTATCATATTGATACAAATGGCTGGGGTTTTGAGAAACGGATCCGTTACCATCGCCAAAGTCCCATAAAATACCTGCTATATTTCCGCCTCCTTGGATGTTTATGATGCTACTAAAAGAAGAGGTGTCTCCTAAACATACGGGTGCTCCAGAAATACTTATATCCGGTGTGGGATAAATTGTAATGTCTTCTGTTTTGGTAGATACACAACCATTATTTGAATAGGTATATAATGTAACTGTGTATACTGCTCCAGTGTCATAGACATGTTGTGGACTAATGGAGAATGATGAATCTCCATCACCGAACATCCATTTATAACCGCTGATTGTGCCATTGTTAGAATAGCTTGTATTCACAAAGCTTACAGTATCGTTTCCACATAGAAAGTTTGAACTATTAAAATCTGCCACCACATTTGGATAGACATCGATAGTTTGAACTACGGTATCAATTCCACATGCGTTACTTGCAAAGTGAGCGACATAATAGGTGCCATTTGTATCAAAAGTGTGCTGAGGGTTGGGCGCAACGCTTACGGAGGTATCACACGTTTTGGTTACGGGATCATAATTGAAGCACCAACCTAGAATATCGTAATTATAGGCTAGACTAGTAAAATCCACTGTCAACGGTTCACAGCCTGATAAATCCGAAGCTGTAAACGCAGCTGAAATTGAACCACTGGTAAGAATAACATCTTTCGTAATGCTGCTATCACCACATTCATTATACACTGTGAGTGTTATGGTGTAGGTGGTATCTCCTGCACCTCCATAAACGAAGTTATGGGTAGGTTGCTGCCAAGAATATTCTAATCCATTAGGACCAGGAACTAATTGTCTAGTCCAAGGGTTTGAATAACCATCTCCCCAGTCAATAAATGCACTATCCGCTTCACCTGTAATTTGGCCATCCAAAATCAAATAGACGTCTAAATCAGTACAGCCTGAATTAGGTAGTGGATAGAAGTTTGCTACTGGTGGAGTTTTAATTAAAATAGTATCAGCATCTGAAATGTCTTCACAACAACTGAGTAGTATTTTCTTCAGAATGTATCTGGTATGGGTGCTGTAGCTGGGTTGAAGAATAGGCAAGGTCGGAACGGTAGACCAGGATTGAATCAAGTTTGTGGTTCCTGAATCTGTCAGCAAGTAGAGTTCAAAACGAACACTATCATAGAAGCCTACTTGACCATGAGTAAAAGTGGGTGATACCGGTGCACAAAGGCTATCGTCATCAAATTGTACAGACACAGTAGGGCCAGGCATCACATATATATCTTTCAGAGTGTCATCATTACAGCCTGAAATAGTCTGAGCTTGCATCCAAACACTTACCCATCCACTTTGATTGAAAGTAAAAGTAGCACTATCGCCAGTTTGATTGATGATGCCATCATTTCCTAAGTCCCAATTTATCTGACTAATCCCCGAGCCATTGGTAGGTTCAATAGAAGTTGAATAGAAAGTTACTGCATCACCCAAACAGACCGTATCGGGGTAACAATTTTGAGAGTTATCAAAGATTGCCGTAGGATATGAAATAGGATCACCGTCATCTACACTAAAGATCATTACAGATTCTCTATCGGACGAGCATCCCCAATCACTGTAAACTTCATACGTCACGAAGACAGTATCACCGGCATTGGTCAGTTGATAGTTGAGGGTACTTGACGAATACAATGTATCGCCTGATGTATTGGTAATCCAAACCCAGTGTGAAGTTGCACTTTGATTAACATCAATCTGTAAAAGGGCAGTATCAATATTTACAGGGCTACAGAGTCCTGAAGCTGTATTCAGGTCTAACTCAACATCTGGATAAATTAAAATGGTGTCCATAGCGACATCAAAACATCCTGGTGAGTTAATTCCGTTCAACCATATGTAAAAAGGAATAGAAGAGTTCGTGCTGTTGGTGAAGAGGTAATTTGGCAGATAATCATAGAAGGTATCCGTTACTCCACTTAAACCATTGGTAATGGCCCAAGTAAATGAAATCGAATCACCGTAGTTTACTGGATCCGTTAGGTTTGTGGCAACATCCATTAGATATACACTATCACATCCATAGTCATCTATGTCTATATCTAGAACTGGTGCAGGCAACACGGAAAGTGTTTTTATTACTGTGTCTAGACATGAAAATTCATTTCTGATCACCAATTTGATATCAATAGACCGGAGTAATGAGTCGACTGGCAAGACATATACATTGGTATTTTGAGTGTATTGGTTATCAAATGATAAGGCAGTGTCAGGGCTACTCCAAGTGTATGATAATATTGTGTGGTGACTTTCGCTCGAGTCATAAAGTGGATACCATTGACCTGCACATATTGTATCAGGGATTTCTATATCCGCCAGCGGTTGGGATCGAATTATTACTGTATCCCTCTGAACGTATTCACATCCATCCGGACCTAGGCCAACCAACTTAATTTCATAAGATTCATCGTTATTCGGAAATACCAACGGATTGAAGAGTAAATAAGGAACTGAATCCTGAAGCCCACTTAATGAATCTAATGAACTATTTCCGCCTATTGCAGTCGTACTCCAAGTAAAACTCAAGCCATCTCCTTGACTCGTATTCGAAATGAGTGGTACCCATGGATCACAGCTACTATTGTCTATACCAAAACTTACTTGTGGAGTAGGGAGGACATACATGTATTTTTCAGTAGTATCTCTACAACCAAAAGGTGTAACAGCAATATGTTGAAGCATATACCAGGCATAACCATAAGTCTGAGTAGAAGCTATAGAGTCGTTGAACTGATTAAACAGACTATCGGTCCATATATGAGTAGCCCCCGAGTCTGCGTAAAGGGACCAATAATGCGAATTGTTAGATATAGAGTCAACTACAGCTGCATTGTAGTGAAGAACACCACAATCTGGGATTTCACTCAAACTGAAATCCGAGTTAGGGAGTTCATAATTAGTGATTCGAATGGTATCGGTATTGAAACCACAGGAATTATGGAATTCATAGTAAACCTCAAAAAGTCCGGTACTATCAAATGCAAAAATATCATAACCGGTGGTTGGATCAATGCCTAAGTGTCTCCATCCTATTGCAGGTATGATGGTATAAAAAGTACTATCAATGGGCCTGTATAAATCTACTGTTCCAAAATCAAGTGTTCCCTGACCAACGGTGAGTATCAATGTATCAGAACAGATTTCGCTATCCGCATTGAAATGGTAATTGGGGACATCTTCTACATAAAAGGTGTCTACAATACTGTTTTCTCCACAAGGGTTGGGACTTGTATACTCTATGATGTATTGACCTGTAGTGTTCATTGTGACAAACTTTGAAACTCGGTTGTCAAGTAAAGAGCTATCTACTACACTTCCGTTAGGCGTAGTAATGGTAATTTGGTAAGTCAAGGAGTCGTAACAAAGGGAACTTTCGTGTTGAAAGATGACCTCATATTCACTTCCCAAACAAACTGTATCGGGAATGTATTGAAGAACACGCATCCCAGAAAGAGTATCCACACACACCCATATACTTGCCGTATCAGGCACACATGATTGAGATCCATTTGCTGTGAGCCCGTGTAGTTTTTTTATTCTGAACCTTCCTCGTTGGTGGAAAGCTAATGACAAAGAATAGCTCCCACTGGTCCAAAGGCCGGGTAAATTCAAAGAGATGTTTGTGTCTCCCAGAGAAGAGCCGGAAGCTACAGTAAACGTTGAACTACCTGGTGCTAATGGATTGCCAAATTCATCGTAAATCAACCAAACTCGACTGTATGAAGTATCACAAATAAAATTTCCATCAGAAGTTGGAACAATTGTATTTCCGTCTTGAATGGAATCGTGAATAGTTATGTATTGATCAACACAAGCTATAGTATCCCCGTAAAGGCCTGTTTCGGGGGATTGAGATACAACAATTGGCCCAACTGCAGCGGTACTTTGAGAGCCAACACAAGGGGATTGTTTTGTTGCCGTAATGGCAAAAACATTATCATAGGATTGACCTCCTAAAATGGTGTTAAAGCCACACGAACTGTTTTGAAACCAATGACGATAGGAAAGAGTGCTATCGGAGGCATCAAAAATCAGCCATGGTTTCACGGGAATGTTATTGACAACCAAAGGTGCAGATACTTCCTTGGTCTGAGAACTATCATTACAACTAAACCTATACTGAGTACCAGTGGCATCATCTTCCCAGTTGAGCACTTCAAAGTCAAAAGAAACGCTATCCTCGTATGGCGCAAAACACAGTGAGGTGTTTCCCGGGGTTGATAACCCTAAGATCTGGGTAGATCCGAAATAAAGATTAAATGAAGAAGTAAAACTACAACCTAAAGAATCAGAGATCGTCAAAGTCACTGGATAGCTTCCTGAATAGGGGTAGTAATGATTATAGCTGTAGCCGATATTAACTACGGTACTATCTGATAATCCATCGCCCCAATCAATTTCCAAAATACTGCCGGAAAGTGCTGCTGAGTTGTTCGTAAAACTAATGCCAAAAGTAGTTGCAGATAGACCACTACATGCGGGATAAGTAACCCCATTACCATAATTAACCGGATATAGTACAGCTGAGGTAGCGCCATAGACCTCTGAAACTAAGATATTCGTACCCCCACCAGATAAAGAAAGGCCAATACTGAGTTGATTGGTGTCAGAACTTGTACATCCAAGACTATCCGTGTAGGAGTACATTAGATTGTAGTTTCCGGAACCTAAGCTAGTTAGATCTAATATCGTATCGTTGCTTATGGCCCCTGGGTGTCCAATTATAGAATATGTACCTCCAGGCGGGCTCCCTCCCGAAACTGTAGTATCGGAAAATGCACACGAAACTATGGAGTTCCAATGATTATTTAACGTAACACTTGGTGGCGCATTAACACTGACATATAGGCTATCACTAAAGCCGTGGACGGTATCATTGATGTAAATTTGGAAGGTGAATGGAACATTGTTTGGATTCCAACTTACTAAAGCCTTGGTAGAATCATTATTAGGGTAGGACAGGATGGATATAGCGCTAGATGGAGTAGACCAGATGGTATGGTCATAATGTCCAGAGGCGCCGGAGATTGAGAATACTTGACTATTGGCGCTGTTACCACATATTGTTGTAGAGTCAGCGTTTAGAGTAACTCCTTGAGAATCACCTATAGAAATTTGCCCAAAGAGCAGGCTCGGGAAAAGAAAACAAACTATAAACTTAATTCGCACGGAATCTGAGTGTTAGTAAAGTATTACACAAAGATTGTTGAAATTTTAATATTTCCTATCTTTAGTGTAACAAAACCAACAACACACTAATTACAGATACATTCTGCTCTCCTCTTCATGTATAGCTGCTTAAGAAAATTAATGTGGTGGTGTCTGTGTATAGTTCCATCCTTTACAAGTTATGGTCAATCAATAGTCTCTGCTTCAGGGTTAACGTACGCAGGGGCACTTTCTTTTGATATTCTTGAAGGAGAAACAGAAGTGACCACTCTTGCAACTTCTGGAGCAACAATATGGTCTCTTACGAGCGTAATAAGTTATGATCAGGGATTATTCGGAGTAAATTCCTCAACAGGATTATTAAGTTTTACCAGCGCTCCTGATTATGAAAACCCTCAAGATGTATCAGGGACTTCGGCAGATAATGTTCACATCGTTCGGGTAAATATTAGTGATGGATCCGGAAATTCAACGGTAGTCGATATTGAGATCAATGTGTTAGATAGATGGGAATCTAGTGTTAATTCATGCCCTAGTCTAATCAATAAAAACCCGGGTGGGCAACTAAATTCAAGTTGGGTTTTTGCCTCAGGTTATTCAGGTATTTCCACAAGCACTAGTGCAACAGGATATATAGAGTTTCTGTTTTCTGATGTACCGGCGCAATCAGGGTTACCAAGAATTGAAAATGCTTTTGTTAATGGGGTCGTAGATAATTTTGTCGAATTTGACGACCCTAAGATTTATGCAGGCAATCAGTCTTCAAATCAATATGCTAATTCTGGTAAAGTCAGGTATGTTTGGCACGGACAGCCCAATAATAATTTTTCAAGTGCGAATACCTTTCAGCTTTTATTTGACAATGGCAATCTTGTTGATTTCACATCACTAAACTCAACTTGTGGTTATTCAAGTTCAGGTGCTGCTGTAAACAATATCAGTTGGACTGAAGGCTATTCTTCTTCTAATGCTGTTTGTCAGGGTTCAGCCCAAACGTTTAGTATTTCGAGCGCCACTGCAAATAATGGCGGTACAATCACTTACCAATGGCAAAAATTAAATCCAACGACGAATGAGTTTGACGATTTAACTGGGTCTACAACGGCCTCCTTGACTTTTACAACGATAAATAGTTCTGATGCAGGAACCTATAGGTGTATGCTGATCGAAGTAGATTCGACCCCTGAAACAATCATTGCAGCGACTTCCTCAGAATTCACAATAAGTAATTCTGATAATATCGCCCCTATTGCAGTCGCTCAGGATATCACGGTGGCTTTAGATGCCACCGGTGCAGCTAGCATCTCGACAACAGACATTGACAATGGTAGTAGCGACAATTGCAACTTCGCACTATCGTTAGATATTACCTCTTTTAATTGTAACGATTTAGGCGCCAATACGGTAGTCTTAACGGCAATTGACAGCAGTGGGAACACCCATAGTGCTACAGCAACGGTTACAGTAGTGGACAATATTTCACCATCGTTGCTTTCTAACGAAATCTCACTCTATTTGGATAGCACAGGCTTTGTTGAATTTGATACTACAGCAGTATTTGAAGCCTTCAACGATAACTGTGATGCGACGTTCAACTTCACACCTCAGGTCTTTGACTGTGGTGATGTGGGTGCACACCTGAGCTCAGTGAGCGCCTTGGACGGCTCCGGAAATACTTTGTCTAAAAATCTAATCATCAACGTTAAGGATTCACTTTCTCCGTGGATCTCGTTGTTTACGGATACGGTATTGCTGAACGCTTCGGGCCAGGGTACTTTGGATACCGCTGCGGTGATTGATTACATCCGCGACAACTGTGGCATCCAGACCATAGTCTTCTCGGATTTGGACT
>JAYPCB010000020.1:0-1984 GCA_038124525.1 Cryomorphaceae bacterium
GGTTTCATTGGCGATGTGCAACGCCCTGATTTAGAAATTGATTGGACCTTACTTTTATCAGTTACGGCAATTGCAGTAGTTGGTATCTTTATAGGGATTTATTTGGCCAAGTTCATCGACGGTAAAAAGTTGAAGAAAGGCTTTGGATGGTTTGTCCTTTTGATGGCCGTCTACATTATTGGAAAACAATTGTAAGAACATAGAGAACTAAAATTCAGAATCATGACAGTAGAACAGATTTACACTGGATGTTTGGCACAAGGTGCCTACTACATCGCTTCCAACGGGGAAGCTGTGATCATTGACCCACTTCGCGAAGTAGGGCCATATATGGACCGTGCTGAAAAGGACGGCGTGAAAATCAAATATATTTTGGAAACGCACTTCCACGCAGATTTCGTTTCTGGTCACCTAGACCTAGCTGCAAAAACAGGTGCAACCATCGTGTACGGCCCAACGGCAAACACGAAGTTTGACTGTCACGTGGCTACAGACGGTGAAGTGCTTAAGGTAGGTGATGCTGAGATTCACGTTTTGCACACTCCAGGTCACACTATGGAGAGTACGACCTATTTGTTGAAAGATGAAAGTGGTAAGGACCACGCGATCTTCTCAGGGGATACGTTGTTCCTAGGAGATGTAGGCCGACCAGATTTGGCTCAGAAAGCAGCGACAATGACGCAGGAAGATTTGGCAGGAATCCTTTACGATTCATTGCGCAATAAAATCATGACCTTGGCGGATGAGGTAATTGTGTACCCTGGTCACGGTGCAGGTTCTTCTTGTGGTAAGAATATGTCTAAAGAAACCGTAGGTACTATTGGTGATCAAAAAGCGACGAACTATGCGTTGCGTGCAAACATGACCAAAGAAGAGTTTGTAGCTGAGGTGACAGACGGTCTAAGTGCTCCTCCAGCGTACTTCCCAGAAAACGTTCGCATGAACAAGATGGGGTACGAAAGCTTGGATAAAGTGATGGAGAAAGGTCTTCGTCCATTATCTCCAGATGCATTTGAAGCCGCTGCGAACGAAACAGAAGCTTTGGTGCTTGATACTCGTCACCAAAAGACATTTATCCACGGTTTTGTACCACAATCTATCTTCATTGGTATTGACGGAAGCTTTGCGATGTGGGTAGGTGCGTTGATCCTCGATATCAAACAACCTATTTTGATTATTGCAGATCCTGGTCGCGAGGAAGAAGTGGTAACGCGTTTGTCTCGTGTAGGATATGATAATTCAATAGGATTCTTGGAGGGTGGATTTGATGCTTGGAAAGCAGCCGGTAAGGATGTGGATACCTTGGATCAAGTAACAGCTGAAGAATTGAAAGACATTGAAGGTGCGACTATAGTCGACGTGCGTAAACAAGGTGAATACCTGAGCGAGCACGTGGTTGATGCTGTGAACGTTGAACTAGATTATTTCAACGATCAAATGGCTTCCGTACCACAAGAAGGTACGTTCTACGTACACTGTGCTGGTGGTTACCGTTCTGTAATCGCTGCTTCTATCTTGAAAGCACGCGGCTACCACAATATGGTGGATGTTGCAGGTGGTTTCAAAGCCATCAAAGAAGCGGGATTGAATGTGACAGATTACGTATGTCCTTCAACCTTGTAAAACCATACTAAACCGCAGAAAAGCCGTGCCTGTAGGGGTGCGGCTTTTTACGCTTCTACCCATGAACCCTTAACCGCTGAGCTTGTACACTCGTTTAACTTAATTTTTTAATCATGGATTTGATTATGCAACCTTGGCCATGGTACGTGAGCGGCGCTTTGATCGCGCTGGTGATGTTCATCATGCTATATTTTGGGAAGAGCTTCGGCTTTTCGAGCAACCTACGTACACTATGTACGATGTGTGGTGCGGATAAATTCGCGCCCTTTTTCCAATTCAATTGGAAGGAACAAAGCTGGAACTTGATGTTCCTTATTGGATCGGGCATCGGCGGATACATCGCGATGAACTTCCTTTCTCC
>JAYPCB010000020.1:2084-22161 GCA_038124525.1 Cryomorphaceae bacterium
GTAGTAGGCTTTTTCATCGGTGGATTGGCCATGACTCATTTCTTGTTCCCTTTAATTTACTAAGCCATGAAGAATCTTAAATTTTTACTAGCGGGTGTGTTCTTCGGAATCATCATGTTCAAGAGTGAAGCAGCTTCATGGTACCGCATTCAGGAAATGTTCCGTTTCCAATCCATTCACATGTACGGCATCATCGGATTGGCGGTGGCTTTGGGTGTGCCGATGGTTTGGTTGATCAAAAAGAATAATATGAAGGACTTTACAGGTGCTCCTATTGTATTCCGGCCTAAGGCTTGGAGCATTTGGCGTTACTTGATTGGCGGTACCATCTTTGGTTTGGGCTGGGCGCTTAGCGGTGCTTGTCCAGGTCCAATTGTAGTAAACATCGGTGCAGGATACGGCGGATATGTTATCGTATTGGCCAGCGCAATCCTAGGAACCTTTGTGTACGGATTAATTCGCAAGAAACTTCCACACTAAACCTTGCCCTCCATGGATTTCAAGCAACTTCCTGAGGATAGAAAATTTCAGCTCGCCAACCTCATCGGTCAGATGGGAAAGGCGATGCAGACTTTCTTTTTTGGCTTGATTGTATTGGTCGCCATTTGGACCATTTCGAAGAATGTGCCGGAACCGACCAATTATCCAGCAATGGCTGAGGCCGCTCCAAATGTACCATGGGATTATAAGACCTTTGAAAATGTGGATTTCTTGAACCCGGCGACCAACGAACAGGTAGCTTGGGGTAGAAAGCTCATTGCGGAGACTGCGGACCACTTGGGCCCAAGTAGTGGAACTCCTTTCGCGGGAAACAACCTCAACTGTACTTCATGTCACTTAGACGGTGGAGGAAAGCCTTTCGCTGCGCCATTCGTTACAGTGCCTAGCCAATTCCCTCAGTTCCGCGGTCGCGAGAACAAAGAAGGAACCATCCAAGAGCGCATCAATGGCTGTATGCAGCGTTCCATGAACGGCAAGCCACTCCCTGTAGAGAGTGATGAAATGGCAGCCATGGTCGCCTATATGGAATGGTTGAGCTACGATAAGCCGCGTGGAGAAAAAGTCAAGGGCAACAAATTCCTCTCCATTACCTATCCAGATCGCGCAGTTGATTTGAAGCACGGCAAGGATGTATATGTGCAGCACTGTCAACTTTGTCATAAGGAAGATGGTCAAGGGGAACGCAAGCCAGGGAGCAACGGATATACCTATCCACCGCTTTGGGGTCCAGATTCATACAATCACGGTGCCGGTATGCACCGCGTGTTGACAGCAGCACAGTTCATTAAAGGCAATATGCCGCTTGGGACGACGGCTGATGAACCATTGTTGACGGACGAAGAAGCCTTCGATGTGGCAGGGTATATCAATAGTTTTGATCGCCCCATTAAAGCGAACGCCGAAGCAGATTTTCCGGACAGAACGCTCAAGCCAATGTCAACGCCATACGGTCCATGGTCAGATGATTTCTCGCCTGAGCAGCACAAATACGGCCCGTACGCAGAGATTGCCGCCTTTTATGAAGCCCAATACGGCTTGAAAAAGACCAAGTGATTGTTCAAAGTAAGCATTCTTAGTATCATTATCTAATAGAGCTTTAGGTTACCTTTAAGGGGATGAACAATCCGTTCCATAGCCTTAGAAAAGCCCTTGCAGTATTTGCCTTCATTTTGTTGTCAGGCACTGTCGGATACCGCTACATCGAATCCTATTCGTGGTTGGAGGCCTTTTACATGGTCATTCAAACCGTGAGCACGGTGGGCTTTAACGAAGTGCGACCGCTTAGTACAGGAGGTACTTGGTTCACCATCGCCTTGATCGTGGGCAGCTTTGGAACGTTCGCTTATGGGGCAGGTTTATTGGCCCAATTAGCGCTTGACGGAAGTGTTCAGCAATATGTCAAAACCAAAAGATTAGAACGCAAGGTGGAAAAGTTAGCAGGACATGTAATCGTATGTGGTTTGGGAAGAAATGGCCGCCAAGTGGTGGATCGTCTTCTTTCCTACAAGGCCCAAGTGGTCATTATCGAACAGGATGCCGAACGTGCCGAGCGCTTTCGAGAAGAATTCGCCGGTGCCCTTCTCATTATTGGGGATGCTACGGCGGATGAAATTTTAGAGAAGGCGAACATTGCGAAGGCCAGCTCCCTCATTGCTGCCCTTGCCTCAGATACCGACAACCTTTTTGTGGTTATTAGTGCACGCCAGCTCAATCCGAGATTGAAAATTGGCGCCCGCGCGAATACCGAGAGTACCGAGAAAAAACTCCTTGCCGCGGGCGCGGACTACACCGTCAGTCCAAACTTGGTCGGTGGGGCACATCTGGCACACAACCTGATGAACCCGGGCGTGATGAACTTCCTTGACCACCTGAGTGTGGGAGGGTCCAGCGCGACAAATATTGAAGAAATAGAGGTGGATGAGCTGCCTGAAACGAAGGGTTCGAAGAATATCAAAGACCTCCAAATCCGCCAGGAGACAGGGTGTACGGTCATAGGATATGTGGACGAAAGCGGAGCATTGACGGTGAATCCATCGCCCGACATGCAATTGGCCCCACATTCAAAATTGTATGTACTGGGCAATGACGATGAAATTCGAGCGTTGCGTAAATGGTTCTCAGCGCAAACGCGGTAATTTTGTCCAAACTCCAATCCATGAAAATTCTCTATACCGGCTCGAACGGCCTCCTCGGTCAAAAAATCAGCCACGCTACACCGACTTTCCCTCAACACGAGTTCTTGGCGACCTCTCGCGGGGCGAACAGAACCCAAAACATGGGAACGGCGGCCTACGCTTCGATGGACATCACCGACCGCGAGGATGTGTTGCGAGTAGTAGGGGAGTTTCAGCCGGATGTGATCATTCACGGCGCGGCAATGACGCACGTGGACGAATGTGAATTGCATCCCGAGCAAGCCACCTTGATGAATGTCGAGGGCACGCGCCACATGGCCGAAGCGGCCCAGCAGGTGGGCGCCCATCTGGTACACATCAGCACGGATTTCATTTTCGACGGGAAGGACGGCCCGTACAAGGAAGAAGCAGAGCCGAACCCGATTAGCCACTACGGCTGGACCAAGCTGGAAGCGGAAAAAATCGTCGAGCAACTGCCGTCCTACAGCATTTTAAGAACGGTACTAGTGATCGGGATGGCCGAGGACTTGAGCCGCAGCAATATTGTGCTCTGGGCCAAAGGCGCATTGGAAAAAGGCCAAGCCATCAACGTGGTGGACGACCAGTTCCGCACACCCACACTCGCCGAAGACCTTGCACAGGGCGCTTTATTGGCCGCAGACCAAAGAGCCCAAGGCGTTTTCAACATCTCCGGACCAGACTACATGTCCATTTACGAGCTTGTTGGCCAAGTCGCGCAGCACTTCAACCTCTCCATGGATTCGGTCACGCGCGTGGACAGTACCACCTTGAATCAGCCCGCCAAACGCCCGCCAATAACGGGTTTTGATATTAGCAAAGCGAGAAAGGAATTGGGCTATGCGCCGCACACGTTCACCGAAGCACTCGAAATCATCGCAGAGCAGGCAGGATTGTAGCCTGATATTTGTCAAGTATAGCGCTTTCCACTATTTTCGGGATTCACTCTAAACGAATCCGGAAGGAGCATGTCGAACACAACAGAATCTTGGGGCTCACGCGTTGGTCTCATCCTCGCTATGGCAGGAAATGCCGTAGGTCTCGGTAACTTTTTGCGTTTCCCCGTTCAAGCCGTTCAAAACGGCGGCGGAACGTTCATCATCCCTTACCTCGTTAGCTTCCTGCTCATGGGAATTCCATTGCTCTGGGTAGAGTGGGCGATGGGTAGATTTGGTGGCCGATTCGGCGATCACAGCACCCCCTTCATTTTGGACAACATGACGCACAAGCGTTTTTGGAAATACTTCGGCGTATTCGGAATCTTCACCAATATGGGGGTGATGGCCTACTACACTTATATCGAAAGCTGGACCTTAACCTACACCCTCAAATCCCTCAAAGGCGATTTCTTGGGCATGGATTTGGCCGGATTGGATGCCTTCTTCAACGGCTACGTCGACCTAGGTTCCGGCATCAACTTCCCGGTATGGGCGTTGCTCGCCTTCCTCATTACGTTGAGCATCAACATCTATATTCTCTCACGCGGACTGAGCGCGGGCATTGAAAAAGTGGCCAAAATCGCCATGCCATTGCTCATCGGCTTCGGAGCCTTCCTCGCCATCATGTCTTGGACCACCGGCTCTACCGGTCGCTGTGAAGATTGTTCCACCTTCGTGGGATTGAACTTCTTGTGGGAACCTGATTTCACCACCCTCGCAAATCCGAAAATTTGGTTGGCCGCTGCCGGTCAGATCTTCTTCACCTTGAGTGTGGGGATGGGAACCATTCATTGTTACAGCTCTTACCTCAAACAAAAAGACGATATCGCCCTGAACGCCATGTCTGCAGGATGGATGAACGGTTTTGTAGAGATTGTACTTGGGTCTGCAGTGGTGATCCCCATTGCCGTAGGTTACCTTGGTTTGGATTGGGTGGTGGATAATGCCGGCTTTATGATGGCCTTCAAAACCATGCCGTTCCTCTTCGACCAATGGGGCAGTGTCTTAGCGGTCATCGCAGGTGTCGCTTGGTTCGGTCTATTGTTCTTTGCAGGAATTACCTCCTCACTGGCCATGGGTACGCCATGGATGGGCTTCGTTCAAGACGAGTTCGGCTGGAGCAAAAACCGCAGTGCCCTACTCTTAGGTATTGCCATCCTCGCCATGGGATTGCCGACCATCTTCTTCTTTGAAAAAGGCGTCTTCGACGAATACGATTATTGGACAGGGACGGTGAGTCTTGTGATTTTCGCCCTAGCGGAGGTCATTCTCTTCGCTTGGGTCTTCGGCATGGACAAAGGCTGGAAGGAAATCACCGACGGTGCCGATATGAACGTACCGCGCATCTATCGCCCTATCATTAAATACGTTACACCACTCTTTATCGGAATCATTTTCCTCACTTCATTGTTCAAACCTTTGAATGGAGAATTGTCCGATTGGTCCACGGCCTTCAATTCCCTATTTAGTGGGCAGGGTTGGCCTTGGGCGAACGACAGTATTATCAATCAGATCTTCCACATCAATACCGGAGTACAATGGGTGGCCGACGGTCATTTCACCAACATGTTCTACGTAGATATGAGCCGCTTCTTCTTGTTGGCTTGTTTCTTCGCCCTCGTAGCCATGGTGAAAGTAGCCTCTAACCGCCGTAAACAAAACGCATCCTCATGACCACATCAGCCTTAATCATGATCATTTTGACCCAAGGCACCGTCTTGGGCGCGACCATTTACTTCTTCCGTAAAGTATTGAAGACACCGGCAAAACCAGAACCGGATTCTTTCAGCGAGAACGACAACGATCCTAGATAGGTACGTAACTTTTAGTTCTTCACATTATTTGGAGATCGCTCGGGGAGGGCCCAATTTTATAAGAAACCCCACCCCGTGCTCCACGAACTACAGCGCACCGCATTGTTGATGCTGGCGGCCATTATGGCCGCCAGCATCTGGCTTTTCCCACAATCCAAGCGGGAAGAAGCCCGCGAAAATTTCCTCAAGCTGTGGTGGGCTCATCACCCTCAGCCCTTGCGCATCAACTATTTGGATTCCCTTGCTATTTCCGCTCTCCCCATCCCCTTAAGTGCTAGAAAATCCCTAGAATTTCGCCGCAGCCGACAATGGTACCTCACCAGTAAAGAAGCCTTAGCCGAGCTTCCATCCATAGACACGCTTTGGATACACTTGGGTAATTTTGATTTTATCGCGCCAGAAAAGGCCAAGGCATCCCGTCGTTCTTTTCCACCAGCACCTGTGCCCGAACCCATAGAGATCGCTCCTGTAGATATTAATGCCGCCGATAGTCTTTCACTGCTCTCCATTCCCGGCATAGGACCATGGGGTGCCAAATCCATCCTACGCGAGCGGGAGCAATGGGGGAGTATCGCTACGTTGGAGCAACTAAAACAGAAGTTTCCTTTTGATCGAGGTTGGGATGAACGTTGGGATCATTACCTCAAAGTGCGACCGGCTCCCCCGCGCTGGTCTCTCAACGATAGCCCAATGGATTCACTACTCGAGGTCCCTGGGTTTCGGTATTCCCAAGTCAAGCAAATCATTTTCTACAGAGAGAGTTTTGGGGCGGTGACTTGGGCAGAATTGGCCACATGGGATTATTGGGATTCTACAGAGATTGATTTTTTTAAACTTTATATCAGCGAATAAGAAAATCCGCTTACATTTGCAGCCCACAAAGAAAGGAGGTGTTACTATGCTCGTAATTAATGTTAAAGAAGTTGAATCTATCGAACGCGCAATAAAGCGTTACAAGAGAAAACACAGCTCAACGGGTGTAGTCCGTAAGCTTCGTAAAGATCGTTACCATACGAAACCGACCGAAGCTAAGCGTCGAATGAATGAAAAAGCGGCTTACGTTCAAGGTTTGCGTCAAGCAGAACAAGAATAAGCGCTTCTTACAATACTTAGAAAGAAACCCAGCCTCGGCTGGGTTTTTTGTTTTTACCCAAGTAGCGGCTTACCTTTCCTTCATTGATGAAAAAGACCGACCACATTACCCAATTCCTTACGTACCTCCGAACGGAGAAACGTTTCAGCGCCCATACCTTGTTGGCCTATGAGAAGGAATTAGCGCGCTGGTCGGATTACCTCACCACCGAAGCCGAGACATCACTTTTCCAAGCCAACCTACAACATGCCAAGCGATTTGTGATCTGGCGCAGTAAGCAAGGCATCACTCCGCGAAGTGTGAACCGCATGCTCAGCACGCTGCGCTCGTTTTACAAATGGGGCATCCGCGAAGGCCATATCAGCCAAAGCCCGGTGGAGCACGTACGAAGTTTAAAAACGCCCAAGAAGGTCGTGATGAGTGTTCCGCGCGAAGATTTGAACGCTTTATTCAGCGATGTAGGTCGTTTCGAGGATGATTTTGTGGGTTCTAGGGACCAATTAATGCTTTTGCTCCTCTATGGACTTGGTTTGCGTAAATCCGAACTCATTTCGCTGCGGTCCTCAGATTTCGATTGGTCTCGACAGACGGTTCGAGTTATAGGAAAGCGCAACAAGGAACGCCAGATTCCAATACCCAAGAGTATTTCTTCGTACTTCGAATTATATATGAAACGCAGGGCCCAATTGGCCCCCGCAAAAGACCCCGAACTTTTATTGACGCCCAAGGGCAAAAAGCTCTATCCACAGCTTGTTTATAACCGGGTTTTATTCTACCTTAAAGGTACCACAACGGTGGTGGACAAAAATCCTCATACGCTACGGCATTCGTATGCCACGCATCTCTTAAATGCAGGAGTGGATATTAACACGGTTAAGGAGTTATTAGGCCACGAAAGTTTAAGTTCGACGCAAGTGTATACAACGAGTACGTTTGAGGAGCTTGTCAAAGTGTATAACCAGGCCCACCCTAAGGGGTCATAAATTTTAAGCGCTATGACAGTGAATATTCAATCTGTAAACTTCAAAGCAGATGGCAAGTTGCGCACCTTTATTAAGGACCGCTTGCAGAAGACCACACACTTTTATGACCGTACGATCAGTACGGAGGTATTCCTCAAAGTGGATAACAACCATTTGAGAGCGAATAAGATCGTTGAGATGCGAATGTCTATTCCAGGCAGTGAGATTGTTGTGACTAAAGAAAAGAAGTCTTTTGAGGAGGCTGCTGATTTGGCGGTAGATGTAATTATCCGTCAACTAAAAAAATATAAGACTAAACTGCGCGGCTAATGCCAAGAAACATAGGCCGTGAACGGATAAATTAAAGTGGGGGCAAAAAGGCCTTCACTTTTTTTTTACAAGGTATTGTTCGTTTCAATCTCTTTACTACATTTGCAGTCCGTTTGAGAAACGGAAGATCTTTGACATCAAAAAGCCGGTATAGCTCAGTTGGCCAGAGCACGTGATTTGTAATCTCGGGGTCGTCAGTTCGAATCTGTCTACCGGCTCAATAATTTGCACCTATTTAAAGTGAGGTAGGTGCATTACCGGGGGGGATACTCAAGCGGCCAACGAGGACGGACTGTAAATCCGTTGGGAAACCTTCGCAGGTTCGAATCCTGCTCCCCCCACAACCGCGGAAGTAGCTCAGTTGGTAGAGCATCAGCCTTCCAAGCTGAGGGTCGCGGGTTCGAATCCCGTCTTCCGCTCTAGGCTAAGCCGATGTAGCTCAGGGGTAGAGCGTTTCCTTGGTAAGGAAGAGGTCACGGGTTCAATTCCCGTCATTGGCTCTAAATGAAATGTGAATCTTTACACTGTTTATATATTTAATAATCGCTAATCATGGCAAAAGAGAATTTTGTACGTACCAAGCCTCACTTGAACATTGGTACAATTGGTCACGTTGACCACGGAAAGACAACTTTGACTGCAGCCATCACTACTGTGTTGGCTAATGCTGGTTTGTCAGAATTGAGATCATTCGATTCAATTGATAACGCTCCTGAAGAAAAAGAGCGTGGTATTACTATTAACACTTCACACGTAGAGTACGAAACTGCAAATCGTCACTACGCACACGTTGACTGTCCAGGTCACGCGGATTACGTGAAGAACATGGTAACTGGTGCTGCGCAGATGGACGGTGCTATCTTAGTAGTTGCTGCTACTGATGGTCCTATGCCACAAACTCGTGAGCACATCCTTTTGGGTCGTCAGGTAGGTATTCCACGTATCGTCGTGTTCTTGAACAAGGCTGATATGGTTGATGATGAAGAATTAATGGAATTGGTAGACATGGAAGTACGTGATCTACTTTCTTTCTACGAGTACGATGGTGATAACACTCCAGTTATCCAAGGTTCTGCCCTAGGTGGTTTGAACGGAGAGCAGAAGTGGGTTGATACTATCATGGAATTGATGGATGCAGTTGATACATGGATCGAAGAGCCAGAGCGTGATCGTGATAAGCCATTCTTGATGCCTATCGAGGATGTATTCTCTATCACTGGTCGTGGTACTGTAGCTACTGGTCGTATCGAGACTGGTATCGCAAACACTGGCGAAGCAGTTGAAATCATCGGTTTCGGTGACGAAAAATTGACTTCTACAATTACTGGTGTTGAGATGTTCCGTAAGATCTTGAGCACAGGTGAAGCTGGTGATAACGTTGGTATCCTTCTACGTGGTATCGAAAAGTCTGAAATTCGTCGTGGTATGGTAATCTGTAAGCCAGGTTCAATCACTCCTCACAAGAAGTTCAAGGCTGAGGTCTACATCTTGAAAAAAGAAGAAGGTGGTCGTCACACACCATTCCACAACAAATACCGTCCACAGTTCTACTTGCGTACAACTGACGTAACTGGTGAGATCCAGCTACCAGGCGGTGTTGAAATGGTAATGCCAGGTGATAACTTGAGCATCACTGTAGATTTGATCGCTCCTGTAGCCATCAACAACGGTTTGCGTTTCGCTATCCGTGAAGGTGGTCGTACCGTAGGTGCGGGCCAGGTAACTGAGATCATCGAGTAATACTCGATAAGATAATTGGTAGTTAAGGTGCCTCCTTTTTAGGGGGTGCCTTTCTGCCTACATACGGGCATAGTTCAATGGTAGAATAGCGGTCTCCAAAACCGTTGATCAGGGTTCGAATCCTTGTGCCCGTGCAAAGAAGTAAAAGATGAGTAAAATTATTTCCAGTATACAAGAGTCTTGGCACGAGTTTGCAGTTAAGTCTTCTTGGCCTACAATGACTGAACTACAGAAGAGTACCTCACTAGTAATAGTAGGTACAATCATTTTTGCGCTCGTCGTTTTTGGTATGGATAAAGTGATCTCAACAGTGCTTGAGTTCATTTACAAAATATTCGGATAAGCATGTCAGATTCAGGAATGAAGTGGTACGTGCTTCGTACCGTCAGCGGACAGGAACACAAAACGAAGACCTACATTGAGAAGGAAATGGCTCATGCAGGAATGAGTGATTTAGTGGGACGCGTAGTGATCCCAATGGAAAAGGTGGTTCAAGTACGCAACGGCAAGAAGGTCATTAAAGAAAAGACCAAGACTCCTGGATACATGTATGTGGAAGCCACACTTACCGGTGAGGTAGGCCACATGATTAAGAATCTTCCGAATGTGATTGGCTTTTTGGCAAACATTAAGGGAGGCGATCCTTCTCCAATGCGAGCGGCTGAGGTAGCTCGTTTGCTTGGACAAGTAGATCAAGAGGCAGAAAATGCTGCCATGCTGATGATTCCATTTACAGTGGGAGAAACAGTCAAAGTAATCAATGGACCGTTCAGCACGTTTGATGCGACCATTGAGAAAATCAACGAGGAGAAACAAAAACTGGAGGTCACTGTGAAGATCTTCGGTCGTAAGACTCCTGTTGAACTTGGCTTCACGGAAGTCGAGAAGTTATAATGATATAGATGTGAGACTATATATAGGTTCGTTTTTCATGCTTCCACTAGAGAAACGGCCGCAACAACAACGCTAAATAGTAGAAACAAGAAATGGCAAAAGAGGTTAGTAAAGTAATGAAGCTTCAGGTCCGTGGTGGCCAAGCTAACCCTTCTCCTCCAGTAGGTCCAGCTTTGGGTGCTGCAGGTGTCAATATCATGGAGTTCTGTAAGCAGTTCAACGCCCGTTCTCAAGAGAAAATGGGTCAGATTCTGCCTGTAGTGATTACAGTGTATGCTGATAAATCATTCGACTTCATCGTTAAGACTCCTCCTGCAGCAGTTCAATTGATGGATGCTGCTAAGATTAAGAAGGGATCGTCAGAGCCTAACCGTAACAAAGTTGCTAAAGTTACTTGGGACGCTATTCGCAAGATTGCAGAGGATAAAATGGTTGATTTGAACTGTTTTACCATTGAATCAGCAATGTCTATCATCGCTGGTACTGCAAGAAGTATGGGTATTACTGTAATAGGCGAGAAGCCGTTTTAATTAAAAGTTTGAAGCAATGGCAAAATTGACGAAAAACATGAAAAACGCGCTCGCTAAACTCGAAAAGGGTAAAGTATACTCAGTTAGCGAAGCGGCAGCCCTTGTAAAAGAGGTGAACTGCACGAAGTTTGACGCTTCTATCAATTTAGCTGTGCGTTTGGGTGTTGATCCACGTAAAGCGAACCAGATGGTTCGTGGTGTGGTGAGCCTTCCTCACGGTACAGGTAAAAGCGTTCGAGTTTTGGCTTTGGTTACTCCTGACAAGGAAGAAGAAGCTAAAGCTGCAGGTGCAGATTACGCGGGCCTTGATGAATACATCGAGAAAATTAAAGGCGGTTGGACTGACATTGATGTCATCGTAACCATGCCTTCTGTAATGGGTAAAATTGGACCATTGGGTCGTGTATTAGGTCCTCGTGGCTTGATGCCAAACCCAAAGTCTGGTACTGTTACAATGGACGTAGCTAAAGCCGTTGGTGAAGTGAAAGCCGGTAAGATCGACTTCAAAGTGGATCGTTACGGGATTGTTCACGCTGCAATCGGTAAAGTTTCTTTTGATGCTGCTAAGATCCAAGAGAATGCAGAAGAATTGATTAAGACTTTGAACAAACTCAAGCCATCTGCGGCGAAGGGTACGTATATGAAGTCGATCTACATTTCTTCTACAATGTCTCCGGGTATTGCAGTAGATGCTAAATCAGTTTCATAATTAAAGAGTAAGCATCATGACAAGAGAAGAGAAACTTATTCAGATTGAAGAACTAACAGCGGTACTTGACCAAGCACCAACTATCTACTTGGCAGATATTGCTGCTCTAGATGCTGATACAACTTCTAGCTTGCGCAGAGCGAGCTTTGGGAAAGGTATCAAGTTGAATGTGGTTAAGAACACATTGTTACGCAAAGCCATGGAGGCTTCAGAGAAAGACTTTGAAGAACTGTATGGTGTATTGAAAGGAAACACTAGCATCATGCTTGCAGAAGCAGGTAATGCTCCAGCGAAACTCATCAAGGAGTTCCGTAAAAAGAGCGATAAGCCTGTTTTGAAAGGTGCTTGGATTGAGGAAAGCGTTTATGTAGGGGATGAAAACCTAGAGATGCTCACCGCTATCAAGTCTAAAGAGGAGTTGATTGGTGAAGTTATCACTTTGTTGCAAAGCCCTGCGAAGAACGTTGTTTCTGCACTTCAGAGCTCTGGTGGCACATTGGCTGGTCTCCTTAAAACTTTGGAAGAGCGCAACGCGTAATTCCTTTATTTACAATTAATTAAGTAATAAACTTTTAAATTTTACTAAAATGGCTGATATCAAAGAATTGGGCGATGCTCTAGTAAACTTGACAGTTAAAGAAGTATCTGAATTGGCAGATTACTTGAAACAAGAATATGGCATCGAGCCTGCTGCTGCTGCAGTAGCTGTTGCTGGTCCTGCAGCTGGCGGCGAAGCTGGCGGTGGCGATGAGCAAACTGAGTTCGACGTAATCTTGAAAGCTGCTGGTGGTTCTAAACTTGCTGTAGTTAAGCTTGTTAAGGAAATGACTGGGCTTGGCTTGAAAGAAGCTAAAGAAAAAGTAGATGGCGCTCCTGCTTCATTGAAGGAGGGCGTATCAAAAGACGAAGCAGAAGCTTTGAAAGCGCAGCTTGAAGAAGCTGGTGCTGAAGTTGAGATCAAGTAATTGATCGACTGCTAGGTTATCCGGTTTAGGTCTTTGGGGAGGTCCCCTTAGACCTAAACCTTTTTGTGTTTAATTAACATTTTGGGCTGAAATGGTAAACCAAGTTACTGCTCCGAAGGAGCGTATCAACTTCTCTTCAACCGCAATTAAGACGGATTTCCCAGATTTCTTGGACATCCAGTTGAAGAGCTTTATGGACTTCTTCCAGATTGAGACGAAGCCATCAGAAAGATCTGCGGAAGGTCTTCACCGAGTATTCGCTGAAAACTTCCCTATTTCGGATTCACGAAACAACTTTGTTCTTGAATTCCTAGACTACTTTGTGGACCCACCACGCTATTCAGAGCGCGAGTGTATCGAACGTGGTTTGACGTTCTGTGTCCCCCTCAAAGCAAGACTAAAACTGTACTGTACAGATCCTGAGCACGAGGATTTCGAAACCATCGTGCAGGACGTGTACCTCGGTACTATACCATACATGACTCCACGCGGTACATTTATCGTGAATGGAGCAGAAAGAATTATTGTAAGCCAGTTGCACCGTTCTCCAGGTGTATTCTTCGGTCAGTCGTACCACGCGAACGGAACAAAACTTTATTCAGCCCGTATTATTCCGTTTAAAGGATCTTGGATTGAATTCGCTACGGATATCAACCAAGTGATGTACGCCTACATTGATCGTAAGAAGAAGCTTCCTGTAACTACGTTGCTACGTGCCATCGGTTACGAGCGCGACAAGGATATCTTGGAGATCTTCGACCTTGCGGAAGAAGTGAAAGTGAGCAAAGCTTCATTGAAGCGCTCTATCGGTCGCAAGTTGGCAGCGAGAGTTTTGAAAACTTGGATTGAAGATTTCGTAGACGAGGATACTGGTGAAGTTGTATCTATCGAGCGTAACGAGGTTATTTTAGACCGCGATACTATTCTCGACAAAGAGCACACCGATGAAATCTTGGATGCGGAAGTAAGCATGATTCTTCTTCACAAGGAAGATATCGAGTCTTCAGACTTCGCCATCATTCACAACACTCTTCAGAAGGACCCAACAAACACGGAGAAAGAAGCTGTTGAGCACATCTACCGTCAGTTGCGTAACGCTGAACCACCAGATGAGGAAACTGCTCGTGGTATCATCGACAAATTGTTCTTCTCTGAGCAACGTTACTCACTAGGTGAAGTAGGTCGTTACCGTTTGAACAAAAAGTTGTACAACGGTAGTGAAGAGGATTCTCAAGTATTGACGAAGGGTGATATCATTGAAATCATCAAGCGTTTGATCGAATTGATTAACTCTAAAGCGGAGATTGATGATATCGATCACTTGAGTAACCGTCGCGTGCGTACTGTAGGCGAGCAGATGGCCAACCAGTTTGGTGTAGGTCTAGCCCGTATGGCGCGCACCATCCGCGAGCGTATGAACGTTCGTGATAACGAAGTATTTACTCCTATTGATTTGATCAATGCAAAGACTCTGTCTTCAGTGATCAACTCTTTCTTTGGTACAAACCAGCTGAGCCAGTTCATGGACCAGACCAACCCATTGTCTGAGATCACGCACAAGCGTCGTCTATCTGCATTGGGACCAGGTGGTCTATCTCGTGAGCGTGCAGGTTTCGAGGTTCGTGACGTTCACTATACGCACTACGGCCGTTTGTGTCCTATTGAGACACCAGAAGGTCCAAACATTGGTTTGATCTCTTCACTTTGTGTCTATGCCAAAGTGAACTCTATGGGATTCATCGAGACTCCTTACCGTCCTGTCGAGGAAGGAAAAGTAAGTGTCGAAAAAGAACCTGTTTATTTGAGTGCAGAGGAAGAAGAAGCAAAGGTTATTGCACAAGCAAACGCACCTATTAGCCCAGACGGTACGTTTATCAATGACCGAGTTAAAGTGCGCGAAGAAGGCGATTTCCCAGTTGTGGAGCCTGCGACCATCGATTTGATGGACGTTGCACCTAACCAAATTGCATCGATCTCTGCATCTCTTATTCCGTTCCTAGAGCACGATGATGCGAACCGTGCATTGATGGGATCTAACATGATGCGTCAGGCCGTACCACTATTGCGCCCTGAAGCACCTATTGTAGGTACTGGATTGGAGCGTCAAGTTGCAACTGATTCGCGTGTTTTGATCAATGCGGAAGGAGAAGGATCAGTAGAATATGTAGATTCTAAGTCTATCAAGATTCGCTACGATCGTTCAGAAGAAGAACGCGCGGTGAGTTTCGAAGAGGATATTAAGACCTATGATTTGGTCAAATTCCAGAAGACGAACCAAGGAACAACCATCAACCTCAAGCCAATCGTTAAGAAAGGCGATCGCGTAAGCACCGGTCAGGTACTTTGTGAAGGTTATGCGACTCAACAAGGTGAATTGGCCTTGGGACGCAACATGTTGGTATCCTTCATGCCTTGGAAGGGATACAACTTTGAGGATGCGATTGTAATCTCTGAGCGTGTAGTTCGTGAGGACATCTTTACTTCTCTACACATCGATGAGTATTCATTGGAAGTTCGTGATACGAAATTGGGTACAGAGGAATTGACCGCTGATATTCCAAACGTAAGCGAAGAAGCTACGAAAGACCTTGACGAAAATGGTATCATCCGTGTAGGTGCTGAAATCAAGCCAGGTGATATCCTCATCGGTAAGATTACACCTAAGGGAGAGAGCGATCCTTCACCGGAAGAAAAACTTCTCCGTGCGATCTTCGGTGATAAGGCCGGTGATGTGAAGGATGCTTCTTTGAAAGCCTCTCCATCTTTGAGTGGTGTGGTGATTGACAAGAAGTTGTTTACTCGTTTGGTAAAAGACAAGCGTCAACGTGCAGAAGACAAAGAAGAAATCGCACAACTAGACCTAGAAATGGAAGCCGAATTGGCAGAGTTGAAAGGTGTGTTCGTTTCTAAGTTGGCAAACTTGGTAAGCGGTAAAACGAGTCAAGGTGTTACCAATGACTTGAACGAAGATGTAATTCCGAAAGGAACGAAGTTTACGTTGAAGGCGTTGAACGCTATCGAAGATTACAGCCGTATTGTAGGTGGTAAATGGACCACAGACGATGATCGTAACGATAAGATCGATACGTTGATTCACAACTACAAGATCAAGGTAAATGATATTCAAGGTGCATACCGTCGTAAGCGCTTCGCCATAACAGTGGGTGACGAGCTTCCGGCGGGTATCATGAAACTAGCCAAGGTTTATATCGCTAAGAAGCGTAAGCTGAAAGTAGGTGATAAGATGGCAGGTCGTCATGGTAACAAGGGTATCGTAGCTCGTATTGTACGTGACGAGGATATGCCATTCTTGGAAGATGGAACTCCAGTGGACATTGTATTGAACCCACTCGGTGTACCTTCTCGTATGAACATTGGTCAGATCTATGAAACAGTTTTGGGATGGGCAGGTAGAAAGCTTGACAAGAAGTTTGCTACGCCAATTTTCGATGGTGCTTCATTGGATGATATTTCAAGCTATGTATCAGAGGCTGGCTTGCCAGAATTTGGTCATACACAATTGTACGACGGTGGAACAGGTGAGCCATTCGATCAGAAAGCGACAGTAGGTATTATTTACATGCTGAAGCTGGGCCACATGGTGGATGATAAGATGCATGCTCGTTCTATTGGTCCTTACTCATTGATTACACAACAACCATTGGGTGGTAAAGCTCAGTTCGGTGGTCAGCGTTTCGGTGAGATGGAGGTTTGGGCATTGGAAGCCTTTGGTGCTGCCAATATCCTACGTGAAATCTTGACTGTGAAGTCTGATGATGTTGTAGGTCGAGCGAAGACTTACGAGAGCATCGTTAAAGGTGAGCGTATGCCTCAACCAGGTATTCCTGAATCGTTCAACGTATTGTTGCACGAATTGAAAGGATTGGGACTAAAAGTAACGTTGGACTAATACATGAATAATCCCCAAGGTCTTCGGGCCTTGGGTTTTAATACAATCGCATTATGGCTCTTAGAAACAGCGATAAAAACACAAACAGCGCATTCAACAAGATTACGATCTCGTTGAGCGCACCAGAAACCATCCTTGAGAATAGTCACGGAGAGGTTTTGAAACCAGAAACAATCAACTACCGTACGCACAAACCTGAGCGTGATGGTCTCTTCTGTGAGCGCATTTTCGGTCCTGTTAAGGATTACGAATGTGCTTGTGGTAAGTACAAGCGTATCCGTTACAAGGGTATTGTTTGTGACCGTTGTGGTGTTGAGGTGACTGAAAAGAAAGTACGTCGTGATCGTGTAGGACACATCTCTTTGGTGGTTCCTGTCGTTCACATTTGGTACTTCCGTTCGTTGCCAAACAAAATTGGTTACCTACTAGGGCTTCCTTCTAAGAAGCTTGATATGATCATCTACTACGAGCGTTACGTAGTTATTCAAGCAGGTAATGCAGTGGATAATGAAGGTAATCCGCTCACGCACATGCAGTTCTTGACTGAGGACGAGTATTTGGATGCATTGGAGCGTTTGCCACTTGAAAATCAATACTTGGAAGATAGCGATCCTAACAAGTTCATCGCGAAAATGGGTGCGGAAGCAGTTCAAGCGCTTTTGGGCCAATTGGACCTAGATTCTCTATCCTACGAATTACGCCACAAGGCCAATACAGAGACTTCTCAGCAGCGTAAGCAAGAGGCTTTGAAGCGTTTGTCAGTAGTGGAGAGCTTGCGCGACGCAAACTCACGTATTGAGAACAACCCAGAGTGGATGGTGATGAGCGTGATCCCGGTGATCCCGCCAGAATTGCGTCCATTGGTACCGCTAGACGGTGGTCGCTTTGCGACTTCAGATTTGAACGATCTATACCGTCGTGTAATCATCCGTAACAACCGCTTGAAGCGTCTTCTTGAAATCAAGGCACCAGAGGTGATCTTGAGAAACGAAAAGCGTATGCTTCAAGAATCAGTGGATAGCTTGTTCGATAACACGCGCAAGTCGTCTGCGGTGAAGACTGAGAGCAACCGTCCTTTGAAATCACTTTCAGATTCATTGAAAGGTAAGCAAGGTCGTTTCCGTCAGAACCTATTGGGTAAGCGTGTGGATTACTCGGCTCGTTCGGTAATCGTCGTTGGTCCAGAATTGAAACTACACGAATGTGGTCTTCCTAAGAACATGGCTGCAGAGCTTTACAAGCCGTTCATCGTACGTAAGTTGATCGAGCGAGGTATTGTGAAGACTGTGAAGTCAGGTAAGAAGATCATCGATCGTCGCGACCCAGTTGTTTGGGACATCCTTGAAAACGTGATGAAAGGTCATCCGGTACTGTTGAATCGTGCACCGACCCTACACCGTTTGGGTATCCAAGCATTCCAGCCGAAGCTTATCGAGGGTAAAGCAATCCAGTTGCACCCGCTAGCATGTACGGCATTTAACGCGGATTTCGATGGTGACCAGATGGCGGTTCACTTGCCTTTGGGGCCAGCAGCCATTTTGGAAGCTCAAATCCTCATGTTGGCGTCGCACAACATTTTGAACCCAGCAAACGGTTCTCCTATTCAGGTTCCTTCACAGGATATGGTTTTGGGTCTGTACTACATGACCAAGCCAATGAAGAATACAGCTGAAATGCCAGTTCGTGGTGAGGGCATGGTATTCTACTCTCCTGAAGAGGTTGAAATCGCGTTGAATGAAGGTGCAGTGGATCTTCACGCCTTGATCAAAATCAAAGGTCGCGTAGAGCAAGAAGATGGATCTATGAAAATGGAATTCATCGAGACGACAGTAGGTCGTGTATTGTTCAACCAAGCAGTTCCAGCTCAAGTACCATTCATCAACGAGGTATTGACGAAGAAAGCGTTGCGTGGAATTATTGCGAACGTCTTGAAGAAGACAGATGTTCCTACGACAGCGAAGTTCTTGGATGATATTAAGTCTATGGGATACGGCCGTGCATTCCGCGGTGGTTTATCGTTCTCTTTGAATGATATCCGTATTCCTGATGCGAAGGCAACATTGATTGCAGAAGCTTCAGAAGAAGTGGATGGCATTTTTGCTTCGTACAACATGGGTCTCATCACCAACAACGAACGATACAACCAAGTAATTGACGTTTGGACCAACACCAATGCACGCTTGACACAGGCTGCGATGAGTACGTTGATCAACGACCGTCAAGGTTTTAACCCTATTTACATGATGCTTGATTCTGGAGCGCGTGGTTCTAAAGAGCAGATTCGTCAGCTTTCTGGTATGCGTGGTTTGATGGCCAAGCCTCAGAAATCAGGTTCTTCAGGTGGTGAGATTATCGAGAACCCTATTATCTCGAACTTTAAGGAAGGTCTATCCATCCTTGAGTACTTTATTTCTACTCACGGTGCACGTAAAGGTCTTGCGGATACGGCATTGAAAACGGCCGATGCGGGTTACTTGACTCGTCGTCTGCATGATGTAGCACAAGATGTAGTTGTAAATGAGGACGATTGTGGTACACTACGTGGTCTTGAGGTGAGCGCATTGAAGAAGAGCGAAGAGATCGTTGAGTCGCTAGCTGAGCGTATCATTGGTCGCGTTTCTTTGGAAGATGTTGTAGATCCGCTAACAGATGAGTTGTACGTGGCTGGAGGCGAATTGATTACTGAAGAATTAGCTAATCGTATTGATGCTTCACCTATTGAAATTGTAGAAGTTCGTTCGCCACTAACCTGTGGTAGCAAACGCGGTATTTGTGCAAAATGTTACGGCACCAACTTGGCAACGAACAAGATGGCGCAGATGGGTGATAGTGCTGGTGTTATTGCTGCACAGTCAATCGGTGAGCCTGGTACACAGTTGACACTACGTACCTTCCACGTTGGGGGTACTGCAGGTAACGTGTCAGAAGAGAACAAGATCCTAGCGAAGTTTGACGGTAAAGTTGAACTAGAGGATGTTCGTACAGTTGAAGGCGAGAACGGTGAGAACATCGTAATTGGCCGTACTGGAGAGATGCGTTTGATCGATGTGAAGACCGGTCGTACGGTAATGACCAACAATATTCCCTACGGTGGTATATTGAAAATAAAAGACGGTGCGAAGCTTAAGAAAGGCGACGAAATCGTTCAATGGGATCCATACAACGCTGTAATCATTGCTGAAACAGCGGGTAAGATTGCTTATAAGGACATCATCCAGGGGACTACCTATAAGGTGGAGATTGATGAGCAAACTGGTTTCCAGGATAAAGTAATCTCGGAAAATCGCAACCGCAAGTTGATTCCTACCATACAAGTAATGGATACTGATGGCAACGAGTTGAAACACTACACATTGCCAGTAGGTGCTCACTTGATGGTGGAAGAAGGTGAAGAGATTGCAGCAGGTAAGATTCTTGTGAAGATCGCTCGTAAGAGTGCGAAGGCAGGGGATATTACCGGTGGTCTTCCACGTGTGACGGAATTATTCGAAGCTCGTAATCCATCGAACCCTGCAGTTGTTGCAGCGATCGACGGTAT
>JAYPCB010000021.1:0-21599 GCA_038124525.1 Cryomorphaceae bacterium
ACATGGCCTCCTTTGTGCATCTCGTGCACGGGGTGGACCGACCAAAGGTCTTGGCCGCACTCAATAAAGAGGCCGTGAAGGTGGGGCGCATTATTGACTGCACCTTGCAGGTTCACATTGCCCAAGAGGATACCAAATTTGGTTTTGATTTGGACGAGCTTGCAGAGGTTGTGCAAACGTTGGGGCACTACCCGAACGTCCGTGTTCGCGGGTTGATGGGCATGGCGACATTTACCGACGATCACGCCCAAATCCGTGAAGAATTCACTGCCTTGCACAACGCTTTTGAAACCTACGGCCCAGACCGAGGTTGGAAGGTCTTGAGCATGGGCATGAGCGGGGATTATGAAATTGCCTTGGCATGTGGCGCGACCCATGTGCGCATAGGTTCGTCCATCTTTGGCGCTAGGCATTATTCTGCATGAAATTCGCGGTAGTAGATATAGAGTGTACGGGCGGATCCTTTGGGTCTGAAAAGATCATCGACATCGCCATTTTTATTTTGGAAGATGGGGAGGTCGTGGACCAATTCGTCTCTCTGGTCAACCCCGAAAAATCTATTGACCCTTATGTCACTAAGCTGACGGGGATTACCAATAAAATGGTGCGCACTGCGCCCAAGTTCTTCGAGCTGGCCAAGCGGGTGGTGAAGATCACCGAAGATTGCACGTTTGTCGCGCACAACATTAGTTTCGACTACCGAGTCTTTCAGCAAGAGTTTGATGCCCTAGGGTTCGATTACCATCGTGCGACCCTCGACACTATTCCCTATGCGGAACGCATTTTTCCAGATTGGGAGAACTATGGGTTGAAGACCGTCAGTAAAGAATTGGGACTAGTCAATACCGCGCGGCATCGCGCGGAAGGGGACGCGAGGCTGACCTTGGATTTATTCAAAGTACTCTTTGAAAAGGACAGGGCCTCTGTATTTAGCGAAGTTCAGGTTTCTCGAGAGGCCAGCGTTCAGAAAAATCCATTCAAGGAGCAGGTGCGGGATTTGCAGAACAAGGTGGGTATCTATTACATCTTCAACGCTGCGGATGAGATCATTTACATCGGCTCGAGTAAGGATTTGCAAAACAGCATTAACAGACATTTCGTCGCTGATAATAAAGTGGCCTTGGCTTTACAAGTTGAAGCTGTACGTCTTGAGATTGAAGATCTAGGAAACGAGGCTATTGCCGAGATTTTATTCCATAAAACCGTAGAGCTGCACCGTCCCATCTACAATGCTGTCAAGAAGAAAAAGCTGCTGAATTACGGGATCTTCCCTGAGCCGAGAAAGAGCCATACCGTGGAATTTGTGAAGGTGTATCCAGTGCGCCATCAGTTGCCGCCGTTGTATTTCGACAGCCCGAAGTCGCTCTATCCTTGGTTGCAGCGGTTAATGATGGAACACAAATTAGATCCGGCGACCTTCTTGCTAGATAAAGACCGCGGGCATTACGAAAAGAACGTACAGCCCATGCAATGGAAGCCCGAACAACAATTCGTGGCGCTGTCCGACATGCGCAAGGCGATGTTGCCTGAGGAAGCTATTTTGGTGGGCCCCGGCCGCAAAGGACAGGAGAAATGCGCTATTATTGTCGAAGGCGGACGCGTACTGGGATACACGTATTTCTATTTGAGCACCGATGGATTGAACCGGGCCCAATTAAAAAAGCGCATGGTCGACCTCGACAGTGATGCATACACCATCGGGGTGATCGGGCATTTTTACCGCAAGGGTTATTTGAAAAGGTAGGCGACGCTCACCACGAGTTGGCTGTTGCGCGCATCTAGATTGAAGTCGTACGTCGTACCAGCATCGGTCGTGTAGGCCACGTTTTGAGCGAGCATGCCGAAGCCTCCTTCGTACTTGATTTCACCCATCAATCTCCAAAGTTTCAAGCCGGCGTGTATGTGCCAACCCCAAGTGAATTGCGCTTCTACATCCGGCGTCCAAATATCATTGGCATTGGCAAAAGGAATGGAAGGGGTAGCGCCTAATCCAGCCCATGCAGGGCCAAACTTCATCCCCGCGCTGATCGGGAAATCCAAACGCTGGACGGTGGTACTCATGTCCACCGTTTGACCGCCGTCGACAATCATTAGGTTTTGATCGAACTGGGTGTACAACGCTTCACCGTGGATATAGGCCGGAATTAAAGGCACAGCGATGCGTGCGATGCCGCCGAAATTAAACCCATTGGTCACGTCGGTTTGAACGTTGGAAATGTCGTAGTTCTGGTTGGTGTAAAGATCGATGAGGTCTTGCGTACTGATGTTGGCTTGAGGATAGTTCACGCCTCCCTTCACGCCGAAGCGTAGGATCTTGAACTGGGCATGGCCTTGTAACCCTGCGCCTAACAGTACCAACAAACAAAGTAGCTTTCTCATGCCTACATCTATTCAAAATCCAGGCCAAACACCGTAAGGACTATTCCCAGAAGGTGGCCAAGTATTTCTCGACATTCAATTTAATGCGTTCTTCCGCGCCTTCTTCCGGGGTAGGTTGGAAAGTTTTCCCCGTAATGCGCTCGAACAATTCTTGGTAACGGCTGCTCACCAAAGCCACGAAATCATCCGTCATTTCAGGAACATGCTGACCTTCTTTGCCTTGGAAGCCATTGTCCATAAGCCATTCGCGAACGAATTCCTTGCTCAATTGGCGTTGTGCTTCGCCTGCCGCCTGGCGCTCTTCATATCCTTCCGCATAGAAATAACGCGAGCTGTCCGGTGTGTGGATCTCATCGATCAAAACGATGGTGCCGTCGGAAAGCTTGCCGAATTCATATTTGGTATCGACTAGAATCAGACCTTGTGCTGCGGCCATCTCTTGACCACGCGCGAACAAAGCACGTGTATAGGCCTCGAGCTTCACGTAATCTGCTTCGCTCACAATGCCTTTGGCGATGATGTTCTCGCGAGAAATATCCTCATCGTGTGCCCCATGGTCCGCCTTAGTAGCCGGAGTGATGATGGGTTCAGGGAACGCATCGTTTTCCTTCATGCCTTCAGGCAACACAACCCCACATAATTCACGGAGGCCGCTTTTATAGGTGCGTGCCGCGTGACCTGCGAGGTAACCGCGGATGACCATCTCAACTTTGAAAGGTTCTGCGCGGTGGCCAATGGTTACTTGTGGATCCGGAGTGACCAAGCGCCAGTTCGGCACGATATCTTCGGTAGCCACCAAAAAGTGCTCGGCAATCTGATTCAATACCTGTCCTTTCCCAGGAATAGGGCTTGGCAAGACCACATCAAAGGCTGAGATGCGGTTTGAGGCCACCATCACCAATACATCTTGACCAATGGTGTAGACGTCGCGCACTTTGCCGCGGTAAAATTTGGTTTGTCCTGAGAATTGGTAGTCCGGTTCTTGATTCATGATCAATCTTTTTGTTCGTATGCTTTAATAATCTGTTTCACTAGCGGGTGTCGGATGACGTCTCGTCCGTCGAGCTTTACAATGCCGATGCCTTTCAACCCTTCCAGCTTAGATAAGGCTTCTTTCAAGCCACTTTTCTGGTGTTTGGGCAAATCTATTTGAGAGGCATCTCCGGTAATGATGAATCGCGCGTTCTCACCCATACGGGTCAAGAACATCTTCATCTGCGAAGTCGTCGTGTTTTGGCTTTCGTCAAGAATAACGAAGGCATCGTCCAAGGTGCGTCCACGCATAAACGCTAGTGGCGCGATCTCAATGGTTTTATTTTCCAGGAAATACTCCAATTTCTCCTTCGGCAACATGTCGCGCAAGGCATCGTATAAGGGTTGGAGGTAAGGGTCCAATTTCTCCTTCAAATCCCCGGGCAAAAAGCCCAAATTCTCCCCAGCTTCCACGGCGGGACGCGTCATAATGATGCGTCGAACTTCACGGTTTTTCAGTGCGCGCACCGCCAACGCCACGGCTGTATATGTTTTTCCAGTTCCCGCGGGTCCCACTGCAAAGACCAAATCATTTTCTACTGAAGCTTCGATGAGCTTGTATTGATTGACGGTTTTTGCCTTGATGATTCTCCCGTTGGGCCCGTGAAGAATGATCTCGTCTTTCAGCAGGGTATGGTTGATCTTCGCGGCATCTTGCGCTTGGATCAAATGATCGAATGCTCTCTGATCCAGTGTTTTATTGGCGCTGACATAGGCGAGAATCGCTTCGAGTTTATCTTCAAACTCGTCCATAATATCGTCCGGACCCAAGACCTTGATGGCATGTCCGCGTGCGACGATTTTCAGCGTCGGAAAGTGGGCGCCGATCTGTTTTAGAAAGGTATTGCTGGGGCCATATAACTGGGCCGGTTCAGCTCCGTTGAGTTCAAAAACGCGTTCTGTCAATTACTGCTCGCTTAGTAGATGAAATGGAAGGCGGAATTGCCTTACTTTTGACAAAGTAACTACATTTTCACCAATCCTCAACGCGGCAATAGCCCATCTATGGCGGTAATTACAGCAACTTCTGATTTCGGGTTAAAAGATCCCAACGTGGCCCTCGCAAAAGCGCAGTTTATTCGCCGCGTCAATGGGTTGCAATGGGTGGACATTAGCCACGAGGTGGAGCCGCACAATGTGCTGCAAGCAGCGTTCTTGTTGAAGCGTTCTTACGCCGCATTCCCGCCGGGAAGTATCCACATCATGTATGTGGGAAGCGCGCCACGTGAGTGCTTGGAGTACATATGCATGAAGGCCGATGGCCAATTCTTTCTTGCGCCCAACAACGGCATCCTTGCCAGTGTTTTGGAGCAGGCGAAGATTGTGGCCGCTAGAATTCTAGATATCCGTGGCATCGACCCGATGGATGTGCACGGACTGTTCGCGAGTGCCGCGGCGCATTTGAGTGAAGGCGGTAAGGTGGATTTATTGGGTCCAAGTTTGACCAAAATTAAAAAGCTCAAAACATCAGCACCTTTGGTGGATGAGTACGCTATTCGCGGAAACGTGGTGTACATCGATCACCACGGTACCTGTATTACCAATATTTCAAGAACCCTTTTCGAGGCCCATCAAAAAGGCCGTCGCGCATCCGTGGAAACTTCTCGAAACAGAAGTATTGCCAAGATCTATGAGCGCATTGGCGAGGTTCCACAAGGTAAAATCGCCGGGGTATGGGATGCGCACGGCAAGTTATGTGTGGCCGTAGGTAAGAGTGGTGGGGAGCACATCAAGGGCTCCAACGAACTTTTAGGGTTGAACATTAATGATTGGGTAAGAATCGACTTTGTATGATCACAAGAATTGTACAACTGCCCATCGATCCAAAATGTACAGAAGGAGAGGCGTTCATTCGTCTATTCGACAAATACAAAGCACAAATTGCTGGAGCAGAAGGCTGCCTTGGAGTAAAGATGCTGCGAGGCGACGAACACTTTTTTACCTACAGCCGCTGGGAATCGGAAGCGCATTTGAACGCCTACAGACACAGCACGGTTTTTGAAGAGGTGTGGCCACAGACAAAAGCCTTATTTTCGGGCAAGCCAAAGGCTTGGACCTGCGAAGAATTATTTGACCAACAACCATGATAGCACAACTCAAGAAAGAACTCAACGTATACTTCTCGGGCATCCTCGGGTATTTGATTATTGGGATCTACTTGTTGATCAACGGGCTACTGCTTTGGGTATTTAACGGTCCATTCAACATTTTGGAAGGCGGCTATGCCACATTAGAGAACTATTTCGGACTGGCACCTTGGGTCTTCTTGTTCCTCATACCTGCCATCAGTATGCGGGTATTCAGTGACGAGATCAAATCTGGAATGATGGAGTTGCTCATCGTGCGTCCTATTTCATTAATGCAGTTGATCTGGGCCAAGTTCTTCGGGACGTTCACCGTCGTCATCTTCTCCATACTTCCCACTCTTGTCTATCTATGGAGCGTGCGAACGCTGGGTTCTCCAGTCGGAAACCTAGACTGGGGTGCTGCCATAGGTTCCTTTGTAGGCCTCTTGGCCATAGGCGCTGCCTATACTGCGGTAGCCTTGATGGCGAGCGCTTTGACGCCGAACAACGTAGTGGCCTTTGTCCTTGGGGTGGCCTTGAATTTTGGAATGTATTTAGGATTTGAATCCTTGGCCGATATATACAAGTTCTCTGGCTGGGAATTGACCGTACGCACCTTGGGAATGAACGAGCACTACCTGAGCATGGCGCGCGGTGTATTAGACTTGCGCGATGTGGGCTACTTCATTGGGGTGGTGTTCCTGTTCATTGGACTCACCCTCGGAGTATTGGCAAAAAATCACCTGCAACAGCCCTGGAAGAAGGCGTTCCTCTGGATGGCCATAGGTCTAGTGATCGCGGCCGGCAGCAGTGCCATGCGCTTGCGTTGGGATTTGACCGAGGAAAAGCGCTACAGCCTGAGCGAGGGTACAGAAAGTTTATTGGACCAAGTAGCCGAGCCGATGCTTATCACCGTGTATTTGGAGGGCGAGTTTCCGGCAGGATTCGAACGTTTGAAGATAGAAACGCGCTACATGCTTGAAGAGTGGGCTGCGCGCAATGGAAATATCTTCTTTGAGTTCATCAACCCGAACAATGTGGAGAATGCGGGGGAGTTCAAGAACCAATTGGCCACCAAAGGAATAAACGCCGTTCAACTTCAAGTGCAGAAGGCCGACGGGCAGAGCGTATTGAATGTTTTTCCTGGGGCAACCATGGCCTACAAAGAGCAAGAGGTAACGGCCGTTTTATTGGAGAATGTGATGGTCTTAGATCCTGCGGAACAAGTCAACATCAGTATTCAACAATTAGAATTTAACCTTGCCCGCGCGCTCAAAGCTTTGCTCATCACCGATAAGCCGAAGGTAGGTATGGTCACCGGTCACGGCGAGCTTACTTCGGTACAAACCGCGGGCATAGGGCTGGCCTTGAGCGAAAATTACGCGGTAGATCGATTCTCATTACAGGCCTACAAAGCAGATGCCAACGGGGAGGCGGACCTCAGTGATATGGTACGTCGTATGAACACCTACGACCTGCTCGTGGTAGCGAAGCCGATGCAGCCTTTCCCGGAATTAGATAAGTATTTATTGGACCAATTCCTGATGGGTGGCGGTAAAGTACTTTGGTTCCTGGACGGGGTCCATGCAGAAATGGACAGCTTGAGCTTCGCTCCAGAGTTTTTGGCATACCCAACCATCTATGACCTCAACCTAACGGACCTCTTGTTCAAATATGGAGTGCGCATCAACGCTGACCTGGTTCAGGATGTGCGTTGCGCTGGAGTAAACGATAAACGAAGCATCAATCCCTGGGTGTATTTTCCGCTTTGGGGCACAACAGATCACCCTGCGGTGGCAAATATGAATGCGGTCAAGGGTGAGTTCAGCTCTACCTTAGATACGGTTGAGGCACCAGGCATCAAGAAAACACCACTGCTGTTGAGCTCCTCGAATGCACGTTCGATGGCGGCCCCGCATACAGTGAGCCTGGAAATGCTGTACAACCGTCCGGACCCCCGTGCCTTCACCCAACGCAATTTGATACCGGCAGTGCTTTTGGAAGGAAGTTTTGAGAGTGCCTACGCGAATAGATTGGCCCCGAAGGCTGGTGTGGGATTGCCACAGCTCAAGAAGAGTCCGCAAACCGCAATGGCGGTCTTTAGTGACGGTGATTTTATTCGCAACCAAGTGAATTTGATCAACCCAGAAATACCGCGTGGGTACCCGCTCCCTCTGGGCTACGATCAGTATACGGGCATTCAATACGGCAATGATGATTTAGTGCTCAATACCGTGGATTACATGTTGGACGATATCGGTCTGATGCAAACCCGCACGCGCGATGTGAAATTGCGCTTGCTGGACGGAGAAAAGATTGTGGCGGAAGCCAATTATTGGAAGTTTTTGAATGTGGCCTTGCCGGAATTGGTCCTAGCACTGGCTGCGCTCTTCTTCTTCCTACAACGAAAAAGACGCTATGCACGCAGGTAAACTCCTACTTCTATCCACAGCTTTGTGGGGCCTTATGGCTTGTCAAAACAACTCTAGCGACGGCCTAGAAGCCCTCAAGGCGCAATACGATTTTGCTGTAGCCGATGCTTCGCAGATCACCAAAGTGGTCATCAGCGACAAGCAGCCGAGCACGGTGGTGTTGGAGCGCGTAGGCGATCGTTGGGTCGTGGGAGAGGAGCAGTGGCCCGTGCGTCAGGATGCCATTGAGGTGTTGCTGGAAACCTTGAGCAAGGTGACCCTGAAGCATTTTGTGCAGCAAAGCGCCGTGGAGCAGGTGAATCAACGCATGGAAGTGTACGGTCGCTGGGTGGAGGTATATACCGGGGACCAATTAATCAAGAAATACACCGTCGGTACAGAAACCCCGGATATGTTGGGGACCTATTACAAAATGGCAGGATCAGATTTGCCATTTGCGGTGTACATCCAAGGGTTCAACGGCTATTTGACCACCAGGTTTTTCACCGAAGAAAACCTCTGGCGCGACCGGACCATCTTTGGGTTGGCACCTAAGGACATTAAGGCCGTTGAGATGGCATTGCCCGCCATTCCAGGCGACGGTTGGATGATCACACGCCAGAATGTGAAGGAAGGCACCTTGGTTGAACCGGCTACCGATGCCAAGAGCTGGTCGCTCGTAGGTGGGGAGTTTGAGCCTTTGCCGGTGGCCAATTCTTTGGAGCTCATGACCGTGGTGGGAAGTTTGGAAACCCTGAAGTATGAGGGAGCCATTGTCCCGAGCGATAACATTTGGGAGAAAAAGGACAGCATTTTCAGTGCCACCCCTGCCTTTGAGCTGTACGTGCATACGGTGGACAATGATATTTTAAAGGTTCGGGCCTTTTGGAAGCGCCCGGATAGAGAACAGCTCGATGCAGAGGGAGTGCCACACCAATGGGACCCGGATCGTTTTTATGCCGAATTGCCCGACGGTCGCATGGTTCTCATACAGCGTTACGGCTGGCGCAATTTGCTTAAATCAAGATGGGATTTCGCTGAGCAACAGTGATTTAGCCTTGGTTTGATTATTAACAATTGTGCAAAATAAAATTGGGCCTAGCGCCCCACTTTAGGGCCCTGCCCAATTATATTTGTTAGACACGCTTTTAAATAATTGATGCGATGAAGTTTATAGTATCCAGTTCCAAACTCTTGAAGCAATTGCAGCTGATCGGCGGCATTGTGCAGAGCAACAATACCCTTCCAATTCTCGACAACTTTTTGTTTGAACTCAAGCAAGGCGAGCTTTCGATCAGTGCCTCTGATTTAGAGACCATGATGAGCGTGAGCTTGGAGGTAGAAAGTGAAGATCAGGGCAGTGCTGCGGTTCCGGCCAAAGTGTTGATGGATACCTTGAAGACGTTCCCAGAGCAGCCGTTGACCTTCACCTTTGATGAGGCGTCGCACACCATAGAATTGGCCTCTGATTATGGGAAATACAGCTTGGCGTTCATCGATGGAGAGGAATTCCCAACCTTCCCAGCGCTTGAGGATGCCAGCAAAGCAACTGTTCCAGCGGAAGCGTTGGTTTCGGGAATTTCAAAGACCTTGTTCGCTGCGGGGAACGACGAGCTTCGCCCAGTAATGAGTGGGGTGTTCTTCCAGTTTGATACCAATAGCCTCACGTTCGTAGCGACAGATGCACACAAATTAGTGCGTTACCGCAGAACGGATCTAGGCGCGCCGAGTACGGCGGAATTCATCATGCCGAAAAAGCCGTTGAACATGTTGCGCGGTTCCTTGAGCTATGATAGCTCAGAGGTAGAGATGGTGTACAATAACACCAATGCGCAGTTCACGTTTGATAATGTAGTGATGATTTGCCGATTGATCGATGGTAAATACCCGAACTACGAGGCGGTCATTCCTCAGAGCAACCCGAACATCATGTTGATCGACCGCGGTGCGTTCTCTTCTTCAGTGAAGCGTGTGGCCATTTTCTCAAACAAGACGACACACCAGATCAGATTGAAGCTCGCTGGGGCGGAAATTTCTGTCAGTGCAGAGGATCCAGACTTCAGCAACAAAGCACACGAGCGTATTTCTTGTGATTACCAAGGCGACGATATGGAGATTGGCTTCAATTCTCGCTTCCTTTTGGAGATGCTCGGTAACTTGGGCAGCGATAATGTACGCATGGAAATGTCAGCGCCTAATCGTGCGGGACTTTTGATTCCGGCGGACGGTATGGACGATGGCGAGGATTTGCTCATGCTCGTCATGCCGGTGATGCTCAACCACTAAAGCAAAGAATTTTTAGATATACGAACGGCGCCCCGCCGGGCCGCCGTTCGTATTTTCAGGTCATCCGCGGCGCCTTAGCGGCGCGGATCTAGGTTGGTGGGCACCCGGTCATTGGTGGGGGCCACGTCTAAGTTTCTTACCAGTGGATAGGCTTCGTCCATCTCCCACTTGCCTTCGCTCCAATGGATGCGGTCGTAGGAGAAATCAGGTCCATAGGCAAACCAACGCTCAGTGAGCTCGGCTTGCGAAGGGGCGAGGTGGTCGCAGATAATGCCGCGGTGTTCGCGATCGTAACGCACAGCTGCGGTGAGGGCGCTATTGTATCTGAATTGAAGTCTGTAGGGGCGACGTTGGTACCGCTCGTCGCCGTTCGCGCGTATGTTGAAGATGCGCGAGCCAAAATGCATGCGCTCGGCACGCGTGCCCAGCTCTATAGCATCGATGTATTTGGTGTGAAATGACGTTCCTGGGCGGAAGGTCAGTAGGGTATAGTGCTTCTTGCCTCGGTGGCGCGTGGTCAAAATATCATAGCAAATGCTGCCGACCCATTGCCCGCCTTTGAGCCAGCGGTAGGGGGCGTCTTCGGTACCGTAATCTTCGAGGACTAATCGCGTTTGCCCTTTCCAATTCTTGTTCCACAGAAAGCCGTGGAAGGCGAAGGTGCCGTTCTCATGCGGCACGGCCCAAGTATATAGGGCAAAGCTTTGATCGTCCGGTAATTGGACGCTGAGGTTGCGTACACTAGGAAGGGTTTTTCCGTAATTCGAAGGGATGCTGATAAAGGCCCATAGGCTATCTGCAAATACTTCGGCTAGGGAATCTGCTTGTGGGGCGTTTTGGGGAAGAAGGTAGGCCTGTCCTAGGGCCGCGAGGCGCTGCTCGCTCACCTGAGCTTGAAGCGCACCTACGGATAGGAGGGTGAGGGCAAAAAGAAATTGGACCCTACTCCTCAAAGTGCATAAAGTCTTTCTTCGCCATGAGCTCCTGCTCTGTCTCTTCGTGGTCTTCATTGGGTACACAACAATCTACCGGACAAACTTCCGCACATTGCGGCTCCTCGTGGAAGCCAATACACTCCGTACACTTGTCCGTTACGATATAATAAACGTCGTAATCTACCGGCTCTTGTGCTTCATCGGCATCATATTCTGTGCCCCCAGGGGTCAAAATCTTGCCTTTTAGGTCCGTACCTTCGTTGAATCGCCACTCCATAGCGCCTTCGTAGATGGCGTTATTAGGGCATTCCGGTTCACAAGCACCGCAGTTTATGCATTCGTCTGTGATTTTAATGGCCATATGTAGGTGGTGTGTTTTAGTTTTGCAATCCAACACAAAGGTACACGCGAATGTTTTTCTCAGACCATAGAATTGATGCAGTTTCCAACTTAGGAGCATTTCTTCGTTCTGTGGCTTCGGGCGCTCCTGCTCCTGAAGGCCTAGAGGACTTGGCGGAAGCAGTGCGAGCAGCGGCCACCAAATCCCTCCGTCACAACGGTTGGTTTACAGAGGCCAACGTGTACCACGCCCTTGCCTCTTGGGGCGAGGCCTTGACCAAAGAGAACCTTTTGGCGTGGCGCGATCGTGAGGGCGGTACACGAGAGGTCAACCGCCACAGAGTGGGCATTGTGATGGCCGGGAACATTCCATTGGTCGGGCTGCACGATTTTTTGAGCACTTTCCTCAGCGGACATTTCGCGGTGGTGAAGATGAGCAGTGATGATGAGGCGTTGATGCCCGTGCTGGCCACGGTGTTATTGCGCCAGGACCCCTTGTTTGAAGGGGATTGGGTGTTCGTGGACCAATTAAACGATATGGGCGCCGTCATCGCCACAGGCAGTGATAATACCGCACGTTACTTCGAATATTACTTTGGGAAATACCCAAACATAATCCGCAAGAACCGCACGTCTTTGGCGCTATTGGACGGGAGTGAGAGCGACGAGGAATTGGTCGCCTTAGGCAGCGACATCTTCCAATACTTCGGTTTGGGTTGTCGCAATGTAGGCCATCTCTTAGCCCCGGCAGATTTTGATATTCAACGCATCTTTGCCAACATCGTGGATTGGAGTGATGTGGTGAACAACAACAAATACGGCAACAACTACGATTACTACCGAGCACTTTTCTTGCTGAACCAGGAAGATTTCCTAGAAAATGGTTTCATCATTGTCCGTGAGAATGAGGAACTGCACACCCCAGTGGGCATTCTTCACGTAAGCCGCTACCAAACAAAGGAGGAGGCTGCGGATAAAATCGCACAATGGGGAGAGAAACTTCAATGTGTGGTGGGGCACGGCCACATTCCTTTTGGAAAAGCGCAACAGCCTGAGCTATGGGACTACGCCGACGGCGTGAATACCATGGCGTTCTTGGCCAATCTTTAACGTTTACTGAGGCTCGGCAGCGCCGAGTGTAATGGTAGTGCCACGGGCAGTGCCGTGGATATCATGCGTAGCTCCCTGAGGATCACGAACGACAGCATCAATCAATGTACTCGCACTATCCGGCAAGTAAGAATATCCGGCGTTAGTGAGTAACGGGCCCGGTGCATAGGTCCAAAATCCATTGAATTGTAGGTCATTGCCAAAGAACATAGTGGTATCGCCTAGGTCGTAATGGCCGCCCTCGGGATTAGGCTCTATGCTCAAGGCACTTTTACCAAAGCGCACATCAAAGGCTGCAACCGGGTCGATGGCCATGCCCACCTCGTTGTCCAAGGAACCGTCGATGATGCTTTCAAAAAACAGCGCTTGCAGGTCGCGCGTGTAGCGAATGCCCGCGCCATCTTCAAAGTAATTACTCAATCCCACTGCCGTTCCTCCGCGGGTGGAGTAGCTCCAAGTGTTCAAGAACGTACTATTCTTTGCGGTGTATTGGCCGCCCAAGGCGTAGAGTCCGTATACACCGGCCGGCCCGCTGATGAAATTGTTCAAGGTGGCATCGCCGTAGCCGCCATAGAGGTTCACTCGGGAGCTGTGGGTAATGATGGTGTTATTGGCCTTGAGGACCGCAGCACTGTCCAATCGAATGCCGGTCGTAGCGTTTTTAATAACGGTATTCTGGATGAGGTGCTCTTGATCTGAGCGCATCAAGAAGATGCCGCCCAATACACCGCCCCATTGTCCAGGTACCCACTCGTAGCTAGGCTCTAATCTGTCCCCTTGGAACACCACGGGATTGCTCATGTTAGTGGCGCCTTGAATGGCGCTGGCGTCCACGGACAATTGGCCGTCGCGATAGACCCAAAGGCCCCCGCCCTTGTGTACATGGATTTGGGTACCTGGGTTAATGCTCAAACTACAGGCGCTGTCCACCACGGCATACCCATAGATCACATGTGGCTTATCGTTGCTCCATTGCGCGTTACAGGGCAGGATGGAATAGGGGATTTTAATGTCCGGGTAAGGCTCGGACTGGGTAATGGTCAGCACATTCGTAGGGAAGTGATAATAGGCGTCCCACACTGCCGTAACGAGATCGACGTGCTGGCGTTGGTTGCCGTTTTCAAACCAAATGCTGTCCGTATAGACTAAGGCATCGGCCCCTTGCGCATCTGGGCTTATTTCAATGAATAGGTAGGCAGAATCCCCTGCGAGAATCTCGAGGTTGTCCACGCTTTTGCCGCTCACCCCGTCGACGTTTATGCGGTAATAACTCTGCTCGCCGCGGGCCAGGTATACTCGGTCCACGACCATGTTTTCGTTGCTGGTATTGTACACCTTGAGCGTGCGGGTGGAACTCCCTAACCCCGTGAAGACGGTATCTAGGTAAATGGTGTCCTGAGAAAAGGAAAGTGGAATATCAGTCCCCTTAAAATCAATGGTTTGCCTACAGCTGAAGAGGCCGAGCGCAAAGAAAATTAGGGCTATTTTTATACTGAGTTTCACTACAGCGAAGCTACTCCATGAAATTCGCACTCGCAATGAGTGTGTTATGAACATTTGTCCTATATTTGCGGTCCAATTTTGAACAAGGGGTCTGGGCAAAAACTCAGGCTATACATAAAACAAAACGAAATGAAAAAAGGCATTCATCCAGAAAACTATCGTCCAGTAGTCTTTCAAGACATGGGAACAGGCGATCAGTTCATCACTAAATCTTGTGCAGATGCAAAAGACACTATCGAAGTTGATGGTGTTGAGTACCCATTGATCAAGATGGAAATCTCTAGCTTCTCTCACCCGTTCTACACTGGTAAAGTGAAGTTGGTCGATACCGCAGGTCGTGTGGACAAGTTCCGCAACCGTTACGGAAACCGCAAATAAGCATTTATTGCATCAAAATAGAAGACCCGCTTCACGCGGGTCTTTTTTTTGCCCTAACTTTCCGTGACCAACTTTAACCACAGCCATGCGTATACAACTCGTAGATACTTCAAGCAGAGAGCACTTACTTCCTTTGACCTTCACACGACCGGTCGCCGCGTTGCGATGCGGCATATTGACGGTCGCCGAGAAATACACTCGACGCGGTCATGAAGTGGGGTATGGTACGCAGGAGTATTTGAGTAAAAAGTTCCCTGCACTTCAGGCGTCTGAGGTTTGTATTGACGGTGGCGTGTGTCCCACGGACGCATTCTTAGAAGCTGTCTCATCTCTTGAAGAGGGGCAAAGTCTGTGCAAAGGCGATGCGGTCGTTGCTTGGAAGGGCGCCCAACCCTCGGATACAAGCGGCAGTACCTGCTACAATGAGCCATTGACGATTTTGGCCCGCCCTTGGGATGTATGGACGCAGAATGCGGCGGAGATGGACAACGATTATGCATTGTTGACGGCAGGGCGCACAAGCGCTCCGGTAGATCCAACTTGTACGGTCATTGGCGATAGAATATTCTTGGAAGAAGGTGCTAAGGCGACGGCCAGCATATTAAATACGACCACTGGGCCCATTTATTTGGCCAAGGATGCCGAAATCATGGAAGGTTGTGTAGTGCGCGGCGGATTGGCGTTGGGCGAGCACAGTGCCTTGAAACTGGGCACAAAAATTTACGGAGCTACCACCCTAGGGCCTCATTCTAAGGTAGGGGGCGAGGTGAATAATTCCGTGATTATTGGCTACAGCAACAAGGGACACGACGGATTCCTAGGCAATAGTGCATTGGGCGAGTGGTGCAACCTCGGTGCGGATACCAATAATTCAAATTTGAAGAACAACTACGACGAGGTGAAGGCCTGGTCGTATGTACACAAGCGATTCTCGAAAACCGGACAACAGTTTTGTGGATTGGTCATGGGCGATCACAGCAAATCAGGCATCAATACCATGTTCAACACCGGTACTGTCGTGGGCGTAAGTGCCAATGTATATGGAGCCGGATTTCCAAGAAATTTCATTGCTTCTTTCTCGTGGGGAGGCCCGCAAGGCACGATGGAATACAAAATCGACAAGGCCTTAGATACGGCGCACCGAATGATGGAGCGCCGCGGTTTAGGCGTAGACGAGATGGAGCGAGAAATCCTTCAGGCCGTATATGATCAAACGGCTGAATTCCGTCGTTAAAGTGCTTTTAGAGCAGCGATGGTCGCCTTTGGATCTTCGCTTTTAAAGACAAACGAGCCGGCCACGAGGGCATCGGCACCTGCGGCTACTAATCGTGCGCCAGTTTCCAAATTCACCCCTCCGTCAATCTCGATAATGGCTTTTGATCCGGTGCGATCGACCAATTCTCTGGCTTGGGAAGTTTTCTTGATGGTGTTTTCGATGAACTTCTGACCTCCAAATCCTGGATTCACACTCATCAACAATACCTCGTCTAAATCTTGCACGATATCTTCCAACACGCTCACCGGAGTATGTGGATTCAACGCAACACCGGCCTTCATTCCGGCATTGTGAATCTCCTGAATGGTGCGGTGCAAGTGCGTACATGCTTCGTAGTGCACGGTAAGGATGTCAGCGCCACAATCTTTAAACGTTTGGATATAACGCTCTGGCTGAACGATCATCAAATGCACGTCCATGACCTTCTCGCAGTTGTCCGCCATCGTCTTCACCACGGGCATGCCGTAGCTAATGTTTGGTACGAAGACCCCGTCCATGACGTCGATGTGGAACCAATCGGCCTCACTTTCATTGACCATTTGGCAGTCGCGTTGAAGGTTTCCGAAATCTGCGGCTAAAAGGGAAGGTGAAATAATAGGTGCGGCCATGCTTTGTGATTTATATGTGGTACAAAAATAAAACACCCCGCCGTGGTCGGCAGGGTGCTAGGGTAAAAACTTTATACCATGGTTATTAACCGAGGTAGGTCTTCAAGATTTTGCTTCGTGAAGTATGCTTCATACGACGGATGGCTTTCTCTTTAATCTGACGAACACGTTCGCGCGTCAAATCAAACTTTTCGCCGATCTCTTCCAATGTCATCGGATGCTGGCCGCCTAGACCGAAGTACAAGCGGATCACATCGCCTTCACGTGGCGTCAATGTAGCCAACGAGCGCTCGATCTCTGTGCGCAAGCTGTCCATCATCAAATCCTCGTCTGGGTGTGGACTGTCTGAAGAGTTCAATACATCGTACAAGTTGCTGTCCTCGCCTTCTACCAACGGGGCATCCATACTCACGTGACGGCCACTGTTGCGCATGCTTTCTTTAACGTCCGATTCACTCATCTCCAAGTGCTTCGAAATTTCAGCTGCGCTTGGCGGACGCTCGTGCTCCTGCTCCAAGTATGCGTAGGCTTTGTTGATCTTGTTAATGGAACCAATCTTGTTCAATGGAAGACGAACAATACGGCTTTGCTCGGCCAAGGCCTGCAAAATGCTCTGACGGATCCACCATACAGCGTATGAGATAAACTTAAAACCGCGCGTTTCATCAAAGCGTTGTGCCGCCTTGATCAATCCCAAGTTTCCTTCGTTGATCAAATCTGGAAGGGTCAAACCTTGGTTTTGGTATTGCTTGGCAACAGAAACCACAAATCGCAAGTTAGCTTTGGTTAGTTTCTCCAACGCTACTTGGTCACCCGCTTTAATGCGCTGTGCCAACTCTACCTCTTCTTCCGCTGTAATCAATTCTACCTTACCAATTTCTTGTAGGTATTTGTCAAGTGAAGCGGTTTCGCGGTTGGTAACCTGTTTTGTGATTTTTAACTGTCTCATGTTTGGCCTTTACTATTTAACTGTGAATGCGAGCGGCGCGCAGCGCCGCTCGCATCACAAGTCTAAAATATATGAATTATGCGTCAGTTTTCTCCGGCTTTGGAAGAAGCACTTTTCTACTGAGCTTCATCTTACCTGCCTTGTCAACGTCGAGCAACTTCACGCGGACCTTATCGCCTTCTTTCAAGACATCTTCCACGTTTTTAATTCTTGTCCAATCGATCTCTGAAATGTGCAACAATCCTTGAACTTTAGGTGCGATTTCAATAAACGCTCCATAAGTCTGAACGCCGCGAACGATACCTTCGTATTCAGCACCTACTTCAGGTTCGAATGCAATGGCACGAATCATTTCGAGAGCCTTGTTCATCATGTCGTAATCCTTACCTGAGATTTCGATGTGACCGCGCTCCTCGATTTCTTCAATGGTAACTGTCGTGCCAGTATCCGCCTGGATACCTTGGATGTTCTTACCACCTGGGCCAATAATTGGTCCAATGAATTCTTTCTTCACAGTCAACGTCATGATCTTCGGCGCATTTGGTTTCAATTGCGCACGAGTCTCAGGCATAGTCTTCAACATCTCACCTAGGATGTGCATACGTCCTGCGCGGCTTTGCTTCAAAGCATTCACCAAGATTTCGTAGCTCAAACCTTTGATTTTGATGTCCATCTGACATGCAGTGATGCCGTTCTCAGTACCTGTTACTTTGAAGTCCATATCACCCAAGTGATCTTCGTCTCCAAGAATATCAGAAAGTACTGCGTAGTTCTCGCCGTCAGAAATCAATCCCATGGCAATACCACTTACAGGGCGTACCATTTTCACACCCGCATCCATCAAGGCCAAGGTACCCGCACAAACTGTTGCCATAGAAGACGAACCGTTTGATTCAAGAATATCACTTACCACACGAATGGTATATGGGTTTTCTGGATCGATCATTTGGTACAAAGCACGTTGTGCCAAGTTACCGTGACCCACTTCGCGACGGCTTACGCCACGAATAGGACGGGCTTCACCGGTAGAGAATGGAGGGAAGTTGTAGTGCAAGTAGAATTTCTCTTCGCCAGTGAATGTAGCGTCGTCGATTCTGTTTGCATCCAATGAAGTTCCCAAGGTAACTGTAGTCAATGATTGAGTTTCCCCGCGGGTAAATACGGCAGAGCCGTGTGCACCTGGCAAGTAATCAACTTCAGACCAAATAGGGCGAACATCAGTCGTAGAACGACCGTCCAAACGCTGACCGTCATTGAGGATCATGTTGCGCATGGCTTTGTATTCAACATCGTGGAAATAGCTCTTGGCGAAACCAGCGTTGGCTTCCAACCACTCTTCGTCTTTGCCTTCCAAGTACTCGTTCAATACAGCTTTGAAACCTGCAGAACGCTCGTGCTTAGGCAAACCACTTTTAGCTATTTCGTATACTTTATCGTAAGTCATTTGCATGACTTCTTCGCGAACTTCTTCGTTGTGCGTTTCGTGGCTGTATTCACGCTTCACTTGGGCTTTCTCAACTTGAGCCGCCATGTTCAGTTGCGCTTGAATTTGAACCTTGATAGCATCGTGAGCGAACTTGATGGCATCCACCATTTCCTCTTCAGAAATTTCTTTCATCTCACCTTCTACCATCACCACAGAGTCCATTGAGGCACCAATCACCATGTCCACTTCCAAATCAGCGATTTGAGCTGGAGTAGGGTTGATGATGAGTTCGCCGTTAATGCGACCCACACGAACCTCAGAAATAGGACCGTCGAATGGAAGGTCACTTACTGCGATGGCAGCAGATGCAGCCAAACCAGTCAATGAGGTTGCTTCTACGTTCTCGTCGTAGGAAATCATCTGGATCATGAGCTGGATCTCAGCGTGGTAATCCTTTGGGAACAAAGGACGCAATACGCGGTCGATCAAACGCATGGTCAAAATCTCGTTGTCCGATGGACGACCCTCACGCTTGAGGAATCCACCTGGTACGCGACCATTGGCCGCAAACTTTTCACGGTAATCTACCGTAAGCGGAAGAAAGTCTACACCGTCTTTCGCTTCTTTGCTAGACACGACAGTGGCTAACAGCATTGTACCACCGCACTTTACGACAACAGAGCCATCCGCTTGTTTGGCCAGTTTCCCGGTCTCAAGCGTGATCTCTCTCCCGTCAGGAAGTACGATAGTCTCAGTAATTGCTTTAGGAATCATATATAATTGAAATAGATACTTTTTTATACGCAAAAAGGCAATTGTAAAAATTGCCTTTTTGTCGTTCGTATTGTCAAGCTTACTTTCTCAAGCCTAGCTTTTCAACAATTGCACGGTAACGTTCGATGTCATTATCCTTCAAGTAGTTCAGCAATTTTCTGCGCTTTCCTACCAAAGCGATCAATGAACGCTCAGTGTTGTGGTCTTTTCTGTTTTTATTCAAGTGTTCAGTCAAGTGGCTGATGCGGTAGCTGAACAATGCGATCTGACCTTCTGCAGATCCTGTGTCTGTTGCAGATGCTCCGAATTCTGCGAAGATCTCTGCTTTTTTCTCTTTCGTTAGGTACATACCAAAATCACGTTTAGATGTTTGTAATGCTTAAGGGCGCAAAGATAGTTAAATAATTGAGGCCGAGGACTTTTTTATAATTTATCTGACCAGTACACTTTTGTGCCTACGCCAATGCCTTGGGCTGCTGCCTCACCGCCGTAAATTTCAAGTACATAGGAGGCTGGCTGACCGCTTGGCAAGCTTTGGGTAGAGAGGGGTTGAGCGTTGGCTTGAATACTCACCACTTCGTTTTCACTGTTGATGTAGATGATGTCCAACGGTACGATGGTATTCTTCATCCAGAAGCTGCGTAATTGGTCCCCACCAGACATGAAGAACAACATGGCCATATCCTTGTCCATAGACCTTCTGTACATCATGCCTATTTCGATGGCTGCCGGTGTGGTTGCATATTCCGTTCGGAATACAGCGGTTGTATCGTCGCCGTTGATTGCCCAAAGGGTTCCGTCCATTCTAAAAGGCGGTTCATAGGGCTGCGTAGGCTGCTTGACCGATGGCTTAGTGTTTTCATTGAATTTGCCGAAACTCCCTATGGTTGAAGGGATGATGAAGGCGGCCAATCCCAAGCCGACAATCCAAATAGCGTATTTTCTAAAGGCGTTCATGTCGAAGATTTATGATGTTTTTTGTGCTCTGAAAATCAGGAATAAGCCAAAGGCTACGAGCGGTATACTCAACCACTGGCCCATATTGAGGCTCATGCTTTGCTCGAAGTCCACTTGAATTTCCTTGAGGTATTCAATAAAGAATCGGAACCCGAAAAGAAGCGTGAGGAAAAGCCCGAAAAGGAATCCAGGTTTGTTGCCTGCTCCACGTTTTAAGTACAATAATGCGAGGGTGATAAAGATGATCCAATAGGCACCGGCTTCAAAGAGTTGGGTGGGGTAGCGCGGAATGCCATATACCTTCACCGTTGCTTCCCATCCATCCGCACCTTCGTAGACCTCGGCAACAGTGCCGTCTAACATCCAAAGATTGCGGTTGTCCGGGCGCTGCATGCGAATAATCTGTGGTAAATACGTATTGGCGTATTGTGCCGTTTGTGCTTCGCCACTTTGATGAAAGGAAATTCGTAGGTCCAATTCCGGCAAGGCCAAGCTGTCCGTGTGCAATAATTCACCGGTGGGTTCGAATTCCATATGCTTTACTTGGTCTGCAAAACCGCGTTGTATGGCTTGTGCACCGTCCTCCACAAAAACGGTTTCAAAGGCGCTGTTCGCCGGCGCACCATAAATCTCACTGTTGAACCAGTTTCCCATACGGATGAATCCAGCCGCTAAAGCCACCACAATGACAATGCGGTCTAAGGTCCACAACGGGTGTATTTTGGCATATTTGCGCGACCAGTAAATCATGGCCGCTACGATGGCGATGGCCGCACCGTGCGAAGCCAGTCCCCCTTCCCAAACTTTGAGAATGTCGCCCAGGTTATTCTTGTACTTGTCCCAATCGTAAAAGAAAACATGGCCTAATCTCGCCCCAACAATGGTCGCCCCAATCATCCAATAGACCAGGCTGTCCATAAGTTTAGGGTCGATGTTTTCCTTTTTGAAGACATATTGCATGCCGTACTGCCCCAGCACAAAACTGATGATGAACATCAACGAATAGAACCGTAGTTCAAATCCGAACAGTGGAATGTGGTTGGGGAAGTCCCAAAAAATGGTGGCAAGCATAGGTTTATTCTTTCCAGTCTACAATAAAGAGGTTCGTAGCACGTGTTCCGCCGTTGTTTCGGTTAGAGGCAAAGACTAGTTTGCTGCCGTCCGGAGAGA
>JAYPCB010000022.1:0-21547 GCA_038124525.1 Cryomorphaceae bacterium
CAACAAAACGACCGCGAGCTTTGGTACATGATCGACAGCTCGTTCATGACGACCTTGCCGGACAGCTGGGCCATCAATAAGCGCTTCATCATGTTCCCGTTGAGCAAATGGGACAAGCCTTATGAGCGTGTATTGTTGGGCGGTTTGACGTGTGATTCGGACGATTACTACAATTCCGAGCAGCACGTGAACGCCATCTTCCTACCGCGATTGCGCAAGATGGATGCGGAGCCATTGATCATAGGCTTCTTCAATACGGGCGCGTATCAGGAAAGCTTGTCGGGCTACGGCGGTACGAAACACTGCCTATTGCCTGCACCGAAACACGTGGTGGTCAACATCGAAGATGATGGCACCGTTTCGACACGATTATTCGCCGACCAACAATCGGCCGACCAAATGCTAAATACCTTGGGTTATGAATAAAGGACCTATTTCACAGTTTATGGCACACCACTACCGTCACTTCAACGCGGCGGCAATGGTAGATGCAGCAAAAGGATACGAAGCACACCTCGATGCCGGTGGCAAGATGATGGTGACCCTAGCGGGCGCGATGTCGACGGCAGAATTGGGCATTTCTCTAGCGGAAATGATCCGCGAAGGAAAGGTGGACATCATTTCTTGTACTGGTGCAAACCTCGAAGAAGATTTGATGAACCTCGTAGCGCATACGCATTACGAGCGCGTTCCTGAATACCGTGATCTTACCGCGCAGCAGGAAAGAGAATTGTTGGACCGCGGTCTGAACCGTGTGACCGACACTTGCATTCCTGAAGAGGAAGCGTTCCGTCGCTTGCAGGGGCATATCGAGGCCATCTGGAAAGAGGCTGAGGCCAAGGGCGAGCGTTACTTCCCGCACGAATACATGTACAAGATGCTCCTATCGGGCGTCTTGGAACAATATTATGAGATTCCTCCGGAGCACAGCTGGATGTTGGCGGCGGCAGAGCACAATCTGCCTATCGTCGTACCGGGCTGGGAGGATTCCACCATGGGCAACATTTTTGCTTCGTACTGCATCAAGGGTGAGCTTCAAGCCACCACAGTGAAGAGCGGTATTGAGTACATGCAGTGGTTGGCTGGATGGTATACTGAAGAGAGTAAAACCGCCTCTATTGGGTTCTTCCAAATAGGGGGAGGTATTGCTGGGGATTTCCCCATTTGTGTGGTTCCGATGCTCTACCAAGATTTAGAACTTGAGGATACTCCTTTCTGGGGGTACTTCTGCCAAATATCGGATTCGACCACCTCATACGGATCGTATTCAGGTGCCGTTCCAAACGAAAAAATCACTTGGGGAAAGCTCGATGCCGACACTCCAAAATTTATTGTGGAAAGTGATGCAACTATTGTTGCACCTTTAATTTTTTCTTGGATATTAGGCAAATAATTAGCCGCGTGCGGCCCTGCCTATCGGGTCGTGATATTAGCTTAATAATGTGTGTTTTAGCCGAAGTACATTACTAGTGATATCAAACATTTACAGCAAATGGCAAAGCGATTTGTGATCAAGGACTACAAGTCCATGACTCCCGACCTAATGGCGCTGCTGGTCGAAGCGTACCCTGACGGTTTCGAATACGACACCGAGTACTTTACCAATGCAAAAGGGGAGCGCGTAGAAGCCGTGCCACTGGAGACCGAGGATACCAAGTACTTGATCAAGGTAAGTACCACGTTGGTTCAGAAGTTTGAGGCCTACGAAGACGACGAAGTTGATGATAATGATTCTGATTCGGACGATTTTGACGCGGCAGAAGACGTAGAAGACGACGACCTTTAGTATTTTGGAGCCATGATTCAACACAGGCTCCTTCCTCTCATGATTTTTTTATTGGCTATGGCTTCTGCATATGGCCAGAAAACCTCCACATTCATTCCGGAACCGGGTGAAGGCTTTTCATTTAATTCCTCCGCACTGCTCGTGAGCGGAGCCCCTGAGGTGTTTTCGCCCGGTACCATTGCCAACAGCCAAGAAATTCACTTTATGCGCGACAATGTATTCGGTATATCCCATTTTTCATGGGCATGGGGTGTGGGCTATAGTGCCCATTTTTATCAAGGCAATTTGCACTTGGACGTCAGTGAGGACGGTACTATGACGCCGGTATATCTTACTGGCAATGATCATTCAAACCGTTTCGCGACGGAATATGTCGACGGTAGTGTTGAATTACGATACCGTGGTAATGTCAACAAAAAGGGCCGGTACAATCGACTATATGTAGGCGCCTTGTTTGGCTATCGAACAGATTCGTATTCTTATTACAAGGATCAAAACTACCGAGTGAAATTCTACAACATCGCTGGGTTTAATCCGTACCGCTATGGTGTATCTGCCAAGGCTGGGCGGGGGCCGGTCAATGTGTTTGGATTTTATGGACTGAGCCCGTTGGTGGTCGACGGACCGTTGTTGGATACGTGGCAGGAGGCCCGTAGCCTAAATCTCGGATTGAGTATTACCCTTTAGTTATTTCAACGGCACAGCGCTACACGCTTCCCCATAGCTCACTTTTTTTGCGACGGGTTTGAGGTGTTGTATGGCTTGCACGTAAGCATCGCGTGGAATGCGTTTGTCCCCACAACCTTTTAGGATGATGGGTTTGCCTGCGAAGGTGCTGTAGTCCAATTTTCCCAAGACCTCTCTGAAATACTGGCCCCAGAACGTTTCGGAATTGGGCGCCCAAATACTTGCGATACCTAGGTCCGTGAGCTTGCTCGAGAGTAGGATAGGTGCCCAAGCGGGAAGGATCAGGTCTTGGCTGAGGTAGAGGCGTACTACGGCATTTTCGTAAGGAGAGAAATCGTGCGCTTTCAAGGTGTTGCGAAAAGCTTCTTCACGAAGCAAGCCACCTTCCACCAGGGTGCAAAGGTCCAGCTCCGCCGTGCGGTGCGGCAAGTAATCCTCGAGATTGAAGGTGATCAGCGGACTTTGCGCGACCTTATTAATGATTTCTTTTTCGCTCATCTAAGCGTTAAAGGTATAATCTCTGTAGAATTCTTGGTTCTCCTCGGTGCGTAAACCTGTGAAAACGAAACCTTTTTTGTTCGGCGTGATGGCGCTATCAAGGCGTTCATTGTGCCAATTCTCATACGTTTCGAAGCTCACCGCGGTGCGGTTTTCGAGGGTGTTGAAGAGGTCTAATTGGGCCACCTTATTCCAACCCTTTTCCACCGTGCCTTGGAATACCTTGGCCTTAGAACCCGAGCCGTAGCCCATGAATCCTATGGTATGTCCTTCGATGTTTTGTCCTTTATCTGTAGCATCACAGAGGGTGCTCAGGAGTCCCATGAAGATAGAAGCGGTGTACATATTGCCGATGAGGCTTGAGGCGCGTTCAGCCGGTGCAAGAGCTTTGGCAACATAGGCGCGGTAGTAATCACTCTTTGAGAAAGCGCGAACCCATTCCTTGGCTTCGGCTTTATCGGCAGGCATATCACTGCCCATCACCTCGACGACTTCGTTCCATTTGTTGTTGGCCTTCATCCAATCCAGATAGAAGTTCACCAACATGCGACGGCCTTGGAAGGCGTAGGGAAGGTGCATGACCACTTTGTCCCAATCTAGTGCTGGGTTGGTATTGACTTTGGTGCCGAAATTTGCCAATGCTTCTTTGATGCGGCTCACGTAGGCAAAGTTGCTGTATTGTCCGTCGAAAACAGGTTCCTCCACGTAGCTGCGGAGCATGGTGTTTCCGCCCCAGAAGCCGTTCGAGTTTGCAAGTTTTTCTTGTGCCTCTTCTTCGCTGAGTTCTACGCCTAAAAGCTTGGCGGCCTCGGCGAGAAGCGCTGCTTTGGTAAAGGTGCGACGCGGCTTGAAGAAATCGCGCTCCCCTTTCGTAGCTACGCCCACATGTGGATCGATGCTGATCATATCTGGGTTGGTGCGAACGGCAAGGGCTACAGAGCCGGCGCCTTGGGTATATTCTCCGGTGCTGCCAAGGTCGTATTTTGCCAAATCTGAGGCGACAACGATGGCGATTTTATCTGGATTTTGGGCAGCCCAAAGGCAAGCGTTTTCCAGGGCGTCTACGGCACTTACACAGGCAAAGATCATGTCTACGGCATCTACATTGCGCAAACAATCGGCCCCGTGTTCAGCAGATAACTGGTTCTCCACCAAATCCAAAATATAGGTAGCCGTAGGCTTTGCGCTATCTAGGGCACTTTCGGTTCCCAAGTATAGGCGACCTATTGAAGAGGGGTGTATGTTTTCGGATTGGATTAGGCGTAAAACGGCATTGGCTCCCATAGTGGCAGCATCTTCGTCGACATCCGGGAATGACATCGAGGTTAGACCCAATCCTTTGTTGAGTTTTGCGTATTCAATATCGCGCGCATTTGCTAGGGTTTCAATGGGCAAATACTGCGTAGGTACGTAGTACGAAATGGCGTGTATACCAACTTTCATAAGGCGGTGTTGTGTGTTGTGTTTCTTTCGCTAAAAGCCACAAAAGAAGCGGCTAAGTAACGAATACCTAACCATTTTATGCGGTAAAGGTTTGGATTTTGGCTTTTTTTTAGAGAATCCCTAATTCGAGTTTGGCCTCCTCGCTCATCATGTCTTTATCCCATGGAGGATCGAAGGTGATTTCCACCTCGACATCCCGAACGGAATCCAATGCTCTCGACTTTTCCTTCACCTCTTGCGGAAGGCTCTCTGCCACTGGGCAGTTGGGCGAGGTGAGGGTCATGAGAATGTGAACGTCGCGCTCTGTGCTGACTTGGACGTCATAAATCAACCCCAGCTGGTAGATGTCCACTGGAATTTCTGGATCGAATATGGTGCAAAGGACGCCAACGACTTCCTCACCGATCTTTTGCATCTCTGCTCTGCTCAATTCTTCACTCATGATTTCATGTATACCTAAGCAAATGCTAGGGCGTAAATTTTCATTTGTTTGATCATGCTCATCAAGCCGTTTGCACGCGTTGGGCTGAGGTGATCTTTTAGTCCTATTTCCTCGATAAAACGGAGCTCGGCTTGGGCAATGTCTGCCGCCGGCTGCTCGTCGAACACATCAATAAGCATGGCCACGATTCCCTTCGCGATGATGGCATCGGCATCGGCCCAAAACTTTACGGCATCGCCTTGCTTTTCGGCCTTCAGCCAAACCTTGCTTTGACAGCCCTGAACCAAGAGGTCTTCCTGCTTGTCTTGGTCGCTTAGGGGTTTCAAGCTCTTGCCCATTTCGATGATGTGATTGTACTTGTCCATCCAATCGTCGAAGAAGGCAAACTCGTCTACTAGCGCGGCTTGTTTTTCACGTATGGTCATAGGTAATGGTTTATCGCAACATGTTTACGGCACGCTCTAAAGCGGCTTTGAACAGGTCGATTTCTTCTTTGGTATTGTACATCGCAAAACTTGCGCGGGCGGTGCCTGCAATGCAGAATTGATCCATAATAGGCTGCGTACAGTGCTGTCCCGTGCGAACCGCGATACCTTGCTGATCGAGCAATACCCCTAAATCGTATGGGTGGGTGCCGTCGACAAGGAAACTCAACACGCTTGCTTTGTGGTCCGCCGTTCCTATGATTCTAAATCCTTCAATGCTGCTTAAGCATTCCGTTGCATAGTCGAGCAATTCCGCTTCATGTTGGGCGATGGCCTCAATGCCGATGCTGTTCATGAACTTCAATGCGGCTCCGAAACCGATCACTCCTTCGATGTGCGGTGTGCCCGCCTCAAACTTGTGTGGGATCGCTGCGTAGGTGCTCTTCTCTAGGGTCACCGTAGCAATCATTTCACCGCCGCCCTGGTAGGGAGGAAGGGCTTCGAGTCGCTCGCGCTTGCCGTAGAGCACACCCAATCCGGTAGGCCCATACATTTTGTGCGAGGCCAGGGTGAAAAAGTCCACATCCCATTCCTGTACATCCACCTTGGCGTGTGGCCCACTTTGTGCGCCGTCCACAAGGGTCCAAGCTCCGACCGCTTTCGCGCGTGCCAAAATGGTGCTCACCGGGTTGATGGTGCCCAGGGAATTTGAGATGTGATTGAAGGCCACCATGGCCGTGTGTTCGTCGATGATTTCCTCTAATGAATGGAGGACGAGTTCCCCTTTTTCGTTGATGGGGATGTAGCGCAAGGTTGCTCCAGTGCGTTCACACAGCATCTGCCATGGCACGATGTTGCTGTGGTGCTCAAGGGCGGTGATCACCACATTTTGGTGCGGTTTGATCAAGGCGCCCATGCCGAAAGCAACGGTGTTGATGCTGTCGGTAATGCCTCGCGTAAAGATGATCTCTGCGGATTCGCGCGCACCGATGTGTGCACGTACTTGTTCCCGTACCGCTTCCATGGCATCCGTTGCACGCTGGCTCAGGGTGTGGACGCCGCGGTGCACGTTGGCGTTGTCGTTGTAGTAATAATGGCTGATGGCATCGACCACGGCTTTTGGCTTCTGCGCGGTGGCAGCATTGTCCAAATACACCAAAGGTCTCCCGTGGACTTGTTGGTCCAGGATGGGAAATTGGGATCGGATGTAGTCGATGTCGTAGGCCATTATAGGGCGAATTCCAAGTTGATGCCGAGCTTATCAGCGATGACGCGGTTCAAGCGCTTTTCGAGCTGTGGAATCTTCACGTATTCCAAGGCGTCCGAAGCAAAGGCATAGGTCATTAAGCCTTCCGCCTCTTTTTTTGGAATACCGCGCGAGCGCAGATAGAACAGGGCGTTTTTATCTAATTGGCCAATGGTACAACCGTGTGAACACTTCACATCGTCTGCAAAAATCTCGAGTTGAGGTTTTGTATCCACCTTCGCACGTTCGCTCAACAAAATATTGTCGTTCTGCTGGAAGGCGTTGGTCTTTTGCGCCTTTTGACGCACCATCACTTTGCCGTTGAACACGCCGTGGCTATTGCCGAGGTAAATGCCTTTGTACAACTCGCGGCTGTAACAATTTGGCTCGCGGTGGTCCACCAAGGTGTGGTGATCCACGGTTTGCCCATCGTCGATGATGGTCACCCCGTCCATGTGGCTCTCGGTATGTTCGCCGTCGGCGTAGAAGTGTAGGTTATTACGGACCAATTTTCCGCCGAAGCTGTACGTTCCAACGTGTACGTTGCTGCCGCGCTCTTGCACCACGTGGGTGTTGTCGACGAGGGAAGCGTGGAGCGCGTCGTTTTGCACCTTGTAGTAACTCACGCGAGCATCGACAGCCGCAAAGACTTCACTGACAAAATTTGTGAAGTTTGGCTGGGTGCCAATGTTTTGGTGACGCTCTACTATTTGCACCTCAGCATTTTGTTCCACAATGATGAGGTTGCGGTTTTGGGCAAAGGCCGGACCGTTCTCATCGGTAGTGAGGTACAAGATCTCGATCGGCTTATCTACGGTTTGGTTGCGCTTGATGCGTACGAAGGCACCATCATCTGCAAAGGCGGTGTTCAGGTCCACAAAGGTGGTGCCCTCTGGTGCCGCTTTGCCGAGGTAATCGCCAATGACCTCTGGGTACTTGTTCAAGGCCGCCGCGAAGGTGCAGATATCAAAGCTTTGATGCGTGCTTTCGCTCAACCAAGAGCTGTACTTGCCATTGATAAAGACAAGCTTATAGGTATCGAGGTCGCTCAAAAGGTATTTCTTGATGTCGGCAAAAGACACGGCATCATCCCCTTTGAGTAGAATGCGGTAATCTTGCTTGAGTACCGGCTTTAGGTTGGTGTACTTCCACTCTTCGTCTCTCGTGGTAGGGAAGCCATGTTGCTCGAAGCGGTCCATGGCTTTTTTGCGCAAGGACACGACGCCGAGGTTGCGGCTCCCGTTGAGCTGTGATTCAGCAACGAGGAATGAAGAGAGTAAATCTTGTGCTAAATCTGTCATGCGTTTTCTGCCTTGATCCAATCGTATCCGCGTTCTTCGAGTTCATGGGCCAATTCTGGTCCGCCACTCTTCACGATTTTACCTTTATGGAGGACGTGTACATAATCCGGTTTGATGTAGTCGAGCAAACGTTGGTAGTGCGTGATGACCACCACAGCGTTGTCTTTGCTGCGAAGCTTGTTCACACCATTCGCAACGATGCGAAGGGCATCGATGTCCAAACCAGAATCTGTTTCATCTAGGATGGCCAATTTTGGTTCGAGCATCGCCATTTGGAAGATCTCGTTGCGCTTTTTCTCACCACCAGAGAATCCTTCGTTCAAGCTGCGGCTGAGGTAGCTCTTGTCCATTTCTAGCAAGGCGCTCTTCTCACGCATCTTGGCCAACATCTCGCGGGCTTCCATCGGCTCTTCGCCACGGCCCTTGCGGCTCTCGTTGATAGCGGTTTTGATGAAGTTGCTCACGGTTACCCCTGGGATTTCAACCGGGTATTGGAAGCTCAAGAAGATGCCTTTGTGGGCACGCTCTTCTGGATCGAGGTCCAAGAGGTCTTCGCCGTCGAAGTCGATGGCGCCGTCGGTTACTTCGTAATCTTCACGGCCGGCAATGACGCTGCTCAATGTCGATTTACCTGAACCGTTGGGTCCCATGATGGCATGTACTTCGCCAGCATTGATTTCTAGGTTAATGCCCTTGAGGATTTGGTTATCTTCTACTTGGGCTTTGAGGTCTTTGATTTTTAGCATGATCTTATCCTACGGAACCCTCTAGCGAGACCTCCAATAGTTTTTGTGCTTCTACGGCAAACTCCATAGGAAGCTGGTTGAGTACTTCTTTACAATAGCCATTGACGATGAGGGCGATGGCTTCTTCGGTTCCAATACCGCGCTGGTTACAATAGAATAATTGGTCCTCACCAATCTTCGAAGTGGTTGCCTCGTGCTCAATCTGAGCCGTCGGGTGTTGCGCTTCGATATACGGGAAGGTGTGCGCGCCACATTGATCGCCCATCAATAGAGAATCACATTGGCTGAAGTTTCTTGCGTTTTCGGCACGAGCACCGACGCGAACAAGTCCGCGGTAGCTATTGTGGCTCTTGCCGGCGCTGATCCCTTTGGAGATGATGGTGCTCTTGGTGTTTTTGCCCAAGTGGATCATCTTCGTCCCGGTATCGGCTTGCTGGTATTTGTTGGTCACCGCTACACTGTAGAATTCACCCACACTGTGGTCGCCTTTCAAAATACACGATGGGTATTTCCAGGTCACGGCAGAACCGGTTTCTACTTGGGTCCAGCTGATCTTCGCATTGCGCTCACACAGGCCGCGCTTGGTCACAAAGTTGAAGACCCCACCTTTGCCTTCGGCGTCGCCAGGGTACCAGTTTTGTACGGTGCTGTATTTGATTTCGGCATCGTCCATCGCGATGAGTTCGACCACCGCTGCGTGCAGCTGGTTTTCATCGCGTGAAGGTGCGGTACATCCTTCGAGGTAGCTCACGTACGATCCTGCGTCGGCGACGACGAGTGTGCGCTCGAATTGGCCCGTACCGGCCTCATTAATTCTAAAATAGGTGCTCAATTCCATCGGACAACGCACCCCTTTTGGGATATAACAGAATGACCCGTCGGTGAAGACGGCACTGTTCAGCGCTGCGTAGAAATTATCGCGTTTCGGAACGATGGTTCCAAGGTGTTTACGGACCAATTCCGGGTGCTCCTGAATGGCCTCGCTCATCGAACAGAAGATGATGCCCTTTTCCGCCAACGTCTTTTTGAAGGTGGTGGCTACAGAAACGGAATCCACTACCACGTCCATGGCCACACCGCTCAATCGCTTTTGCTCGTCCAAGCTGATGCCCAAACGCTCGAAGGTCTTGAGGAGTTCGGGATCCACTTCGTCCAAGCTGTCCAATTCTTTCTTCTGCTTCGGTGCGCTGTAGTAAGAGATCGCCTGGAAGTCCGGTTTTTCATACGTGACATTAGGCCACTCCGGTTCTTCCATCTCGCTCCAAATACGGAACGCATCCAAACGCCATTCCAACATCCATTCCGGCTCGTTTTTCTTGGCACTGATCATGCGAATGACCTCCTCGTTCAAGCCGGGAGGCACCTTGTCGCTCTCAATGTCCGTCGTAAAGCCGTACTTATAGTCGGAGGCGGTGATTTCGTCTAAGATTTCGTCACTCATAGGGGTTATACTGCAAAGCTCTCGCCGCAACCACAGGTGCGGGTAGCATTTGGGTTATTGAAGTTGAATCCTTTGCCGTTTAGACCGCCACTGTACTCCAAGGTGGTGCCAATGAGGTATAAAAGGGCTTTTTTCTCGACTACGACTTTCACGCCGTTATCTTCATATAGCTCTGAATTTTCAGGCATCTCAGCCACAAAATTCATGGTGTACGATAGGCCCGAACATCCGCCGCTTTCCACGCCCACACTGATGTAGGTGTTCTCTAGCGACTTGCCCTCTTCGCCCATCAACGCGATTAATTTCGCCTTCGCTGTTTCTGAAACTGTGATCATATTATTTAGACGCATTCTAAACACGCGCGACAAAGTTAATGAAAACGGGAGTTTTTTCGTCCCTTTGCAATGGCTAACGCAATAACTTTGCTCTATGTTCGAATCGAAAAACACCCAGCGCACACCAATCTCTGATTTAGGAGAATTTGGACTCATCAATCATTTGACCACAGCCACCAAAATCAAGCACGATAAAACGGCTTTGGGAATTGGCGACGATGCCGCCCTTCTAGATATGGGCGATCATTACCAGGCCATCTCTACCGACATGCTTGTGGAGGGGGTACACTTTGATTTGAGTTACATGCCGCTGAAGCATTTGGGCTACAAAAGTGTGGTTGTGAACCTCAGTGATATCTATGCGATGAACGGGGTGGCAGAGCACATCACCGTGAGCATTGCCGTATCGAATAGATTCCCGGTGGAGGCCTTGGAAGAAATCTATGAAGGCATCCATTTGGCTTGTGAGCGTTATAACGTTGACCTCGTCGGTGGCGATACTACCTCGTCGCGTTCGGGCTTGGTCTTGTCCATTACCGCGGTCGGGCGTGTCGAGAAGGAGAAAGCAGCCAAGCGCGCTGGGGCGGGGGACAATGATTTGATTGTCGTCTCGGGAGATTTGGGCGGAGCCTATATGGGCTTGCAGATTCTCGAGCGCGAGAAGCAGGTGTATTTAGATAATCCAGAGATGCAGCCGGAGCTCGGCGGTCACGAATATATTTTGGAGCGCCAATTAAAACCTGAAGCCCGCAAGGACATCGTTGAGTTATTGCAAGCCTTGGAGGTGGTGCCGACGTCGATGATTGATATCTCCGACGGCCTGAGCTCAGAGTTGTTGCATTTGGCCGACGCTTCAAAGGTGCAGGTGAATGTATACGAGAATAAAATTCCAATTGATCCGTCGATCTATACCATTTGTGAAGAATTCAACTTGAATACGACCACGGTGGCGTTGAATGGGGGTGAGGATTACGAATTGCTCTTCACGATTCCTATCGCCGATCACGACAAAATCAAGGCCAATCCTAACTTGACGGTCATTGGCTATGTGAAAGAAGGCACGGGTGCGAATTTGATTACGCGTGACGAAAAGGTCATTGCGCTCAAGGCACAAGGTTTCAATCACATGGAATAAGCCCAATTTTTATCATCCATAACGCAAAATTTAGCTGAATTAGCTAAAAATTAGCGTGCTAACGTTTGGAAATAGGTGTAACTTCATAAGCACCAATACACCAAAAACCTATTCATTATGGAAGATAAGCTGATCAACAATTTGCTTCGGGGCTTCCCCTTTTCGTTCCCGTTTTGGCGCGGCCCCATGGACCAAGTATTGACATTGGAGGATGCGGTGGCCCATGAAAATTGGACCCACATCAATGGATGTCAAGATTTGACTAAAGAGCAAATGCAACAGTTGCTGGCCAATGTGAATGTACTTTTTGCCATCTATGCATCGGGCAAGAAAAAGCATCCGCGCTGGACCGAGGCGAAGCACGCAGTGCGCGCGTTCCCGTACTCGTATAAAGTAACGATGGGCATTACCTCACCCATGAAGAATTGGATACCTAAGCTGGTCTAAGGTAGTGTAGACTCAGGAGGCAGGACGCGGCTCCATTGTGCGGCTTCAAACCAAGCCAAGCGGCCATCCCCTAACTCAAGAAAGAACCACCCTTCACTGCTCTTGCGCAGTCGGGCGGCGCTCCCCTCGCTGAGCAACAATATTCGTTTCGAACTCGAAGAGGGTTCGCTATATCCGTAACTATTTTTTGCAGTAACCACCACGGCATCGCTCGCCGGCAGGCTGATCCAATACACGCCGGCCAGCACCAAGCTGATGATCGTTGTCGTAAACGGCCAGCGCCAGTTGAGACCGGGTTTCCACCACCTCCTTGCGGCCAGCAAGCCTGCTGTGATGGCCAAGGCCAAAACTAACATCATGAGCCAGCTTTCGGATACCGCGACCGCCCTGAAGGTCGTTCCCAGCCACTGGAACAAGCTGTCGGTCGGTTCTACTACCGCGTCCGACAATCGCATGCCTACCCATTGCAGGTTGTGTTCTGCATCGGCATTGTTTGGGTCGAGCAAGAGGGCGCGCTCAAAGTACAATCGGGCTTCGCCAAATTCGCCTAGTCTAGTGTAGCAGTTGCCCAAATTGTAGGCCAAATCTGCATCCAAAGGAAAGGCCTGCCCCGCTTCTTCCAACAAAGGCAGTGCTGCAGCGTAATCTCCCGCGTCGTACAGCGCTTGGGCCGAGTCTATACTTGATCTTACATCCATTCCCACACTGTTTTGAATTCGTCCATGAACCACTGGTCGTCGCCCACCGCACCGGGGGCATATTCTGCCATTTGACAGCGTTCGAGCAAGTCATGCAATTGGGCGCCTCGTTCTTCACCAAAGGTCTGCCCTAGGGTGGCCAATTTTATGTGCTCCTTGTCCAGGCCTTGAGATAATAATTGGGCTTCCAAGGTGTTGAAAAGGATTCCATATCTGTTGTCGGCGCCCGAACTGAAGGCCGCCATCACTTTCTTCTTCTCGCGTTGCCACACTGCCTGCTTCGATAGCGCTTTGCCGCGGAACCGGATACCTTGCATTCCCCACAATCCGGCTACCACTGCTGCCAATAGTCCGGCAATGAGAATTCCGTTGCTCTTACCTCGTGGCTCCTCAATACTGTGCAGGTAGCGGATATCACTATCGATATCTTGCACCTCGCGTTTCACCACGGCCCCGTTCACATCAGCGCCGGCCGGTGCTTCGGCACCGGAAAGTACCTCCACGGTTTCTTCGGCCAAAATCAGTTCTTCGTAGGTGCCCGTTTTGGTGTTGAAATACGTCCAACGCATTTCTGGGACGATGAAATCTCCTTTGAATTGGGGCACGAGCAGGTATTCTAATTCCTTATAGCCACTGACCCCAGAGGTGGTGTAGTTGATTTTCTCGTTGAACTTCGGATCGTAGATGTCAAAGCCTTGAGGCGGGACCAATTCCGGTACGGAGATCGTGTTGAAATTCCCCATTCCGGAAATCTTAATCTTCAGCGTTATGCTCTCATCGCCGCTTACGGAGGTGCGGGAAAGTTCTCGCGTGAGCTTGAGCTCGCCGACGGCACCGCTGAAGCCCGCCGGTTTGGGCGAGGGCAGGGGCTTGATTTTAACCGCGGGAATCTTCGCCGTGGCCACGTGGTTGATGTAAGTCACCTCTGGCATGTTGAAGAAATCGCGACGTCCGGTAGGCACTTGTACTTGGCCCGACAGTTTGAGTTCTTGACCACCGAGAGTACCCGGTTGGGTAGGGGTCAATAGCTTTTTGTCGAAGTCCAGGACAATCACGGATTTGCCGTCGATGACCTCTCTGCGTTCGCGTTGTTGCAGGTCCAGTTTATTTTGTAACACCCCCTCAAAATTTGGGGTTTGAATGATGTTCAGGTTGCGCACCGGTTTGGTCCAGTAGGCGCGCAATAGCATCACGAAAGGTTCGCCCACATAGACTTCCTTTTTAGAGGTCAAAATATCCACCTGGAAGCCGTCCTTGGCTTGCTGGGCCAAAGGGTTTTCGCGCACGGCACCGGCTTTCACCGTGATGGTGAGGGCGTTGCTTTCTAGGGTGCCTTGGCGGGTTTTTAAAGTGGCCGGTCCTATCTTGAATGTGCCTTCAGATTTAGCGACCAATTGGTAACTGACCTCCCGCTGAAAACTCATATTCCCATTGATGATTTGGGTCTGCTGCGATTGAAAGGGACCGCCGACAATTAAAAAGTCATTCATGGCTGGCGGCTCAATATTGCCGCCACGGCTGTCCGTACTGAAGGTGATGCGGAACTGCTCGTTCAGCCCTACCGTCGTACGCGAACATTTTGCCGTCAACGAACCGTCCTGGCCAAAGGCGATCGTAGTCCAAAGCAGGGCCACGCCAAACATGAGGTATTTACCAATCTTTTTCACCGCTCTTCTTCTTTCCTTTTGCCTTTTTCGCATTCATCTTCTCCGCCGTTTTCTCCTCGGCGCGCTGTATGGCTTCCAACAACCCCTTGATCTCCTCAGGGGTCATCTTTGCGGTGGTCTCCCCACCTTCTTTGGGCTTGTTTTGCTCGCCCTCTTCGCCTTGCTCATCCTCTTGAGGTTGCTGGCTAGGGTCTTGCTCGCCATTATCGCCATCGCCTTGTTGGTCCTGGTCTTTCTTGCTGTTGTCCTGGTCCTCTTGCTCGTCCTGAGGTTGTTCATTCGGGTTGTCCGATTTCTCTTGCTCCTCGTCTTTCTCCTGGTCCTGCCCTTGCTGCTGTTCCTGTTGTTTTTGCTGTTCCAAGGCGCGGTTTAAGTTGTACACCGCGTCGGGACGGTTGGGCTGGCGCTTTAGGCTTTCAATATACGCACCGGCGGCCTCTTGGAATTGGCCCGCATCCATCAAAAGGTTCCCTAGGTTGTACAAAGCATCGCTCTGCAGCAAAGGATCCTCCGTGGATTGCGCTGCCTCCACCAAGGCTTGTGCAGCACCCTCGGCATCGCCGGCTTGCTTCAGGGCAGTTCCTTTGTTGAACTTTGGGATAAAGGCATCGGGTTGCTGCTCACTAGCGGCATCATAAGCCGCAGCAGCATCTTCCCACTTGCCATTTTCAAAGGCTTCGTTGCCCTTTCGAACTTCTTGTCCGTAGGTATGAAGATTTTGCCCCTGCGCCGTATTTAGCCCAAGCAATGCCACAATCAATGCGACGCTACGTACGCGTTGGGGTAGCAGTAGGTAGAGCAATAAGAAGAAAAGAGCGGGGTAGAGGAACCACATGAATTGGCTGTCGTAGTTCATGGCGATCTCTTCTTGAATATCAGACTTTTCGCCCTCCTCGATAAAGGATTTGATGGTTGCAAGCGCACTTTCTGTCGCATTCCCGTCGGCATATTGTGCGCCCAATAGATTGGTGATTTCTTGCAATACCGCATCGTCCCGCTTGGTGATCACCACCTCGCCGCTGTTGTCCTTTTTATAGGTCGTTCCGTTGCGTCCTTTCGACATGGGTATGGGGCCGCCCATGTTCGTACCTACGCCCACGACCAACACATTCACAGGCAATTCCGGATTGATGGGTGAGGTGGAAAATTCGTGGTCTTCTCCGTCGGTCAGCACGATGATGAATCGCCCGGCGGGAGAGGCAGGATTGAAATAGTCTTGGGCATATTCCAAAGCAGCGCTGAGGTTGGTGCCTTGGGAAGGGACTTGGTCCGGGTCGGCGCTGGCGAGGGCCATTTTAGCCGCTGCATAGTCGGTGGTGATGGGCAGAGCGGGGTAGGCGCTTCCGGCATAGGCGATGACTCCAACGCGGTCGCCTCCGAGACCATCGATGGTTTTTGAGATGAGGAGTTTGGCCTTATCTAATCGGCTAGGCGCGATATCCTCAGCCCACATGGAACGGCTCACATCAAGTGCAAAAACGACATCGGCACCTTGACGTTGGACCAATTGTTTTTGGCCACCCATCTGCAAGTTTGCTACACTCAATCCGGCACATCCCAAGGCCATGGCTAGGAGGGTGTAACGCGTGAAAAATCGCATGCTGCCCTTCGCACCGGTAGTGAGGGTGCTGCCTTGTTCTTCTAGGCCCAATTTCTTCCACACCCCACCGCGCCATCGGTGGAACAACACGGCAGCCAACAGCACCGCCACGAACAACGCAGGTCCGATCCAAAGCCACTCAGGATGTTGCCATTTGAATGCCATTAGAATGCAGTTTTAAGTACGACGAGGTTCAACAATAATTCCAATCCTATCAGGGCCAGCCCCAACCAAACCCAGCGGTAGAAGTGTTCGCTGTAGCGGTAGAATTGGTACCCTTCAATTTCACTTTTTTCCATCGCATCAATCAATGCGTAGATTTCTTTCAGGCTCTGATTATCGGTGGCACGAAAGTACTGCCCGCCGGTGGTAGAAGCGATGCGTTGCAGGAGCTCTTCGTCAATACTGACCGGGCGTTGCTCATAAATCAACCTGCCCGTCATAGGGTCCTTGGCCACCGGCGTTTGTGCCATGCCGTTCGTTCCTAATCCGATGGTATATACCTTGATGCCTAAGCTCTGGGCTAAATCTGCCGCCTGCGTGGGATCCACCAATCCGGCGTTGTTCTCCCCGTCGGTCAAGAGGATGATCACCTTGCTTTTGGCTTGTGAATCGACCAACCTGTTCACAGCCGTACTCAACCCCATTCCGATGGCCGTACCGCCCTCAAGCAGATCGTAGCGCAAGCCTTGAATCTGTCCGTTCAGCAGGGTATGGTCGGTCGTCAGAGGCACTGGGCTATAGGCTTCGCCGGCATAGATCACCAGTCCCAACCTGTCCATGGTCCTTGCGCTCACAAAATCTTGGGCCACCTCTTTCAAGGCTTCCAATCTGTTGGGTTGCAGGTCTCGGGACAACATGGAGGCACTAATATCCAGGGCCATCATCATGTCCACCCCAAGGTTTTGCGAGGGTTGCTGAATGACTTCTGAGCTCTGGGGGCGCGCCAAAGCCACGATAAAGGCGCCAAGTGCGAGCCAAGGCAACAATCCGGTCCATTGCCGGATGTTTCCCAAGGCGCTGCTGGGCAAACCGTCGAGTTGAGAATAGCGGTATCGGTTGAATTGGACCCGGCGACGCCAAACCATCCACACCCATCCCAAAGGGACGATGCACAGGGCCCATAGCCACTCTGGTTGCGCGAATTCCCAATTACTCCCCATGGTCCTCCGGTTTGAATTCAACTATGAGGGCCTCGGCTTTCGCCAAACAACCCAAATGTGTGTCCACATCCATCGTACCCTTCGCGAACTTCACCACATCGGCGCGGCTCATGATAAAGGCGTAATCTTCCCGCTGTGCCGCGGTCCACTTCATTTTCACCAACGCAAGGGCCTCTTCCGTGGTCTTTTCCGACAACGGCAATCCGCTGCGAATACTGAGGTAATGGCGCACCAAATCTCCGAGCGCCACATAATATTGTTTCACATCCTCTTCCCATGGTCGATCCGCGCGCATGGCTTCCAGTGCCTGCATCGCGACCTCAAATGGGTCCTCCTCAGGCACGGTTTCTTCTTGAATTTCTTCGGTTTTAGGGGTCCAATTCCGCCATAAATACCCGGCCCCAGCCAGTACCAATGCCCCGGCCAGCAACCACCATTTATACGCCAAAATCCACCACCACAGCGAGAACGGCACATGTATGGGCGCACGGTCCTGCTCCTTCTCCAGCCCTTCCATGGCCGGCAAAAACCCAATCACCAACGGCTCCACCGCCCAACCTTCCAAGAGCACCTCACCAGTATCCACCGCCAAGGCCGTCCAACGGTACACGGTGTTTTCTCCCGTAGAGTCGACCTCCTCACCGAGCCACATCAAAGCGCTCACGGTATCTGGTCTAACAAAGGCATCCTCATGGGCGAATTCGGCCTCTAAAACCACCATGCCACCCACGACCTGCTCCGTGGTATCCCAGCGCGCAGCCACTTGAGCTTGCACTCCAGCCCATCCCATCATCAAAACAACTACCAATAATCTTCTCATCGGCCTTTGGATTTTAGGAATTGGAGTAATGGAGGTACAAAATCATCTTGATCGCTCAGGGCAATACACCCGGCACCGGCTCTTTTGGCCAAATCTGCCACCTGTGCTTTGTGCTTTATATGTCTTGTTTGTAGCGCTTGCTGAAACTTTTTGCTACCGCTTTGGAACCATTGCAATGCGCCGCTTTCCGCATCGACCACCGGCACAAGCCCCACTTTCGGCAAGTGTTGCTCCCCGTCATTGTAGGCATGAATGGCACACAAATCGAAGCGCTTCGCGGCTATTTTAAGGGCTCGCTCCGGGAGCTCGCCCATAAAATCACTCATCACAAAAACGATGCTGTGTCTTTTTTGAATGCGCAATAAATGTTCGAGCGCGAGGTCCACTCTGGTGCCCTCGTGCTGAGGTTCGTGCTCCAAAATAGTCTTGATAATGCGCATGACGTGCGACTTGCCCTTTTTCGGAGGAATGACCTTCTCGACTTGACCGGCGAACAAAATGAGCCCAATTTTATCGTTGTTCCCCATCGCACTAAAGGCCAAGGTCGCGGCAATTTCCGTCAACAAATCCCCTTTCGACCGGCGCGCCGATCCGTACCGAGTACTCTTGGAAATATCAATGACCAAGAACAAGGTCAGTTCGCGCTCTTCTTCAAAAACCTTGATGTACGGACTGCGTTTGCGCGCCGTCACATTCCAATCAATGCTGCGCACGTCGTCGCCGTTTTGGTACGGGCGTACTTCGGCGAAACTCATCCCACGGCCTTTGAACGAACTTTGGTATTCGCCGGAGAAGAGTTGGTCGCTAAGTCGACGCGTCTTAATCTCTATGCGCCGAACCTTTTGAAGCAGTTCGAGGGCATCCACAGAATTAAGGAACCATTAAAGTGTTCAACACCGTGCTCACGATATCTTCGGTGGTCATTTCTTCGGCTTCCGCTTCGTAGGTGAGGCCAATTCTATGGCGTAATACCGCCGGCGCTACTGCGCGCACATCTTCGGGTGTCACGAATCCGCGGTGTCTTAAAAAGGCATGACAGCGTGCCGCTTTTGCGAGCGCTATCGAGCCCCTTGGCGACGCCCCGAAGCTGATTTTATTCACGAGGTCGCCCATCTTATACTCCTGAGGCGCTCGCGTAGCAAAGACGATATCGAGGATGTAGGTCTCGATTTTCTCGTCCATGTATATTTTATCAATGAATTGGCGGGCATGCAGAATCTGCTCTAAGCTCACCACCGCATGTAATGTGGCAAAACCTTCACCCATTTGGCGGCGCATGATTTCGCGCTCCTCCTCTTTTTTAGGATATCCGAGCTGGACTTTGAGAAGGAATCGGTCCATCTGTGCTTCCGGCAGCGGGTAGGTTCCTTCTTGTTCCACCGGGTTTTGGGTGGCCATGACTAGGAAGGGTTTGGGAAGCGGGTAGCTTTCCTCGCCGATGGTGACTTGGCGCTCTTGCATGGCTTCTAGCAAGGCACTCTGAACCTTGGCAGGGGCACGGTTGATCTCGTCGGCCAACACAAAGTTGCTGAATATGGGACCCTGCTTGGTCTCGAAGGCATGGTCTTTCATGTTGTAGATCTGCGTTCCTATGACATCTGAGGGGAGGAGGTCAGGAGTGAATTGGACCCTAGAAAAACTACCGCCGAGCGTTTGGCTCAGGCTGTTAATGGCCAGTGTCTTCGCTAGTCCGGGCACCCCTTCGAGCAGGATGTGGCCGTTCGCCAAAAGCCCGATGAGCAGTCCTTCGACCATGCCCTCTTGCCCTACGATGACTTTGCCTAATTCGCTTTTGAGCAAATCAACAAAAGCGCTTTCGTTCTTGATTTCTTCGTTTAATGCAATGATATCTGGAGCACCTTCCATAACGTGGTTTTTTTTCGTGTCCCAAAAGAAGAAAAACTAGGGCAATTGGCCCGTTAAAATAGGGTTAAAAAAGGGGAAGAATACGCCCTTCCGCGATGCCGTAGTACTGGCCTTCCACCTGCAAAGCATGCGCGCCGGTGAAGGGGCCAAAGGCAGGCAGCACCCCGAGGTGGTCGTTGAAGAAAAAGGCCTTCATTTTGATGCGCCCACGGCCCTTGCCTCTGAGGGTAGCACCCGGGTGTAGGTGGCCGCATAGTAGGTAACTTTCAGGATATTGGGCTTTGATGAGCACGAGGTTGAAAGGTATATTTTGATCGAAATTCGACCCTGGAGGTTCGTGCAGGCAAAGGAAAGGTCCTACGGCGAGCTGATCTACGACTTTGAGCGCGGAATGTTCCGGCACATCCACATCGTGATTGCCCTTGACCAGCACGAAGGAATGCTCCACAAACTCTTCCATCAGGTCCAGCAGATCCCGAGTTTCAGTGTTCTGTAAGTTGTGAAATAGGTCCCCGAGAAAGATGATTTGGGCCGCATCGTGTCGAGCGAAAGCGTTGCGCAACAAGCGCATGGCATGGGTGTGAATCCCCTTAGGAGTAGGGATGCCAAAGGCACGAAAATGTCCGCTTTTCCCAAGGTGTACATCGGCAATAAAAAGGGTGTGTTCTTCGGCCCAATACGCGGTGCCGTCCGGATATAACCAGAGGGTGTGCGTTCCGATGCTATGGGCAATGGCCCCGAGCATTATTTAAATACGCTGCGTTGGAAGAGAAACAACAACCCCACTCCGGTTGAAATGGCCATGTCGGCGATGTTGAAGATGGGACGGAAGAAAGTGAAATATTCTCCTCCCCAGATGGGCAACCATTGCGGTAATTCTCCGCTGAATAGCGGGAAGTACAACATGTCGACCACCTTGCCTTGCAAGAACGGTGCATAGCCTCCTGCCTCGGGCATAAAGGTGGCCACTCGGCCCAAGCTATCTGAAAATATCATTCCGTAAAACAAGCCATCAATGACATTGCCGATGGCGCCTGCGAGTATTAGACTGAGGCCCCAAAGACCGGCCGCACCCACGCCTTTTTTCAAGCTTTGGCGCAACCAATACACAATCCCAACAATGGCGACAATACGGAAAAGGGTGAGGGCAATTTTACCGGCCACACCACCCCAAGTTATTCCCCAAGCCATGCCCGGGTTTTCTGTAAAATGGATGAAAAACCACGAAGTAATTTCGTGACTTTGACCTAGGTACATAGTGGTCTTGACCCAAAGCTTTACGAGCTGGTCGATCAATAAGGTACCAAGGACAATGTAGAGGGCTTTTCTCAACGTTGCTTCAATTTGGCTTCCATGCTCATCGTAGCATGTGGGACCAATTTTAGTCGCTCCGCTTCAATCAACTTTCCAGTCACACGGCAAATGCCGTAGGTTTTATTTTCAATGCGAATCAAGGCGTTCTTCAAGTCGCGAATGAACTTCTCTTGACGCGCGGCGAGTTGCGAATTGCTCTCCTTGCTCATCACAGACGAGCCTTCCTCAAATGATTTGAACTGCGGCGACGTATCGTCTGTGCCGTTGTTTTTGTCGTTGGCAAATTGCTCACGCAACAAATCCAAGTCGCGCTCTGCTTTCTCGATCTTTTTTAAAATGATCTCTTTAAACTCCTGAAGCTCAGCATCAGAGAATCTAGTTTTTTCTGTTCCTGCCATAATTTCTAGTGTTAATCAGAACCTAAAGCGGTTAAGGGAAGGCACCGAAAATAATTTTATTTTTTGATAATTGAAACACTTATTTCATG
>JAYPCB010000023.1:0-4346 GCA_038124525.1 Cryomorphaceae bacterium
CCGCGTTGTTTTGGGTGGTGAAGTTGAAGGCGCCGCCTCGGTTGTCGTTCGTTTTAGTTTGCACGTTCTGGGCCTTGTCGTAGAATTGAAGCCATACGCGACCGTTGATATTGGTAAGGGTTTGGCCGTTATCGTCGCGGATGCTTCCTTTGATTTGGACCCAATTCAGTGCTTTTATCGTATCGCTAAATTGATCCCACGCGATTCCATTAATAGAGTCAAAAACCAATCCATTTTCCGGCCTTGCCAGCGGGAGTGCTGCATCTCCCAAGAGCGAGAATTTGATTTTATCACCGCTGATGTTGTTGTTCTTTGTCGTGCGTATCACATCTCCCAATCGGGGTTGGTCGAGGAATAGCATATTTCTGTTGAGGAGCTCATTGAGTTGGTAAGTACTGTTCGTGGCGAAGACGCTTCTGGTGGTCGAAAACAGTGCGATGGCACCGCCGTTGGGATTGAGGTGGAGTTGTTCTGCAGCGCTCACGCGGTTTGGATCGTCGAATCTGGCAAATTCACAAGTGATGGTGGTGAACACCGGCATGGTGATTTGATTCTCCCACGCGTTGATGTCCTCGAGTTGCAAAATGCGCTCTGTGGCCCAGCCTACCTCTCCCCCATGGCCGACATAGCTCACTAGAAGCGCCCCATTTTCTACCTCACGGAAGAGTTTTTGACGTGCCTCAGGATAGCGTTGCGATCCAGGCATGCTTTCTTGCAAGAAGGCGTCCGCATAAATCTTGATGTTGTTGAGTTCGGTGCGAATGGTGTCCAATTCTTTTGTTAATCGGTCCTGTACCACTTCAAACTCTTTTTCCCAACCGTCGTCCACATCATCAGCCACCCAAAGCGCGTTCATGCGCCATGGACCAAAACGCTGCGTGGCCGTGAGGTATTGCTCGATTTTGGCCACCGCTTGTTCGGCTTGTTGAACAGTGCGAACGGGAATCCTTCCTATACCAATGTCGAGGTCGTCTACAAACCAATTCACACTTTCACCGGCATCCAAATAACCGTAGTAGTCATCGGTGATGTAGGAACTGTACAGGGAAAAACTCGCGTTGGTATGGTACGTGGGAATGAGGTTGGATTTTGCACCCGGTAATTGGCCTTTATAATCGTAGGATGCATCTCCTAAGAGGGTGAGGTATTGCAGTTTTTCGTAGTCGTTATATAATCGGACCAAGAACTTTCGAATAGCCCCGATATCAGGGTTCCCGGTGTTCATTACATCATATATATACTCCAATGAAACCACCTCTGCATCAATACCCGTAGTTCGCTCTAAATCTGCCAAATCATGTGCGGCACTGAGCAAGGAATCTGGGGCGATGATGATGCTTTGAGCATTGCTTAGATCCAGGTAAGTAGCTGAAGAACTGTTGCCTAAATCGACCACCTCATCCACCGTAAAATCGATGGACCCTACACCAAATTTATAGGTGCGCAGTTTATCTTCATGCGAGTACCAGCGCGCTTCATTAGATCCTGTGATTATTGGAACCACCTTGGAAACAATGCGGTTATTTTCTATACCAAAAATGGCCAAATCTGCACTGGCCTCCGTGGTGAAATAGGAATAACTATCTGCACCTCTTGGAGCGTTGACCATGAATTTGGCGGGACTCTGTTTTTCAGAGGACGTTTCCCAATCCACAACCATTTCATCCAACCACATGGCCGCAGCATTGTTGCCAGCCTTGTCGTAGAGGATTCGCAAGGTTGAACCTTGGTCTGCGGTGAAGGTAGCGGTGAGGACTTTTTCTTGGACAAAGTTGCTCACGCTACCGGTCAAAACTGCTGGAAAATTGATTTGGGCGGTTTGATTGCCATATTCTACGCGAAGCTTGGTATTGCTCGTATTGGCACGGGCTACAGCTCTGATCTGAACATTGATATCCGTACCGGGAATAGGGCTGTTTTCGGTGTTGCTGGTTCCGGCAGTTCTTTGGCGGAAATCATAATCGCGTTGTGTCGTGAAATCGAACAATTCCCCCATCCATCGACGGCCTGTACCGACTAAATTATACATGGCCGTATCGTAGACCCAAGTGGCACGTGCGTTCAATAATCTAGCATTAGAATCTGCCTGTTCTTGTTCCAAGGGAATGGGCTGGTATGAGGTATTTCCTCCGCTCACCAAGAAGTATTTCGCATCGGAATACGCATTATCCGAATAATTCGACTCTTCGGTTGATGGACTGTAGGTTAGATCGTAGCTCGGAGGAATGTAAAACCAGTAAATTGTGCTGGCCGAAAGGGTGGTTTCATTTACGTCGTACGGGATGGCGAAATCACCGGCCATGGGCTCGCTGGCGCTGTTCATTGGGAGTAATGCGCCTTCTAATCGGCAACGAATCTCCAATTCCTCTGTAGGATCCCCGGAGGACAGGATGCCTAAATCTATAATCTCGCTACCGGTTAATTTGTACAGCCCGCTGTGTTGGTCTTCTGCTCCGTTGGGGGCAGAAATGCGGTGGTTTGGCGTTTTGAATCGGACATAAGTACCCTCAGCAAAGGACATCTGCGCCAGCACGAGTACCGGACTTAAGCACACATATAATAGGAGTACAATTCTTTTCACTTCCACAAATCTACTACGCAATACATAACAATAGCCGGATAAAAAGCGTTTAAACAGGAACGAAAAGCAAGTGCAAATCGTACTTTTTTTGCTTATACTTGTTGCTTGAAAACATAGGTTTATCAATGAACGCATTGAAATCGCGCATACTAACAGTGGCTATAGCACTGACCGCCAGCACCTTAAGCTTTGCTCAAGATGCCCACTTCAGTCAATATTATGCCAATCCTATCTACCTAAATCCGGCATTTGCGGGTCTAGATAGATGTCCTACAGTACACACTAACTACAGAAATCAGTATCCAGAGCTTGGGGTTTACCAAACTTATTCGGCTTCTTACGATCAGTATGTAGACAAACTAAACGGTGGAGTTGCCTTGATGGCCTTGCGCGACGATGCAGGTAATGGCGCTTTGAATTTGACCGAGGTAAGCGGTGTATACAGCTACCATCTGGAAGTCAACCGTCACTTCACCTTGTTGAGTGGATTCCAAGCAACGTTCCGTCAGCGTACGTTGGACTGGGGACAGTTCACTTTCCCTGATATGATCGACCCATTCTACGGCTTTGTATTGCCAACGAATGAGGTTGCTCCGGGCAATAACTTTAACAACCACTTGGACCTAAGCTTTGGTATGCTAGGATTTACAGAGCGTTGGTACATCGGGATTGTGGGTCACCACTTGACTGAACCAAACGAAGCTTTCTTAAGCCAGAGCCGTTTGCCATTGAAACTTACTGCGCACGCTGGTGCGAATATCCCATTAGGTCGTAAGCGCCTACACAATAGCTTGCAATCTTACATCGTTCCTAATATTGTGTACCAACAGCAAGGGCCAGCTTCTCAGTTAACTGCTGGTTTGAGTTTTGCTCGTGGACCAATTGCCGGAGGTTTGGCGCTTCGTCAAGGAAGTTTCAATCCAGATGCTGTGATTTTCATTTTGGGAATCACCCCTCCTGACCTCCCTTGGACATTTGGTTACAGCTATGATTACACCATTAGCGATTTGACCAATACCCTAGGTGGCGCTCATGAAGTGAGCTTGGGCTACAAATTCCCATGTCGCTCTCGCAAGAGCAAACTAAAGCCACTAAAGTGTCCTAAATTCTAATTCGAAGAAAAAACTAGATTACATGAATACCTTTGTAAAGTTTTCAATTACAACTGTTGCGGCCGTCTTGCTAGCAAGCTGTGCTGGTCCAGAATCTAATACAACTGGTTGGGCAATTAACAATAAAAAGAACGGTGGCTTCCAGGCTAACTTGGGCTACCAAGGCCAAGAAACTGGTCCAGGCCTAGTGTTCATCGAAGGCGGAACCTTTATGATGGGCCAAGTCGAAGAGGACTACATAAAGGATTGGAACAATTCTCCGCGAAGAGTAACTGTTAGCTCATTCTACATGGATGAGAACGAGGTAACAAACCTAGATTACCGCGAGTATCTCTACTGGCTTCGTCGCGTATACGATTATGATTACTACCCAGAAATCTACAAAAGTGCTTTGCCAGATACTTTGGTGTGGAGAGATAAACTAGCCTTCAACGATAATTATGTTGAAAACTATTTGCGTCACCCTGCATATAATTACTATCCTGTGGTTGGCGTTAGCTGGTTACAAGCTCAACGATTTTGTTCTTGGAGAACGGATCGCGTGAATGAATCGATTCTCATCAAAGAGGGTATTTTGAAACAGTCTATAGACCAAATGGACGCCGATCATTTTAATACAGAAGTCTACCTATACAAAGAAGGGGAATACGTTG
>JAYPCB010000023.1:4356-21220 GCA_038124525.1 Cryomorphaceae bacterium
CGAAGAGCAGTATCTCAACCCGCCGCGGGCGCAATGAAGTGCTCTGCGTGTCCTGCGTGTCCTGCATGTAGAGTCAAAGAAAACAATGAAGGAAATGACGAGCATTCATTGTCAAACAAAGCGCTTGCGGCTATACACAGAAGGGGAATACGTTGCTCAAAATAACAAAGGTCTAAAAGATTTGAATCCAAATAGTATTTATGGTAAGGAAGGCCGTCCAGCAAGAATTGAGGATGGGATACTTCTTCCTAAGTACCGCCTGCCTACAGAGGCAGAATGGGAGTATGCTGCGTATGCAGACGGTGGACACAGGATTTACAATCGCATAGTTGATAAAAACAAGTATACCTGGAACGGGAACAGTGCGCGCAATCCGGATAAACAAGAAAGAGGTGACTTGGTAGCTAATTTCAAGAGAGGTAGAGGTGATAATATGGGAACCTCAGGCTGGCTTAATGATCAAGCAGATATCACAATGCAAGTACGATTCTACCCGCCGAACGATTTCGGCTTGTATGATATGGCGGGCAACGTAGCGGAATGGGTTATGGATGTTTACCGCCCTGTATCTTCATACGATATTACCGATTTCAGAGGATACCGCGGAAATGAATTCAAGCACTTCGATGGCAACTACCAAGACATTGGTTCTTTGGAAGTATTGCAAGATCCTCAAAAAGAAGTGCGTAATGGCGATACTGTAATCGTTCGTCTGCCAGGTCAATTGCCTACACGCAGTGTCACAGTAGATGAAACAGTGAAGCGCCGTAACTACAATAAAAGTGATTACCGCGATTACCTAGACGGCGATCACGAGAGCTCTCAAAACTACTCAAACCCAGTTCAGGAAGGTGATGCTCCAATGTATGACTATGGTAACAAATCATTGATCGGAAATACGACCCGTGTATATAAGGGCGGTAGTTGGAAAGATCGTGCCTATTGGTTGAGCCCAGGTACACGTCGTTTCTTGGAAGAAGATCAAAGTACGGACTACATCGGTTTCCGTTGTGCCATGGATCGCGTTGGATTCCAGAATCTGGACGAATCACGCAATAAGCGCCCAGCGAAAGTGAAGCGTCACAACTTCAAGCGTTACAAAATGTAATCCGACTTTTAACAATATTAAACCCTGCCTCTTCGGCGGGGTTTTTTTATGCCCTAACTTTCCCCTATACAATTCAGTGTGCTCATGACTCCATTCGAGGCCTATCTTCAATGCAAAGCTGTATCTACGGATACGCGCAACATCGTTCCCGGTTCTGTGTTTTTTGCCCTCAAAGGCGCACGGTTCAACGGAAATGAATTTGCACTACAAGCCTTGGCCGAGGGAGCTTCCTTTGCCGTCGTCGACGAGCCCCTTGGAGAAGACCACAGACTTTTGCAGGTAGATGATGTGCTCACAGCCCTACAAGATTGTGCAAAGCAATACCGCAGGCATCTCGGCATCGCCATCATAGGACTGACCGGCAGCAATGGAAAGACCACCAACAAGGAAATCTTTCATGCAGTACTCTCAAGCCAATTCAATGTCCACGCGACAAAGGGAAACTTCAATAACCATATCGGCGTACCACTGACCTTGCTATCTATTCCTGAAGGCACCGAACTGGCCGTTATAGAAATGGGTGCCAACCATCAAGGAGAAATCGCTCTACTCGCATCCATTTGCGAGCCAGATCTTGGCTACATCACGAACTATGGCAAAGCGCATATGGAAGGATTCGGTGGCGTAGAAGGCATCATTAAAGGCAAAAGCGAACTGTACGACTTTATCCGATCACATAAAAACGCATACATTTTACTAAACATGGATGACCCCATCCAGATGGAGAAGAGTCAAGGATGCGCTACCATCACCTTTGGTCAACACAGCGGCCAGTACCAATGGTTACCTAAATCTGAAGGAGAATTTGCCGGGCTTTGTTTCGAGCATGAGCATCGCGTTCATAAGATCAAGAGTCAGCTCAGCGGTTCTTTTAATGAAACGAATATTGCTGCAGCAGTAGCACTCGGCCTGCACTATGGTATTTCCGCGACCAACATCGTGAAAGCCATTGAATCCTATGTGCCGTCGATGAACAGAGTCGAATGGAGGGAAACCGCACATAATAAGGTCTTATTAGATGCGTACAATGCCAATCCTACCAGCATGTCTTTGTCGGTGGAGAGCTTTGCGAAATGGCACCCTCAGGGCATTTTAATCCTTGGCGATATGTTTGAATTAGGCGATGCAGCGGAACAAGAGCATGAAGCAATGGTCCAATTGGTGCGCGAATCAGGCATGTCGGAGCGCTGCATCTTAGTAGGAGACTTTTTCGGACGTACCTCTTGGGAAGGTGCACAATTTGGCACCGCAGCAGAATTGGCCACGTATTGGAATGAAAAGGGCGCCCCAAAGGACGCCCATATCTTGTTAAAAGGTTCGCGAGGCATTGCTCTAGAGAAACTCCTCCCCTTGCTGTAATTAGCTGTTTTTGATCAAGTCACGTGAGATGACCACACGCTGAATCTCAGAAGTACCCTCATAGATTTGGGTAATCTTGGCATCGCGCATCAAACGCTCCACATGGTACTCTTTCACGAAACCGTAGCCGCCGTGCACCTGAACTGCCTCTGTAGTGACCCACATTGCTGCTTCAGAAGCTGCTAGTTTCGCCATCGCACTTTCTTTGTCGTACGGCAACCCTTGGTCTTTCAACCAAGCAGCCTTGTACACCAACATACGCGCTTGCTCAATCTTCATTTCCATGTCGGCCAGCTTGAAGGCAATGACTTGGTGATCATGAATAGGCTTTCCGAAGGTGGTACGCTCTTTAGAATAGGCCAACGCCAAATCCAATGCTCCTTGTGCAATTCCCAGAGCTTGGGCAGCGATACCAATACGGCCACCACTCAAGGTCTTCATGGCGAATTTGAAGCCGAAACCGTCCTCGCCTATTCTGTTTTCTTTAGGCACCTTTACGTCATTGAATAACAACGTGTGCGTATCGGAACCGCGGATCCCGAGTTTATCTTCTTTCTTTCCTACGACGAAGCCGTCCATCCCCTTCTCAACGATCAATACGTTGATACCGTGGTGGCCCTTGTCACGATCGGTTTGTGCAATCACTAGCGCAATCTCACAGCTACCGCCGTTTGTGATCCAGTTCTTCGTGCCGTTCAGCAAATAGTGGTCGCCTTGGTCAATGGCGGTAGTTTGCTGTGAAGTCGCATCTGAACCGGCTTCCGGCTCACTCAAACAAAATGCACCAATGATTTCGCCTGAAGCTAATCTGGTGAGGTATTTCTGCTTTTGCTCCTCACTGCCGAAGGTTTCTAGACCCCAGCACACGAGGCTATTATTAACGCTCACGACTACAGAGGCCGAGGCATCTACCTTCGAAAGCTCTTCCATGGCCAGTACGTATGACAAGGTGTCCATACCCGAACCTCCGTAGTCCGGACTGACCATCATGCCCATGAAACCGAGCTCGCCAAGTTGTTTAATTTGTTGCGCAGGGAATTCCTGCTTTTCGTCTCTTTCTATGACTCCTGGAAGCAATTCCGCCTGTGTAAAATCACGCGCTGCGTCCCGAATCATCAAATGCTCCTCTGATAGGGTGAAGTTCATCGATTATTCTGATTAATATTGGGTTACGCAAATGTACAACGCAGGCTTCAATGTTTTAGGATTAATGAGCGGCACTTCCCTAGACGGAATGGATGCCGCTTTGGTCGCTTTTAACCCGGAAGATTCGAGAGATTGGAAGGTGTTGGGGGTCCAATTCTATCCATACCCAAGGGAGCTAAAGAAATTGGCCCAACAAACCTATAGGCAAGGCACAAAATCACCTGTCTTCGACCAGGCCTTTGCAGCGTGGACAGTGGACTGTGTGCGTTCCTTTATACAAGCACACGATGTTGAGATACACCTTCTCGGACATCACGGCCAAACTGTGTTCCACGATCCTGCAGATAAGTTCACCTACCAAGCCGGTTGCCTACCTTCGATTGTGGAGGATTTGGGTATTCCGATGGTAACCAATTTTCGTGTGCAGGACGTGCTCCTGGGCGGACAGGGCGCACCGTTGGTTCCCATGGGGGATCACCTGATGTTTGGAGAATACGAATGCTGTTTGAACATAGGTGGATTCGCAAATTATTCGTTCGGCAAACCCCTTCTTTCGGAGGGCATCGCCGCGGCCGGGGATATCTGTCCGGTCAATGCAGTACTCAATGGGCAGGCAGTATTATTAGGCCAGGCCTATGATGCTGGTGGGAATTGGGCAGCCTCTGGAACTGTGTTCGAGGACAAGGTCAACTTACTTATAGGCGCTATCCAAGGCACCGAGGAGAGTTTGGGGTATGAATGGATGGAGGAGCATATAGATCCAATTTTAAAAGGACTTACCCCGGTCGATGCGTTGGCTACCTACACTGAGGTGGTGGCGAGGGTCATTGCGGAGAGAATTGGGCCAAGAAAAACTTTAGTTACCGGAGGAGGTGCTAAAAACAAGTACCTCATTTCGCGCATCTCCATCTTAGGCGCAGACCTTGTCGTGCCTTCCGAGCAAATCATCGACTACAAAGAAGCCATGATATTCGCCCTATTGGCCGCCGAGAGATTTCATAGACGACCCAATGTTTTAGGCCACACCACGGGCAGTGGATTATCACACAGTTCCGGCAGTATTTTCTATCCTTGAAACGCTATCTTTAAGCTCCCTTAAACAGAGCACACATGAAAGAGCAACTGCGCGCTTTTGAAGAGCGCCCCGCAGAGATTGTATTCCACTGGCACGATGCTGAAACTGAAGCAAAAGGATGGGTCGTCATCAACAGCTTACGCGGCGGTGCCGCAGGTGGCGGAACCCGTATGAGACCTGGACTCACAGAAGGTGAAGTCCTATCATTGGCCAAGACCATGGAAATCAAATTTACCATCGCAGGTCCCGCCATTGGCGGCGCCAAGAGTGGTATTGACTTCGACCCAAATGACCCTCGGAAACACGGCGTCTTACAACGCTGGTACAAGGCAGTCTACCCCCTTTTGAAAAACTATTACGGCACCGGGGGTGACCTCAACGTCGATCAAAAAACGGAGGTTATTCCTATCACCAGTGAATTAGGAATTCTACATCCACAAGAGGGTGTGCTCAATGGACATTACCAGCCGGGGGATTTTGCCAAGGCCAAGAAGATCAAGCAGCTCCAAGACGGGGTGAGCTTAACGGTAGATAGCCCAAAACTGACTCCAACGACAGAAGGCACCTTCAAAGTAGGTGACCTCATTACCGGATATGGCTCTGCAGTGAGCGTCAAGCACTTCTATGATATATGGGGCGGCGATGTTCAAGAAAAACGAGTGATCATCCAAGGTTGGGGTAATGTTGCCTCAGGCGCGGCCTATTACCTCAGTCAAATGGGCGCTAAGATTGTCGGCATCATCGATAAGGTGGGCGGCTTGATGAAGCCAGAAGGATTTTCGTTCGATGAAATCAAAACCTTGTTTAATGAGAAGAACGGCAATGCATTGAACGCGCCGAATATGATGAGCTTCGAAGAGGTGAACAAGCAGATTTGGTCTATGGGAGCAGAGGTATTTATCCCTGCCGCGGCCTCAAGATTGGTCAATAGAATGCAGCTCGCCCAGATGTTGGACAATGGATTGGAAGTGATTTCATCCGGGGCCAATGTTCCGTTTGCAGATGAAGAGATTTTTTATGGTCCAATTGCCGAACTCGCCGACCAAAAATGTGCTGTCATCCCTGATTTCATCTCTAATTGTGGAATGGCCAGAGTTTTCGGATATTTAATGCAAGAAGGTGCCGTTGTCAATGATGAGGCCATCTTTACTGATGTTTCGGAAACAATAAATTCTGCACTACTCAACGTCAAAGCTATTGATAACCAAAAAACAGGCATTACATTTAAGGCATATTCAAACGCCCTTAAACTGCTGATATAACTATGGTATATACATTAATGCTGGTAGTCTTCGTACTAGGCTACGCAGCCATTGCTCTTGAGCACCAATTAAAAATAGATAAAGCGGCCGCGGCCCTGGTGACCGGCGTGGTTACTTGGACCCTATATATCATGACCGCACACGATGCCCACCATGTGGAAGAGCACCTGCTGCACCATCTCAGTGAAATCTCCTCCATCCTATTCTTTTTGATTGGGGCGATGACCATTGTAGAATTGGTAGATGCGCACGAAGGATTTTCTGTCATTACCGATAAGATCAAGACCACCAACAAGGTGAAACTCATGTGGATTATCGGTGTGTTGAGCTTTTTCTTCTCAGCCGCCTTAGATAACCTAACTACCTCTATCGTAATGGTCAGCTTGTTGCGCAAGTTGATCGAAGACCAAAAAGACCGCTGGTTCTTTGCCGGGATGGTAGTCGTAGCCGCCAACGCAGGGGGTGCCTGGTCGCCCATTGGAGACGTGACCACAACTATGCTTTGGATCAAAGGTCAAATCACAGCAGCCGGAATTATCAAGGTGTTAATTATACCGTCCATTTTCACATTACTTGCACCATTGGCCATTCTATCCTTCAGAATGAAAGGAAACGTAACGCGCCCAGTTCGCGTAGAGAGTGCCGATCACTATACGGATCCAACAACACCATTCGAGAGAAATTTCGTGTTCTTTGCGGGTGTAGCAGGATTGATTTTTGTTCCAATTTTCAAGACCGTGACTCACCTACCTCCTTTTATGGGCATGATGCTTTCATTAGGTGTGTTATGGTTGATCACAGATATTATTCACCGCAGAAAACCTAGCGAGGTGCGTCACGAACTGAGTGTGTTGGGTGTAGTTCGTAAAATCGATACGCCATCAGTACTTTTCTTCTTAGGTATACTATTGGCCGTAGCCTCATTACAAAGCATGGGGCAGCTGGGAGATTTAGCGATAGCTCTGGATAACTCTATTGGCACAAACACTGAAGGCGGCGTATATGTTGTGAGTATCATTATTGGATTGCTTTCTTCCATTGTAGATAACGTACCACTAGTTGCCGCTGCGATGGGAATGTACGAGGTTACCACCACCGGTCTATTCATGGTAGATGGCGTCTTCTGGGAGTTCTTGGCCTATTGTGCTGGAACGGGAGGTTCTGCACTCATCATTGGCTCTGCAGCCGGTGTCGCTGTGATGGGACTAGAAAAAATACCATTTGGTTGGTATTTGAAGAATATTTCACTGCTTGCACTCGTTGGATACTTTGCAGGGGCGGCAGTATACATCCTTGAACGCACACTCTTTTAGAGTCGTTCGAACTTGTTGATATCTCTAAAGCCCTCGTCTAACGGGGGCTTTCTTTTTGCGGATATTTGAGTAAATGACAGAATAAAAATGAACCCACTTTTCCTTCAAATTCAGGCCGGCGGCGAAGCCGTTTTAACCGAAGAACCTACCGAAAAAACCATGTCTATTCTTGAGCTGATGACCTCTGGAGGTATCGGCGGAATCTTGATCATGGTATTCTTGGGAATCCTGAGTATCATGGCAGTGTATATCTTCTTGGAGCGTTTTGGTGCCATTCGCAATGCGAACAAAGTAGACCCAAACTTCATGAATAACATCAAAGATATGGTGATGGACGGTAAGCTGGAAAGCGCACAGGCACTGTGTATGGCTGAAAGTACTCCGGTAGCGCGCATGATTGAGAAAGGTATTAGCCGCATCGGGAAACCACTAGGCGACATTACACAGGCCATTGAGAACCAAGGTAAACTCGAAGTGACGCGCTTGGAGAAAGGCCTGCCTATGTTGGCCACTATTTCTGGTGGCGCCCCAATGATCGGGTTCTTGGGAACGGTAATAGGGATGATCTTGACCTTTAAAGAAATGGCCAACGCCGGTGGTCAAATCAAGCTTGATATGATGGCAGAAGGCATCTACACGGCGATGACGACTACCGTTGCCGGTTTGTTGGTCGGTATCATCGCCTACTTCGGATACAACTTCTTGGTAACGCGCGTGGACCGCGTGGTCTATAAACTTGAGGACAGTGCGATGGCCTTCTTAGACCTGTTGCACGAACCAGCATAATAGGGACTCACTATGAATTTAAGATCAAGAAGTAAGGTAAGTGCGGAAGTCAATATGTCGTCAATGACGGATTTGGTCTTCCTGCTACTCATATTCTTCATCTTGGCCTCTACCCTAGTCACCTCGAGTGCTTTGGATATCATTTTGCCCAAAAGCGGTGCACAGACAGTCAAGAAAAAGAATATTACGCTCACAGTGAATGAAGACCTCGAGTTCGACCTCAACGGGACCATCATTAGTTATGACCAAGTAGAATCTCGACTGAAAGCAGCGGCTTCTCAGTTAGCGGCTGACGAAGAGCCTGTTATTGTACTTCGAGCTGACCAAAGCATCCCAACAGGAGAAACGGTACGGATTTTGGACATAGGATACCGTAACAACATGAGAATGATCATCGCAACTGATCCAAACTAATGGCATTTAACGAGAATACAAACCGAAACAAGGCACGCATAGGAACCATAGTGTTCCATGCCCTTCTATTGCTGTGGTTTGCATTCTATGGACTCACCTACCAAGATCCTCCACCTGAGGAAGGAATTGCCATCAATTTTGGTTACCAAGACGACGGTGCAGGAAATACCTCTCAGGCCGCACCGGTAACTCCTCCTCCCCCAGCCCCTGTAGAACCCGTTGAAGCACCACAGGCTCAAGAAGAGGTGGTCACTCAGGACATTGATGAGGCACCCGTGATCAGCGAGCCCACTGAGGAAACTAGTCCACAAACACAACCGGACCCGGTACAAACACCAAAAGAGCCTGTTCAAGAGCAAACGACCCCTGATCCTGAACCGGATCCTCAACCCACAGAAGAGGAACTCGAGCGCCAGCGCAAACAAGATCGACTCAACCGAATGTTCAATACTCAGAACCAAGGCAATGGCCAGGGTGAGGGTGAAACACAAGGCGGTGGTGATCAGGGAGATCCTAATGGTGATATTCTGAGCCCGAACCGCACCGGCAATGGTGGAGTGGGCAACAATGGTCAATATTGGATGAACGGACGCCCTGTTGATATTCCTGAGCCTGAAACAGGCTGTAATTATGCAGGTGTGGTCGTCATTAAAATCGCGGTGAATGCGGAAGGTCAGGTGTTTGAAGCAGAATTGGCCCCAAACAATCAAATTCCCGCAGGTCTTGCAAAATCTAACTTTGGTTCCAACACCTGCTTGGTTCAGAAGGCACGAGTGGCTGCGCGCAATTCGCGTTGGAGCCCCGATGCAGGAAACCTTAGGCGCGTAGGCTTTATCGTGTACCGATTCGATTTACAATGACCTACGACGAAGCTGTACAATGGCTGTATAGCGCAGTGCCCAATTTTCAGCGCGACGGCGGAAGCAAGAACTACAAGATTGGTCTAGAAGGCCCGCAAGAGCTGTGGTCTTATTTGGAAAATCCTTCCATCGATATTCCGACTATTCATGTAGCCGGCACGAATGGCAAAGGTTCAACTGTGCATTTGATGGCATCTGGAATGCGTGAAATGGGATTACGAGTGGGCGTGTTCTCTTCTCCACATTTGTTTGATTTTCGAGAGCGTGCAAAAATTGGCACCAACAAAGTTCCTGAATCCTTCATTATCGAATTTGTAACCCAGCACCAAGACTTTTTCACCAAAGGTGGCTATAGCTTTTTTGAGCTCACCTTAATGCTCGCCCTATTGTGGTTCGAGCATGAGAAAGTGGACTGGATCATCTTAGAGACAGGAATGGGTGGAAGATTAGATGCCACTAACATCTGTAGGCCTGAACTCACTGTGATCACCAACATCGGCCTGGACCATGTACAGTGGCTGGGCAATACTCGAGCGGCCATAGCGGCTGAAAAAGCAGGGATTATTAAACCCGGCGTGCCGGCCGTTGTCGTGCAAAAGGATTCGGAAACCCAAGCTATTTTTGAGCGCGTGGCGCACGATCAAAAAGCACCCTTGTTCTGGGCATCAGGTTTTGAGTTTGAGAGCGATTTGCGAGGGGATTACCAGAAAAACAATATCAATGGTGCGGCGACAGCATTAGATTTACTCTTCCCTGAATATCGGTCCGTTTGGACTTTAGGTTTTACTCGAGTGGCAGCCAATACCGGCCTTCAAGGTCGTTGGATGATCATTGATCCGGAGCCAATAACGGTTTGTGATACCGGCCACAACGGCCACGCATTTTCCGAACTTGTCCCGCAAGCACTACGTGAATGTCAAGGAACGATTCATTGGGTATTGGGCAGCGCAGGTGATAAGGACTTTAAAAAAGTCTTAGAATTATTACCAATAGAAGGGTCCAAGTTTTATTGGACCGGGAGCACTAGCCCACGAACAGCAGCCCCTGAAGTATTGGGCGAGCTCGCAGCCAGCATGGGTCGGTATGGAAATCACTTCCCCTCTGTACGCGACGCTTGGGACGCAGCTAAAAACAACGCGAAACCAAAGGACCTTATCTTTATTGGCGGCAGTACATTTGTCGTCGCAGACCTAGCATTATGAAAAACCTCCTTGTAGCTCTTATCGCCTTCACCGCCTTGCACGTTCAAGGTCAAGTAGAAGAATTGAACCAACGTACTCAACTATTTATTAGTGAGGTAGAAAACAGATTTAAGGTTAAGTCCATCAACGGCAACGAACCCGATTACGGGGTATTGCCGGAAACTGAATTCGTTCAACACGAATATTACCAGCTCAAGCAATTGGAGAAAGAGGTCAATGAATTAGGCAATAAAGTCAAGCCTACTTACCACCTGAGCACTTTTGCCTATGAGGATGAAGACGAAATCTTATATGCGCTTAAGTTCTGGTTCAAAACATTTATTGGCGATAAACGGGTGACTCCTGGGCGTGATTACCGCAGTGTGGACCACGTGGATCCTGCGATCATCATCATTGAAAAGAACTATGTTTCCATCCTCACCATGAGTTGTTATGCCACTGATATAGACGAGTTCCGTCAATGGCGCAGTGATATGCTTGGGGTGTTCGGCGGGCCAAATTCCATGGTCATTGAAATAGGTTGCGACGGTCCTATCGAATGGACTAAAAACGCACCGGATCCAAAGGACATGAAGTGGCGACGTTAATCACGCATGAGCAAAGCCTCTTGCAGGTGACCTAGATCCATATGCGATTGCTCTGCTAAATCCATGATGGTCAAGGCAACACTAAGGACTTGGCGTCTACCTCTAATGCTTATACGCGACTCTACACAGTGCTCCACCAGCCATTGGTAAATATTTTGAGGCACGAGTCCTGAAAACAAAATTTCTTCTTCTGAAAGCTGAGCGTTTTGCTTGCCTTGCCTGCCCATTTGAATGGACCAAGCTTGGTGTATCCTCCGTTGTATCTGAGTGCTCGTCTCCGCAGCTTCGAACTCCTGCCTTGGCGCGGTAATGGGCAAGCAAATATCAAAGCGGTCGTGCAAGGCCGCTTGAAAGCGCTGGCGGTGATTTTCTAGCGCAATAGGTGTACACTTACAAGGGACCGGACTATTGAAATGGCCACATGGACAAGGATTGGCAGCAGCGATACATTGAAAAGCATAAGAATCCATAGGCTTTAGTAATGCCGCACGAAAACGCTCCTTGTGTTTGAGTAATTCATCGACGATGAGCACTCCCCCCAAGCTTTTAATCAACGTAGGAACCTGCTGCGGCTTGCTTGGTATGGCATGCGCGGGCAGATCGGACAAATCTTGGGCGCCAGTGTTGAACGCTTCGATGGCATATTGCATGAGCTCTGGAGCATTGCCATATATGGAAGTCAATGATTGTTCTAATCGCAACGACTCACACGGACGCTCCACCGTTCTTTTGCCAAAAGCCTCACCTAAACTCTGAACCAAGGCCGAAGTACGGACATTCGGCGGCGGCAATATCGTGTGCATTCGCTCCAATAACATCGTCTTCCCTAATCCCGGCGAACCTTCTGCCCAAAGGTGATGCCCCCCGGCCGCAGCCACCTCCAACGCCCGTTTAAATTTTTCGTGGCCTTCGACTTGGGAAAAGCACAAGGCATCTTGTTGTGTGATTTGAAGTTGCTCGCTGGTGATGGGCATCTGTTGCCAATACTCTGCCTGTAGTACATCTATAGCATCCTGGAGATGGGCGGCTCTTCCGATACGAAATCCATTGGGCAAGGGGGCAGTGAAAGAGAAATCTGCATCAAATTGTAAGATGATGCCCTTTTTGCCCAGTGCGATGGCCCGCGCTACGGCATTGTATGGATCTTTTGCCTTGAGGAGGGTGCCGTCCAGGCCCAGATTCCCGACAATGAGGTATTGGTCGAGATCCGGAAGGTGGAGCTGGTTCGAAGCGGCAAGGATGCCCAGGGCGATGGCCAAATCGAGTTCGTAATGGCGAACGGGAACGGGGGATTCCTCGCATTGAATGGTGATGCGCTGGCCAGGCCATCGCCAGCCATTGGAGCGCAGGGCGGTATATACCCTATTCCGGATCTCGTTTCCGGGGCGTGCGGGGATGCCGAGCAGGTGGAACTTTATGCCGCGCGAAATATTGATTTGCAATTGGAGCGGGGCGACGCCAAGGGTGTGGGCGTGGCACGAATAGGTGGTTATAAGCATGGGCGTTGGGTTTCCAAATAAATTGGACCCTCATCCTCAGACTTCCAAAAAGTGTGGAAAAGTAAAAGTTATTCGCCCTGCTTATTCGCGAGCTGCCCACAAGCAGCATCGATATCTTGACCGCGGGAATGGCGCACGGTGGCTACAATACGGCGCTCTTCTAGAATGCGCTTGTACATATCCACGGCCTCTTGCGATGCCTGCGTGTACGGCCCATTGTCGATGGGATTGTACTGAATGATGTTCACCTTCGTCGGTATGGCGCCACAGAACTTGGCGAGGGCGATGGCATCGGCCTCCTCGTCGTTGATTCCACGCCAAATAACATATTCAAAGGTCACTCCGCGACCTGTATTGGCGTACCAATACTGCAGACTCTCACGCAAATCCGCAAGCGTGGTGCTCTTGTGTGCGAGCGGCATGAGTTTGGCGCGCTTTTCTTCGATGGCGCTGTGCAAGGAAATAGCGAGACCAAATTTGACCTGATCGTCGGCCATTTTTTTAATGAGCTTAGGGACGCCTATGGTGCTGAGCGTAATGCGCTTTGGCGACATGCCCAATCCTTTCGGATCGGTGATCTTATCAATGGCCTGCAGAACGTTATTATAGTTCAATAACGGCTCCCCCATGCCCATAAAAACAATATTCGTCAACGCGCGATCGAAATATTCCTTGCCCTGCTGATCGATGACCACGACTTGGTCGTAAATCTCATCCGGGGTGAGGTTTCGCATGCGTTTGAGGCTCGCGGTCGCACAAAAGGTACAATCGAGGCTACACCCTACCTGGGAACTTACACAAGCGGTGATGCGCTTCTCCGTTGGGATGAGCACGGATTCCACCATGGCCCCATCGTGCAGCTTCACCGCATTTTTAATGGTGCCGTCTTTCGAACGCTGCATTAGATCGACCTCCAGGAGGTTGAAATAGAAATGTGCTTCGAGCAGGGCACGGGTGGTTTTGCTCAGGTTGGTCATCTCGTCAAACGACGAAGCGCTCTTTTGCCAAAGCCACTGATAGACTTGCTTGGCGCGAAAGGCTTTCTCGCCATTGGCCTCAAAGAATTGGACCATCTGATCCTGAGATAAGCTACGTATGTCCCTTTTGGCGGTTTCCATGCGGCAAAGATAGCGAAGCCTTAAGGCATATCGCGCTCTACGAGGTAGCCCATTTTACCCATTTGATAATCGCGCATGGCCTCCATGATTTCCGTTTGACTGTTCATCACGAAGGGACCATAGGTTTCCAATTTCTCTTGAATAGGCGCCGCACTCACAAAAAGAAGCTTGGTCGGCGTTGAAGGAATGAGGGTATGATGCCCTGGGACCAATTCATATAAAAAGTGCTCCTCCACCATGCCGTACCCTTCTAATCTACCGCCGCCGCTAAGCAAGTACAACAATCCATGTTCGCCTTCTTTTACCTCAAAAGTCACCGCCGCATCTGCCGCAGCCGTGCCGTGCACACTAGAGATGGGATAAGCGCTTTGAAGCGGTCCCTTTGGACCACCGGCAATAGGAGTTCCGGCCGAGATGCGCAGGTCTTGATGACCGGCAACTTCGGGCATTTCGTCTTTTTGTAGCGGAATATAATTGGGTTCCATGTCCTTGGCACGTTTAGGCAGGTTGATCCAGATCTGTACGATCTCCTGCATCCCACCTTCCTCGCAAAGCTTGGCGGGCGGACGTTCAGAATGGATAATTCCCATGCCTACGTCCATCCATTGTACGCCACCGTCGTCGACCACACTGTTGTTGCCCCGACTATCTCGGTGGTGCACCCCACCTTCCCACATGAAGGTCACGGGCGTAAACCCGCGGTGCGGATGCGGCCCTACCCCTGCGTTCCAGCGGTCCGTGCCCGGCTCCACAAAATTTGCGTGGTGGTGGATCAGCAGAAAGGGATCTATTTGTTCGACTTGTTGCGTAGGCAACGGTTGCTTGAGGGGGTGTTCCCCCATCATCACGTCGTAGGCTTGAATGGCTCTTTTGACAGACATATTATGCGTTTAAAATAATTGGGACCAATTCTTCCAAATGCGCAATCTCAAAAGTCAATTTCTCTTGGTGCGGTACCTTCTTAGGGTTGAAGTAGACCTGGTCAATGCCCTGCTCCCTCGCCCCAACACAATCCGCAATGAGGTTATCCCCGATCATCAAACTCTCCTTGCGCTCGGCACCGGTGAGCTGAAGGGCGCGGCGGAAAATCTTTGGATCCGGCTTGTTTACCCCCACTTGGTCACTGCAGAGCAACAAATCAAAAAGCGGCTCGAGACCACTTTCGGCAAATTTGATGTTTTGACTTTCGTGAAAACCATTGGTTATGACATGTAAAACACAGCCTGCCGCTTTTAGTTCTTGCAATACCTCAGCGGCACTTTCAATCAAGTGGTTTTGATAGGGCGTTTCCTTAATGTAGCGGAGTTCCATCTCCCAGGCCACATCCTCAGCGCTCACCCCAAAATGCTCAAAAGTTTCGCGAAATCTAGTTTCACGAAGCGTTTGCTTATCAATGGCCCCGGCGCGGTACAGATCCCATTTCAGGTCATTGATGGTGATGTATTTATCGAAGAATTGCTCGAAACTTGGCAACCCTAAACCCGGCAATCCTAAATCTGCATATAGGTTGCGCAGGGACATTTCAGAGTTTTTCTCGAAGTCCCAAAGAGTGTGGTCCCAATCAAAAAAGAGATGTTTGTATTTCACGAACGTGTGGTTTTGGGTTTGCGCCAACGCAGGTACCAAGGTAGGTTATTCTCTACGTGGAAATAGAAGGGTTCATCATGGGCGCCAAAGCCACTGTAGAAGCGCGCCAATCCAGGAATGCTACTTCCTTCAAAATCCAATATATGGTCAGAGCCTGCGTGGAGCTGAATCATTTGATCGATGAGCAAGGTCGGTGCGCCACATTCTTTGCCGTAGCTCGAACTGGCGTTGAGTAAGAGCGTGGAACGACCATGGAATTGGACCCAAATCTGACCAGCCACCAGGGTATTTCCCTCATCATATACGGCCAGCAGTACGCCTCTTTTCTGGTACAGACAAAACTCCAAGACCTTGGCTAAACTATCGATGTTTTCAGCGGTAATAGCTGTCTTTTCCTGTGTATTTTGCTTCCACAAGCGCACTACATCTTGAGCAGTAGCCCATTGCGCAGATGCCAAGGAACTCTTTTGTGCCTTTTTCAGGTTGCGCTTCGTCTGCGCACTATATCCAGTGGCCAATTCCTCATACGAGGCCTTGGTGGACAAAATAAAATTCGAATACTTCTCAGGGGTCCAATGGGACGGGAAAGCCACGCCAGGTGAAAGAAAGAATTCCCCATAGGCGAAATGTTTCATCGCCTCCTCCATCAACGCTTCCACCCACTGTGCAGACAACGGAATGGTGGAATACGGACCTACAGCCTGTGTCCCATAGGGACGAGTGGTAAAAGTGATGCCGTTTTTCTCTCGAGGAAACAAGGGAAATACTACTTCGTAATCGCCATAGACCAGCGCATCCCAGGTTGGTGCTACCCAGTTCAGGTACCAGCTAAACCCATAAGGTTGCGGATGTGCGATAGCGGCTACACATCGATCCCAACGTTCGAAATCGATCTCTGTATGCGGAATGTACTTAAGGTTTGGCCGCATCAATGAATGATTTATAGACCTCAGCCCAGCCCTTCCATTGGGGCTCAAATTCACTAAAGGTACGGTTATGCCAGACCGAGATCAATGTGCCTCCAACGGCTTTCACTACCGGCACCCATTGCTTCATCGCCGCCAAGGCTTCCTCAGCATCCACATTTAAATAGGTGTCCCCGTAATAGGTTACATCCATGAAGGCAAAAGGATGAAGGTTGAGCGGTAACTCCATCTCCAGTTCCACATCGTAAAAGGTGTAGGCCGAAGCGATGCTCGCGCGGAATCCCGGCAATTCGGTATATCCCATGCTGTGCTCGTCTTTGATGCCCAATTCTATTAAATTTCTAAACGTATGCGGCGTTCGCATGCGCAGGTAATGTTGTCGGCTTTGCGCGACCGGTCGGCGCACCACATCCTGCAACATTTTGCGTTCCTTGCCCACCACTTCCAAATCGCTGTTTGATGCGTAGCTCGGATGAATACCCAGCATGGCCCAATCCGCAATCTCTCTCAAGGTTATGGCCGCATCCGTGCTGTACGGACTCACATTGCGGTCCTTTGGCCCAAACTCCGCAAAGAGCATGAAGTACAACGCCTTCACCCCTGCGCTCTTGTTCCAGTTGCG
>JAYPCB010000024.1:0-21032 GCA_038124525.1 Cryomorphaceae bacterium
CAGCAGCGCGTGGCCGTGGCCCGAGCGCTCGCATCCAAACCCCAATTCGTTTTGGCAGACGAGCCCACCGCGAATTTGGACTCGACCAGTACGGCCAACCTCTTGGACATCATGGAGAAGCTCAACAAAGAGGAGGGAATGACCTTTGTTTTTGCCACGCACGACGACCGAGTGATCAAAAAAGCCCGCCGCATCATCAGCATTGAAGACGGAAAAGTCTTGAGCGACGAATAAAGTCCCGTATTTTAGGGGAATGGATCCCAATTTTAAGCCTTACGAACCCTGGCCATCGAACGACGAGGAAGCACAAACGTTGTTCGAAGCGGTGGAGCGTGCGCTATCCACGCGCCGGTCACTCCGGGAGTTTAGCGATGCCCCCGTGCCGCGCCAAACCATAGAGCGATTGATTGCCCTCGCGGCTTCCGCGCCCTCCGGTGCCAATAAGCAGCCTTGGCATTTCGTGGCGGTTCAAGATCCGGACCTCAAGCGCCAAATCCGCCTTGCCGCAGAGGAGGAGGAACGAGCCTTCTACGGAGGTCGTGCGAGCGAGCAATGGCTGGAGGATTTGAAGCCGTTCGGCACGGACTGGGAGAAGCCCTTTCTTGAGACGGCGCCCTGGTTGATTGTGGTATTTCGCAAAAACTACGAGGTAGACGAGGACGGGCAGAAGGCGAAGAATTATTACGTGCAGGAAAGCGTAGGCATTGCCTGTGGATTCTTGATTGCAGCGATTCACGCAGCAGGGCTATCGACCTTGACCCACACCCCCTCTCCCATGGATTTTCTGGGCAAGATTTTAGGTCGTCCTGCCAACGAACGCGCCTTTTTGTTGATGCCTGTAGGCTATGCTGCCGACGGTGCCCAAGTCCCTGATATTTCCAAGAAGGACCTTGGGGAGATCAGTGATTTTATCTGACCTTTGTCCCAAATCTGAATGCGATGTTTGAAGGTATTTCCGTACAATTTGTTGTTGATGTTGATGAAGTTCGCGCGGAATTGGCAGCGGCTGATTTGAAGTGGCCCATCGTCAAAATCCTCGACAGCGGGGAGGACGATGACCGCGATGCCGAGGACCTATCGGTGGCCGGCGAGGGCGTGGCCATCTACATCGACAGCATTGATTTGATCTTGAAGGAGCGCATCGAAAAGGCCAAGGAGATTGTGACGACCGTGGCACGTATGATTCAATACTTCAACGACCGCGACGAAACGGCGGTGTTGTTCTTCCACCACAGCTGGCAGACTTATTTATCGGACGAGAAATAGTCCGTGAGCGCCTTAGCTTTGGCGTGACCCACGATTTCTTTGAGTTGCTCGAAGCTGGCGGCTTTGATGCGTTTTACGCTCTTGAATTGGCGCAATAATTCCTTGATCGTTTCGGGTCCAATTCCCTTAACGCCTTCCAGCTCACTTTTGAAAGTACCCTTGCTACGTCTATTGCGGTGGTGGCTCAAGCTGAAGCGGTGTGCCTCGTCACGGGCCTGCTGGATGATCTTCAAGGTCTCTGAACGCTTGTCCAAATGCAGCGGGTAGGGGTCGCCCGGGAAATAGAGTTCTTCCAAACGCTTGGCGATGCCGATGATGGTGATCTTGCCGCGCAGCCCTAATCTTTCTAGGGCTTTGAGTGCAGCGCCTAATTGGCCCTTACCGCCATCAATAATAATGAGCTGCGGCAGTGGTTCTCCTTCCTCCACCAGTCGCTTGTAGCGTCGGTGAACGACCTCCTCCATCGAGGCAAAATCATCGGGACCTTCGACCGTTTTGATGTTGAATTTGCGGTAGTCGTTCTTGGAGGGCTTCCCGTTTTTAAAGACCACACAGGCGCTGGCCGGGTTGGTCCCCTGAATGTTGGAATTGTCGAAACATTCCAAATGACGCGGCTCCACAGGCATGCGTAAGTCCGTCTTCATTTGCGTCATGATGCGCTTCACATGACGGTCCGGATCGACGATTTGTATGTTCTTGAGCTTTTCCTGTCGGTAGTACAGTGCGTTCTTGATGCTGAGGTCGATGAGTTTTCGCTTCTCCCCTTTTTGTGGGACGTGGAAGGTGGAGCCTTCAATCTCAAGTTCCACCGGATGGGAGGTGAAAATGGTACGTGCCGTGGAACCGAAGAGGTCCCGAATCTCCGGGATGGCCAGGTGCAAGAAGGCTGCCGGCGCTTCGTCCAATTTCTTTTTGATCTCCACTGTATAGCTCTGCACAATAGCGCCTTCAATCACTTGCAGGTAGTTTACATACCCAAATTCTGCATCCATGCTGATACTGAACACATCTATGTTGGTGAGGCTGAAGCTGACCACCGTGCTCTTTGCGGCGTATTTCTCCAAGGCCTCGAGCTTTTCTTTGCAGAGCTGCGCTTGCTCAAACTCCATGGCCTCAGCGTGGGCCATCATGCGCTGTTTGAGGTGTTGCTTGACCGAACCTAATTGGCCCTTGATGATCTTTCTCGCCGCCTCGACATCGGCCATATAATCTTCTTCGCTTTGTAAATCCTCACAGGGCCCTTTACAGTTCCCAATGTGGTATTCGAGACAGGTTTTGAACTTGCCGGCTTCGATATTTTCTGCGCTGAGGTTGTATTTGCAAGTACGCGTAGGGTACATCTGGCGGATGAGCTCTAGCACGGCCTTCATCGACTTCACTGACGGGTAGGGCCCATAGTACTCACTGCCATCACGTGTGAGGTTCCTCAAGCCGTAGATTCGCGGGAAGCGCTCCTTTCGAATGGTGATGTACGGATAGCTCTTGTCGTCCTTGAGGTTGATGTTGTAGCGCGGCTGATGCTCTTTGATGAGGTTGTTTTCCAGCAGTAATGCATCCCCTTCTGAATCCGTGATGATGGTACGAATATCTGCGACTTTTCGCACCATGGTGGCGATGCGTGCGCTGTGATCGTTCTTCGTGAAATAAGAACTGACTCTTTTGCGCAAATCCTTGGCTTTGCCGATGTAGAGAATCTTTCCATCCTTATCCACATGCTGGTACACCCCCGGTTTATTCGGGAGGGTTTTGAGCAAGTTGGTGATGTGTTCGCTAGCCGCCATGAGTCAAAGATAAAAAAGGCCCGGCTCCCTTCGGGGCCGGGCCATGTGTTCTCGTGTTAAGAGAGTGGGGACATGTTTGAGATGCTATCGAGCATCCATGATGGTGACGGTTCCATTGACAACATATTCATAGTTGTCGGCAGAATTCAAGAGCTCGAGCGTGTAGAAGTACACACCATCAGCAAGCTTAACGCCGTTCATGTTGGTTCCGCGCCATGGATTAGAGTTATCGTAGAGGTAGTCCGATTGCCATACGCGATCGCCCCAACGGTTGTACACTGACAACTGGCTCAAATCTTCGTAATCGTCTACGTTCTGGATGATGAATCCGTCGTTCACACCGTCGCCGTTTGGCGTGATGAAGTTCGGTACAACAACCGTATCTGGGAACGGAGGCGTAGTGATGATAATAGGCAAACAGTTAGAGTATGCGGTGTACTGCGTGTCCACTGGGTTGGTCGTACGAATACAAACGCGGTATTCACCTGGGGCCAATTCTAGGAACATCTGGTATGTCGTATCAGGCGCCAAAACTGGGTTTTGTGGAGAAGCCACGTGATCGTGAATCCATTCGCCCATCCAAGTACCACCGATCTTCTCTTGCAAGAATACCGTGTAGCTATCTACGGCCCATCCATTGTACTGGTTCCACTGCAAGTTCACAGGAACTGTATCAGGATCAACAATAGGCACAACACCATTATCGCGCTCCAACAAAATACTGTGAATGTCGTTTGTAGCGCCCTGTAGGTCGTCGTTGAGTTTCATATCAACGCGGTAGTCGTAGCTATCTTGGTCTACTTTGATGAAACCAATCTGTCCGTCTTTGAAGTTGTACTTGTACTGATCGAAGACCGTACCCACCTTCACATAGTTCGTCGCACCCGGATCTTTGCGGAAGATTTGCCACTCTTGGAAGAGGTAATCTGGGTATGAAGAAGTATCTGCACTCCACTCAATGACTGGGTTTTGATCGTCTTGGATAGTTACATTCTCCATCTCGTAGATGGCGTTGAAACATCCTGTTACGTTCAACTGGATGGTATCAAACTCGTTCATAGGGAAACCACACTTGTTCAACAAGGTGTTTCCGTCGTTACCCACTTTAGAGTACAAGAAGTACTTACCGTTTTTCGAAAGAGGCTTGTATAGCTTGATGGTCATCTGAGTGGCTTCGTAGTTCGCATCACAGTTTGCAGTGAACGACTCAATGGCCAACGGCTGTCCATCTGGCTTGGTCAAACGGAAGTCAGTACCGTCAGGAGAGATCGATGAACAGTCTAGTTTTACTTTGAACTTCAAGGTCACTGTAGAATCCAAACAATTGTAATCTACGGTTGGAAGGCCGTTATCAGGATCTTGGTAGATGCCAGGTGCCTGGTAGTCCAACTGCACACCCGCTTGTGCCTGAGGCGTACAAGCTGAGGCGATGGCAATCTGCATATCGCGGTTTACCTCACCAATCTTACGCCATACGTATAGCGTTGAATCATAACGGTACTCATCTACGGTCACCGCCATTACATCAATCTCTACCGAGGCAGGCTTAAAGGTGATCAAACCGGTCGTAGGATTCATGGTAAGTGATTGCGCTGGAGAGGTAGTAATAGGCTGATCGTATGTCCAACCTGTTGCGTACGTGATATTGGTTGGAGTACATGAACCTCCAGCACCAGCTTTAACATGTGAAATACGATAATATAGTGAGTCTCCATCTGGCTCAATAGTACTCTGCTTCCAGTTGAAGGTACGACCTACACAGAATGCACGTACAGGCTCAGAAACGAATTCTGGAGAAGTGTTCTGACCGATCTGGTTGTTCAATTTTGCTTCAATGTAGAACCCTTGGCTGGAAGGATTCAAGATGTTATCTACCGACGGGTTACGACAACAAGTGCTGAAGGCAAAGGTCCAGTCCGGTGCATTCCCTGGAAGAGTGATTTCCCCTTCGTAGGTTACCACGTTGATGGTTACCCCCGCGTTGGTGCTGCTCACACAATCAAACAGGGTTGGAGCAACAACCCCTTGACCGCTGGTCCCTGGAGTGATTTCAGAAAGTGTCGCACTTACGGTTGAATAGTTGGCTGAACACGCATATACAGTGGCGCTCGTAGGCAGGGTAATACCGGTAACATCACGGTACAAACGCATGATGAGCTTGTACTTGTGCGTACCCCCTGTGGAGCTGATGTATTCGTACTGAATATCACCCCCTGCATTGTGAGAAGCCTTCGCTGTGCCGGTAAAAGCGAGAATGGCGACAGCGGTAAAAATGGTTTTGAAAAGATTCTTCATTTCCTTGATCTTGTAATAATCCACTATAGGAATCGTAAATATCCCCAATTATTGTGTCTTGAGCAAGTAGAATGAGTAAACGATTTGATTCACTTAGAGAGGAGCAAGAACATAGGGATAAAGCCCAGTAAAGCGCCGCTTAAAAGCTCTTGGAGGGTGTGTCTTTTGAGTTCTAATCGGGCCCAAGAAAGGCTCCCAAGAACCATTGCGCCGATGACCAAATGCTGGATTTCGCCACCGCCGTAGCGTTGATGCAAACAGATGTACAAAGCAAATAAGGCAAAGACTCCGGCCGCATGTGCACTGCTTTTGAAGAAGGGTAATAAGATTGTGCTGATGATCACCACAAGGGCGCTGAGGTACACGGACCAAGTAATTTCAACGGGCACTCCCGCGCGTTCCAAGTGATTTCCGGTCGCAATCATGGATGCTGCGCCGATCAAATAGGGATAAATGCGTTCTTCCCGTTTGACCAAATGCACGCTGGAAATGGTGCCGGCTATGCGGAGAATGACGATGCCTAGGAAGGGTCCGATGTAGGTGCCTAAGAAGACGGTCGTGACCACTCGTAGTACGAAGTTCCATTCAAAAGTTTCCGGTAGGGCGCCGAGGATGAGGATGGTGCCGACCGTTGGCATGATCCCGGGGTGTAGGGTGTAACTGAGGAATTGGGCGATGTAGTACTTGAGGCGTTCCATTAGAGCTGTTTGCGCATTCTGGCGACTGGAATGTCCAATTGCTCTCTGTATTTCGCCACCGTACGACGCGCAATGGGGTAGCCTTTTTCCTTGAGAATGGCCGCCAGTGCATCGTCGGTTAACGGTTTGCGTTTGTTTTCTTCGGCCACAGTATCCTCGAGAATCTTCTTGATTTCACGCGTACTGACCTCCTCGCCGTCGGCGTTGGTCATCGACTCCGAGAAGAACTCCTTGATCAAGAAGGTGCCGTACGGGGTTTGAATGTATTTGTTTGAAGCCACGCGAGAAACGGTAGAAATATCCATTTCAATTTCCTCGGCGATGTCCTTCAAAATCATCGGGCGAAGCTTGGTTTCGTCCCCGGTGAGGAAGTATTCTTTTTGGTATTCCAAAATGGCCTGCATGGTCAACATGAGGGTTTGCTGACGTTGCACAATGGCGTCGATGAACCATTTGGCACTGTCCAGCTTTTGCTTGACAAAGAGCGCGGCTTCTTTCTCGGCTTTGTTTTTTTCTTTGCTCGCTTTGTAGTGCTCGAGCATATCGCGGTATTGACGGCTGAGACTGAGCTCAGGGGCGTTTTTGCCGTTGAGTGAAAGCTCTAATTCGCCTTCAACGATCTGCAAGTTGTAGTCCGGACTGATGTTTTCGGTCGGTCGGCTGAGGTTGGAGGAGCCACCTGGTTTAGGGTTTAATCGGCCAATTTCCTCAATGGCCCCTTTCAGCATATCCTCATCGACTCCCAAACGGTCCATGAGCTTCTGGTAATGGCGCTTGACGAAGGCATCGAAGTAACTATCAAGAATAGTAAGGGCCAATTCTACTTTCGCAGACCCGTTTTTGCGTTCGAGTTGGAGAATCAAACATTCGCGCAAATCACGCCCTCCCACCCCCGGTGGATCGAGCTCTTGAATCACGCCTAACATCTTTTCCAGGTGGGCGACTTCAGTGAACACGCCTTGCGAGAAGGCAAGGTCGTCCACGATATCTTCGAGGGAACGGCGCAGAATACCGTCGTCGTCAATGGCGCCTACCAAATACACGGCCAAGGCAAGGTCCTCGTCTTTGAGGTCGCGCAGATTGAGCTGGGACACGAGGCTCTCGTGAAAACTCTCGTTGACCACCACAGGGGCTTCGTAGAGCTCGTCGTCGGAGCTGTAGTTGTTGCTCTTGGTCCGGTAATCTGGGGTATCCTCGTCGCCGAGGTAATCGTCCCAGTTGACCTCTTCTAAACTATCTCTGACTTCGCGCTCGTCGGTATCCGTGGTCACGTCGCTATCAAAGGTGTCCTCGGATTTGTCCCGGCCTTCAAGTAGGGCGGGGTTTTCTTCGATTTCTTGTTTGATGCGCGCCTCCAAACTTTGCGTAGGCAGCTGCACGAGCTTCATGAGCTGAATCTGTTGTGGACTCAGCTTTTGTTGAAGTTTCTGTGCAAGGGTCTGCTTTAGCATAGGTTGGGGAGGTGGGGATTAGAAGTTTGCGCTTCCCGGAGTACGTGGGAATGGGATGACATCGCGGATGTTGCCCATGCCCGTACAGAATTGGACCAAACGCTCAAAACCTAGTCCGAAACCACTGTGTACACAGGTCCCGAACTTGCGCGTTTCGAGGTACCACCATAACTCTTCCTCAGGAATTCCTACGGCAGCGACTTTTTCCTTCAACACATCATGACGCTCCTCGCGTTGTGATCCACCGACGATTTCACCGATGCCCGGGAACAAAATGTCCATGGCGCGTACAGTCTTCCCGTCTTCGTTCAAACGCATGTAGAAGGCCTTAATGGAGGCCGGGTAATCGAAGAGGACTACAGGAGCCTTGAAGTGCTTCTCAACGAGGTAGCGTTCGTGCTCGCTTTGTAGGTCTGCGCCCCACTCGTTGATGAGGTATTTGAATTTCTTCTTCTGATTTGGCTTGCTGCGCTTCAAGATTTCAATAGCATCCGTGTAGCTCAATCGAACGAAATCATTGCTTACCACGAACTCTAATTTTTCGATTAACCCTTGCTCTGAGCGCTCGTTTTGAGGCTTGCCTTTTTGCTCGTCGGCAAAGCGTTGGTCAAGGAATTGGAGGTCTTCGCGACAGTTGTCGAGCAAGTATTGAATACAGTATTTGAGGAAATCTTCCGCCAAATCCATGTTCATTTCAAGGTCGTAAAATGCCATCTCCGGTTCGATCATCCAGAACTCGGCAAGGTGGCGGGTAGTGTTGGAGTTTTCTGCGCGGAACGTAGGTCCGAAGGTGTAGATCTTTCCAAGACCCATAGCACCTAGTTCTCCTTCGAGCTGCCCACTCACGGTGAGGTGGGTTTCTTTGCCGAAGAAATCTTCTGCGACATCACCGCCCGTAGCGGGTAGGGTGCTCACGCGGAACATTTCTCCTGCACCCTCGGCATCAGAACCGGTGATGATGGGGCTGTGCCAGTTAAAAAAGCCTTCCTTATTGAAGTAGTTGTGCACGGCGAAGCTCAGGGCATGACGCAAACGGAATACCGCGCCGAAAGTGTTGGTGCGTGGACGAAGGTGCGCAATTTCACGCAAGAACTCCAAGCTGTGTTTTTTCGGCTGCAGGGGATAATCTTCCACCGGAGCGTCGCCCAATACTTCGAAGCTATCTACGATGATTTCCACGGTTTGGCCGTGGCCTTTGCTCTCGACGAGTGAACCGGTCACTCCCAAACAAGCACCTGTAGTGATGCGCTTCAGCTCATGTTCATCCGCATGTTCAAAATCTACGACACACTGCAACGTGGCCAAGCAAGAGCCGTCGTTGAGGGCAATAAACCTGTTGCTACGGAAGGAACGAACCCATCCTTTAACCGTTACTTTTTCGCCAATGGCTGGCTGGTGTAGGAGTTGTTTGATGCTCATGTATAGAAGTCTTTGCCACAAAGATGGCATTATACTATGAAAATATGCCCTTTCACAATCAAAAAAATGTGTGAAAACCAGGTTTTGGCACAAAAGTTGCGCAAAGGCGGAAACAAAAGAAACGTTTTTTGGTTATAGTGTTTCCAAGCAGTGCCCCAACCCCTATGGATCCTGAAAAAGTAAAAATATTTTTTGCCAGCCTCGAACTGTTTAAAGAGTTCGGAGTGAAGTCCGTGACTATGGACCAAATCAGTCAGCATTGCGGCATCTCGAAGAAAACTTTGTACAAGCACGTTGACAACAAATTAGATCTGCTGCATCAATCCTTCGAGCTTGCTGCTGGATATATGGCCCAGGAGCTTCAGGAAAACCTCTCTCAGGTTAGCGGTAATGCCATCGACCAACTCTTTGCGTTGGAACAATTCGCGGAGAAGAACTTGCGCGGTGCTGAGGACAGACTCCTTGCCCAGCTCGACCTCTACTATCCAGAGGTGGCGTACAAAGTAAACGAGCAGCGTCAGACCATCGTGAGTGCTATTACCCGTAAGAATTTGGAGCAGGGCCTTCGCGAAGGATTGTACCGTGAAGACATCAATATTGACTTCATCACCATCCTGTATTACGGACACATCTTGGCCGTACACGAAACGGTGGTGGGGAAGGATACGCCAAACTTGGACGAATTAAGAAAAGCATCCTTGCGCTACCACATCCGCGGTATTGCCTCGCTGCAAGGACTCGAATACCTCAATCAAAGAATACATTCAAACAACTAGATGAAACATCAACTCCTAACCCTTTCGCTGCTGCTCACTACGGTGGGATTCTCGCAGCAAAAATTCACCCTGCAGGAGGCCCAGCAATATGCGCTGGACCACGCCTATGGGATGGAAATCGCAGAGCTTGAGATCGAGCGTGCGAAACAGATTTACAGACAGAATTTGGCCTATGGATTGCCTCAAGCTTCGGCTTCAGGTCAGTACGTATATAATGTGGAACTCGGCGCATTGGTGACGGATTTCAATGGCGACGGTACCCTAGACGAGCTCGTGTTCGGGACGGATTACCAAGCCCAAGGCGGATTGGTGGTGAACCAACTCATTTTCGACGGCTCGTACGTCGTGGGATTGATGGCGGCCAAGGTGTTAAAGGATGGCGCGGCCATTGGCGCGGAAAAAACCCATTCAGAGATGCACCGTGATGTGGCCAAGGCCTACCATTTGGCATTGTTGAGTGCTGAGAGCGTGGAGATCTTGAAAGCGAACGAGGGCTATTTGGCCAACCTCGCACAAGAGATGCAAAAGATGAATGCAGCCGGTATGGTGAGCAAGGCGGATGCGGATCAGATGATGTTGAATTACAACAATATCAAGAATGCCGTGCGCTACAGCGAAGGCCAGGCGAAGGTGGCGAAGATGTTGTTGAAATTGCAAATGGGCTTCCCGGTGGAAACGCCAATGCAATTGGCCGACGATTTGGAAACCTTGGTGGTGAACGCTTCTGCAGCATCGCACTTGGCGGGGGTGAGTTTCGATCCTACAAAGACGGTGGATTACCGCAGCATGGCGAACCAAGTAGAGGGCGCGAAGTTGCAACTGCTCAATAAGAAATTGGGCTATTTGCCGACCCTAGGGGTGAGCTACCAGAACAACATTCAATACATGAGCAGCGAGGCCAACATCTTTGGTGATGCGGCCGTGGATATCCCAAGCAGTTTGGTGGCCGGTAGCATTAGTGTGCCGTTGTTCACTTCTGGAAACGGACGTGCCCAAGTGCAGGAAGCAAAGATTCAGCAATACCAAGCGGAGATCGGATTGGCACAAATGGAGCAAGCCTTGATCATGCAGCACGCCTCCACAGTGAACGAATATTACCGCGCCATTGCGGATTATTTGGCGCAGAAGGAGAGTGCAGAATTGGCCCAAACCATTCGCAATCAACGCAGAAGAGAATATGAAGAGGGCGTAGGCTCCTCAACGGCACTGACGCAAAGTGAAACGCAGTACCAGCAAGCACTACAATCGATGTTCTTGGCCGCACAAACGGTCTTGGACCAACAAGCAGAACTAGAATACTTAATGACCCAACAACCTTCAAAATGAAAAAAGTACTCCTCATCGCCCCTCTAGCCTTTATGGCGGCCTGTTCACAGCCCGCGGTAGAAGGTGATTTACAAACCTTAACGGCACAGCGCGATAGCATCAAAACTGTGGTGGACGGATTGAACGCGCAGATCACAGATTTGGACGCGGCCATCGCGGCATTGGACACAACGGCTTCGTACGATGCAGTTACCGCATTTGAGGTGAACCCTGATTTGTTCTACCACTACTTCGAAGTCTTCGGAACGGTAGAAGCAGATAAGAGCATCAACTTGTTCCCACTGAACAGTGGAAAGGTGGAGCGCATCCACGTGAAAGCGGGTCAGAAGGTGAGCCAGGGCCAATTATTGGTGTCCCTCGACACCGATTTGATGGAGAGCTCCTTGAAAGAATTGGAAACCGCTTTGGCATTGGCGCAGACAGTCTTCAACAAGCAGCAAAAGTTGTGGATCGACGAGCAGATTGGCTCTGAGATTCAGTACCTCCAGGCGAAGAACAACTACGACGCATTGGTACAAAAGCTTCAAACGTTGAAGGAGCAGATGGCCATGAGCGAAGTGCGTGCGCCGTTCGCCGGAACCATCGACGAAGTGTTCGCGAAGGTGGGAGAATTAGCTGCGCCGCAGATGCCGGCCGTGCGCTTGGTCAACACCTCAGGTGTATATGTGAAGGCAGATGTGCCAGAATCGTATGCGAACCGTGTGAAGGTGGGAACGGCCGCGAATGTAGCCTTTACCAGCATGGATTTTGAAGTGGCTGCTGAGGTTTTACAGGTGGGCCAATTCATTCAAGAAGGCAACCGCACCTTCTCGATCAACGTGAGCTTGCCGGCGGATCCAGGTACGGTGAAACCGAACCAAATGGTGCATGTGGCTTTGCAAGATTACTGGAACGATGCAGCCTTGGCAGTGCCGTCGAGCTTGATTCAGCAGGATGTGGAAGGCAATGATTTTGTGTTCGTGTTGGAGCACAAAGACACCCACAGCGAAGTGGCCAAGGTGATGGTCGAGACTGGGTTGTCTTACGAAGGCCGTACCGAGATCAAATCAGGTATTGAAGCGGGTGCGCAGTTGGTGGACAAAGGTTCACGCAGCGTTCGTACGGGACAACGTGTACACGTAAAATAATTGGACCCAAAGCAACATGGAAGAAAACAAAAAACTCTTTAAAAGCTTCGGGCCATCGACCTTCTCGGTGAACAACATTATGACGGTCTATGTATTGACTGCCATCGTATTCATCGCGGGTTTGATGTCGTACCTCAGCATGCCTTCAGAGGCCTTTCCTGAGATTGTTACGCCCGAAATTTATGTAGGTACGCCCTACCCTGGAAACTCTCCAGCGGATATTGAAAAACTCATTTCTCGTCCTCTAGAAAAAGAGATCAACGGGATAACCGGGGTGGACGAAATCAACTCTACTTCAGTAGAGGGCTATTCGACCATCCAAGTGAAGTTTGACTTTGATGTTACGCCAGACGACGCCTTGCGTAAGGTGAAAGACAAGGTGGACGCAGCGATGGGTAAACCGGATTTCCCTACGGACTTGCCGGCGGATCCAAACGTCTTCGCGTTGAACATTTCAGAGTTGATGCCGATGGCGAACATCAACCTTTCAGGGGAGTTCTCATTGGATCAATTAAAAGATTACGCCGAATACCTCGAGGAGGAGATTGAGAACCTCAACGAGATTTCGAAGGTGGACATCCGCGGGATCGACGACAAGGAAGTGCGCATCATGATTGACAACAAGAAATTGGAAAGCATGAAGCTCGGTTTCCGCGACATCGCCGGTGCCATTCAAAACGAAAACATGACCATCTCAGGGGGGAATCTCCTCGTAGATGGCTACCGTCGCAACGTTCGCGTGGTGGGAGAGATCCGCACCATCGAAGAGTTGGAGAACATCATCATCAAGAGCGAAAACATGCAGCTCGTGCGTCTGAGGGACGTGGCTGAGGTTGCCTTTGATGAGGTGGAGCGCGAATCCTATGCTCGTGAATATGGCGATGCAGTAGTGATGCTCGACGTGTTCAAGCGCTCGGGAGAAAACCAGATCATTCTTAGCGGAAAGATCACGGAAATCCTTGATAAGGCGAAGGAAGAATACTTCCCGGATAACTTGAGTGTAACCGTGACCAACGATACTTCGGAGCAGACCAAAACTCAGGTGGCAGACCTTGAAAACTCCATCATTTTTGGGATGTTACTCGTCGTATTGGTCTTGATGTTCTTCTTGGGATTGCGCAACGCCCTCTTCGTGGGGATCGCCATTCCGCTATCGATGTTGATGAGCTTCTTCATCTTGAGTGCGATGGGCATCACCCTGAACACGATGGTCTTGTTCTCCTTGGTATTGGCCTTGGGGATGCTCGTGGACAACGGGATCGTGGTCGTGGAGAACATTTACCGATTCATGGACGAAGGCTACGATAAACTAACCGCAGCGCGATTGGGCGCCGGTGAGGTAGCCTTGCCTATTATCGCTTCTACCGCCACTACTCTGGCGGCCTTCGTACCGTTGGCCTTCTGGCCAGGGATCTTCGGGGAGTTCATGAAGTACTTGCCGATCACCTTGATCACGGTGTTGAGCTCGTCGCTTTTCGTGGCCTTGGTCATCAACCCAGGTTTGACATCGGTCTTGATGAAGGTCGAAAAAGAGGTGGTCAACAAGAAGAAACTGACCCGCAACAGCTTGATTCTTATCGTGGTGGGAGCCATCATCGGCTACGGCGCGGGATCCTTGGGTCTAGGAAACATATTCATCTACAGCGGGGTGTTCGCCTTGATCTATGGCTATGGAGTATTGCCAGCGACCGATTGGTTCCAGGGTACCCTCCTGCCAAAATTGGAAAACCTATATACCAAAACCTTGACCTACGCCTTGAGCGGTAAGCGCCCGATCTGGTTCTTCGTAGGCACCGGAGGCTTGCTCATCTTTAGCTTCGCATTGCTAGGTATTGCGCCGCCGAAGACACTCTTCTTCCCGGAAAACATGCCGAACCAAGCCATCGTCTATGTTCAAATGCCGATCGGTACGGACATCGAAGAGACCAATGCGGTGACGTTGGATTTGGAACAACGCGTGATGGACATCGTGCGCGAGTACGATTACACCGACGAGGAAGGCAATCTCCAGAACTACATGGTGGAGAGCGTCATTGCCCAAGTAGGGGAAGGAACCAGCGACCCAAATGCCGGTCCTTCGATGGCACAAACGCCAAACAAAGCGAAAATCACCGTGGCCTTCCACAAGTTCTCCGACCGCGTCTCTCCAGAGGGCGTTCGCGTGAACTCTTCAGATGTGCTCAACGAAATTCGCTCGACCATCCAAGACTTCCCAGGGGTAACCATCTCCGTAGGTAAGGATTCCAACGGCCCGCCTTCAGGACCACCGATTAACATTGAAATCAGCGGGGACGATTACGCCCAGCTCGTGGACGTGGCCGATGGCGTACGCGCCTTCATCAACAACCAGAGCATCTCGGGCATCGAAGAGCTCAAGCTCGACGTGGAAACCGGCAAGCCGGAAATGCCGATCGAGGTGGACCGCATCAAGGCCCGCGCCCTCGGTTTGAGCTCGGCACAGATCGGTGATGCCATCCGTACCGCCCTCTTCGGGAAAGAAGTATCGCGCTTCAAAGACGGGGAGGACGACTACCCGATCAACATCCGCATGATCGACGACTACCGCTACAACATGGAAGACCTCATGAACCAAAAGATCACCTTCCGTGATGCCGCGACCGGTAAGATCAAGCAGGTGCCCATTTCTGCAGTAGCCAAAGCCAAGAAAACCTCGACCTTCTCGAGCATCAAGCGCAAGGACCTCAAGCGCGTGATCTCCATCCAGTCGAACGTCGTAGAAGGCAGCAATCCTACAGAAACCGTAGATGCCATCAAGGCGTCTCTACAGGAGTACAGCATCCCGCGCGGGGTTACCCTGAGTTTCACCGGAGAGCAGGAAGACCAAGCGGAGCAGCTCAGCTTCTTGTCGAGCGCCCTATTGATGGCCGTGTTCCTGATCTTCTTGATTTTGGTGAGCCAATTCAATTCTGCCTCCACCCCATTCATCATCCTCGTGACCGTCGTATTCTCTCTCATCGGAGTGTTCCTCGGCTTGGTAATCTTCCGCATGGAATTTGTCATCATGATGACCATGATCGGGATCATCTCCCTCGCGGGTATTGTGGTGAACAATGCGATTGTATTGATCGACTTCATTCGCCAATTGTCTGCGCGCAAGCGCGACGAGCTCGGCCTTGACGAAAAAGCCAAGCTTTCGGTGCCAGCCCTGATCGACACCATTGTACAATCGGGTAAAACGCGTTTGCGTCCGGTACTATTGACGGCGATCACTACCGTATTGGGACTTATTCCATTGGCGACCGGGATGAACATCAACTTCTTCACCCTGTTCACCGAGAACGATCCGCAGATCTTCTTCGGTGGGGACAATGTGGTCTTCTGGGGCCCAATGTCATGGACGGTCATCTTTGGTTTGACCTTCGCCACCTTCCTCACCTTGGTCATCGTGCCGGTGATGTACTACCTCTTCGAGCGCATGCAGCGTTTGATGCTAGGAATTAAGGCGTAATGGGCGAAAAAATTTGAACATTTACAGGCCCCGCGGCGTAGCCGCGGGGGTTTTTTATGGGGCCGCATTTTGCCCTGAAAATTGGACTATTTTTGTCGAGATGATCACAGACTTACGCGCTTTAGAACCACCTCAACTTCCTGCGTTTACCAAAGATTTGGTGGACCAAGTCTGCGCGCGCGTTCGCGACAAGATCACTCACCTGGAAAGCTCCGTGGCTGTGGCCGAACTCACCGTCGCCCTGCACTATGTGCTGAACACCCCTGAGGACGTCCTCATCTGGGACGTGGGTCACCAAGGCTATATTCACAAAGCCTTGACCGGGCGAATGGAGGAATTGGCCAACATGCGCACGCCGGGTGGGATTTCAGGTTTTTTAAAGCGCGAAGAGAGTCCCTATGATTTCTTCGGTGCTGGCCATGCTTCGACGAGTGTTTCGGCGCTCACGGGGGTGTGTGTGGCCGACCGTGCAGCTGGTCGTGAGCGCCACCGTGTTGCGGTTATTGGCGATGGTTCGATGACAGGTGGACAGAGTTTTGAGGCGTTGAACCACTTGGGCAGTTTGGGCCACGATGCACTGGTGATTTTGAACGACAACGACGGTAGTATTGACCCAACGATGGGAGCCTTGCACGCCAAGGGAACTTATGGGGAGTACGTGCGTAGTTTGGGATGGTCGTACACGTTTATGGAAGAGGGCAATGATGTGGTCACGTTGGTGGAAGCCATTAAAAACCAGCTCGCTCAGGATGGACCAAAGATCTTGCACATTCGTACGAAGCGCCCGGATTTGAGCGCCCCAAAGTCGTACAAGCCAGGCACTACCTTTCAGTGGTGGGCTGCCGAGGCCATGCGCGATATTCTTACGAAGTATAAAGACATACAAGTACTGAGCCCCGCGATGTTTGCCGGCAGTGGTTTTGGACCATTGCGTGAAGATTTCGGGGACCAATTCCTCGATACAGGCATCAACGAAGCCCATACTGTGACCACAGCGGCAGGTATTGCTGCGGCGGGCGGTCGCCCTTGGGTACATATATATAGCACGTTTTTGCAGCGCGCCTATGACCAAATCGTCCACGATGTCGTCCTCCAGGGGCTGCCGGTGGTGTTTTTGGTCGACCGTGCAGGTTTGGTCGGTGCCGATGGGCCGACCCACCACGGGGTGTTTGACCAAGGCTTGTTGATGGATTTGCCCGGAGTGGTGGTGTGGAACCCGAGGAATGGGGAGGCCCTTAGAGGCATGCTCCAGGAGGTTGCGCTCAATCCCCCGTCAGGACCTCTTTTCATTCGTTATCCAAAAGCGAGAACGGAAGGGGAGCAGCGAGCGAATTTTGCGCCATACGAGTGGTTGTCCAAAGCGGATTCCAAAGTGCTTTGGGTGAGCACAGGAGCGATTTCAGATTTGATGAAAAATGAAGGAAATCACCTCCATTTGGCTCAAGTTTGGCCATTTTTCGATGATTTTGGCCCAATTTTAGCCGATTTTGACGAAATCCACGTATTCGAAGAATCCACCGGTCTGGGTGGTTTAGGGGGTGGAATAGCTGCCTTGGTGGAGGATATGGTGCCCAGACCAAAATTGGTCCTTCATAAACTTCCTTCCACCTTTATTGAACACGGACCCCGACTTTCGTTGTTAAAGGAGCATGGATTTGATCCGTTCCTTTAATCTATGCCTATGAAATACTTCCTTGTGATGATGCTTGCCGCCAACGCTTTGGTGGCGCAAACACGAACCGTTCCTGCGGAAATTGAGATTGAATTTACCGTTAAAGAATTTGGTTTGAGCAAGGTCGAGGGAGGGTTCCAAAGTGATGGAATGCAGGCTGAGGCAACATTTCAAGGGGATATGCTCGTGGCTTTTGAGGGTTGTGTGGCGGCCAATTCTTTCGCCACTGGCGTCGCCGCCCGGGACCGTAATGTGGTCAACAAGGAGGAATTCTTGGATGCCGAAAAGTATCCAACGATTTGTTTCACAGCGGATAAAATTGAGTTTGTGGGCAAAATTGGACCCAAAACCACCTACGACATGCGCGGAGACCTTACCTTGCGAGGAGAAACGCATCCCATAGAAGTTCGCGTCGTCCAAACGGATGCCAAATCCCTCGAAGCGAGCTTCTCCATCGACCGCACACAATGGTCCGTGGGAACAGGGCCCGCCGCCCTTTTCGTCTCCGATAATGTTGATTTGGTGGCGAACATCAACCTAAACTGAATGAATGAAATTCACTGATTTTAACCTCAACGATACCATACTCGACGCCTTGTTCTACATGAACTTTGAAGAGGCGACCGAGATTCAAGAAAAAGCCATTCCGACCATTTTAGATGGGAAAGATCTCATCGGTTGTGCCCAAACAGGGACGGGAAAAACGGCTGCTTTCGTACTGCCAACACTCAACCAGATTGCCGATGCCCCGAGCGACGGGGTGCAAGTATTGATTTTGTGTCCCACACGCGAGCTGGCCATTCAAATCGACCAACAAATCCAAGGCATTGCCTATTTCACGAATGCATCGTGTTACCCCGTCTATGGCGGTGGCGACGGTGTGAGCTGGGAAGCTGAGGCCGATGCGTTGAAGGGCGGTGCCGATATTATTGTGGCTACCCCGGGCCGATTAATGGCGCACATGGCGCGCGGCTATGTGAAGTTTGATACGGTACAACACCTCATTCTCGACGAGGCGGATCGCATGTTAGACATCGGGTTCTATGATGATATCATCAAGATCATTAAATCCTTGCCGGAGAAGCGTCAAAGCTTGATGTTTTCAGCGACAATGGCGCCGAAGATTCGCAGTTTGGCCAAGGAGATTTTGAACGAACCGGAAGAGATTTCGGTGGCCATTTCCAAGCCGGCCGAGGGGGTGACTCAGAAGGTGTATTTGGCGCACGAAGAGCAGAAGGTGGCGTTGGTACGTCATATTTTGGGCGATAAGGATGATTTCCAGTCCATCATTATTTTCTGTTCGACGAAGAAGAAGGTGGAGAAATTGGCCCGTACACTGCATCAAAAAGGATATGCCTGTCAGGGGATTTCTTCAGATTACGAGCAGGAGCAGCGCGAGGAGGCGTTGAGCGACTTCCGCAGTGGAAAAACCCGAATCATGGTGGCGACAGATGTGATGTCGCGCGGTATTGATATCAAGGGCATTGATTTGGTGATCAATTACGATGTGCCGGGCGATGCCGAGGATTACGTGCACCGTATTGGACGTACAGCACGTGCGAAAACGGAAGGGATGGCCGTGACTTTGGTGAGCCCGGATGATATGTTCAAGTTCTCAAAAATTGAGCGATTGATTGAACGGGAATTGGACAAAGAACAACCGCCTAAAACGTTGGGTCCTGGTCCTGAGTGGCGCGAATTTCAGGGTGGTAAAAAAGGACGTGGTGCGAAGAAGCCACAAGGCCGTAAATCTGAGGCCAAGCCGCAAGAGAAAAAATCACCTAGACGGGCTCAGCATGAGGGTGCAGAACAGCCCAATTCTCAGAATCAAAAACCGCAGGAAAAGAAAGAGCGCAAACCGCGTAAAAAAGCACCGTCGAAGTATCAGATAATGTTCGATGCGTTGCCGAATCCGAAGGGAGGCGCTTAATCCACCTTCAACACCTTCCCTGAATAACTCACTGATGGAGTAGAGGCTCGTAAGATGTAGGTCCCCTTGGGTAGGGTACTCACGTCGATGGTGCGGTTGAATTGGCCCATAAAATCCGCATGGGATTCCTTCCAAACAAGTTCTCCTAAGGTGTTAAACAGGGCTAATTCTAAAGGCGCTTCTTCGCCCAAAACGAATTGGACCCGGAGTACATCCACGGCTGGATTAGGGAACAATAGTAGTTCGTAATTGCCGCGTGAGATTCCGAAGGCCTCGGAGCTGATTTCACAGGAATCAAAGCGTACGGTTAAGGTATAATCGCCGTCCACAGGATTGTAGAGGACGCTATCTTCAGAAACGAGCGCGCCGTTCAATCGCCATTCATAAGCATTGATCTCTACCTCCTTTGAAACCTGCGGGTGGAGTTGGTTGCCGGCTTCTACAATGGTGGCGCTGATGACCTCATCACACGGTTGGAAATGTGCGGTGAGGGAGGTGTTGTCCGAGAGGGCGACTTGAATGGTGGCATCTTGCGTGTTCTGGTAATTGGTATCATCGCTGGTCCAATGCGAGAAGAGGTACCCAAAGCTTGGGATGGCCTCAGTCGTGATCGGGCAGCCGCCGTGGTAAACACCGTCCCAAGGGAGTGGCGGAAGGATGCTGTTGACCTTGATGTGCCCAGAATTAGTCGGGGAGGCCGCAAGTTCCACCAACTTTTGTCCTTGCAGGTTGAAGCTCTGGTTGATGTGTTGGCGCGCGGTCGGAATGCGCGTGCTGTTGTAGGTTTTCAGGCCATTGACGGAATTCAGCCAATAGGTATAAGAATAGGGGCCCATCTGATTGCTCCACTGCGCAATGTGATCAGGGATTGCTGGGGCCAATTCTGTTTTCAACTCGTCCACCACCGCATCAAAAACGTCGGTTTGGAAGGTGGTGTTGATGAGGTCGTCGTAGCGATTGACGAATCGGCAACGGAAATCTGCGTTGTTCAGGGCGTGATTGAAAATCTGTGAATGCTGGTTCGGGTAGTCCGGGTTGCGGGCGCGGTTGATGTAGTTGTGGTAGATGCTCCCGCCATAGAGGGCAAATCCAAAGTCGGTGTCGTACATCATGTAACGCCATGTCGCACCAGTGGAATCTTGTCGCCAAAGCTTGACGTTGTTGATGCCCCACTCGATGCCCATCCAGTCGCGGTTTTGGATGTAGGTCTCGAAGATGAAGTAGTCGAGGTAGTTGTTGAGATCGAATCTTGAACTGAAGACCTCCACGAAGTTGGGGGAGTTGGCACTTTGATTGGTGATGATGTTGTAGGATTCGTTGAAGTGGCTCGCATCGCCAACGAGGGCGCCGTCGCGATTTAATAATTGGACCGCATCCTTATCTACCCCATGATTACTTTCCACATAGTGCTCGTCGAACTTCTCGCGAATGCCGTACAGACCCCAAAATTCCCCGTTCAGATAGACCAAGGTGGCTTGGTAGCCCATGCGGTCGATGTGTGTGCCGTCTGCCAACCTGCTAAATACGGCGTCCTGAATTCGGTTGAAGATACCGTGCTGTCCGCCGTTGCGAAGGTTGAAGTTATTGAAGCTCGTGATCTCAGGCTTGCGTTCAATGAGCGGGTATTCGACGTCGCCGGTGTAGATGGATTTGGCATCTATACGGAAGGATTTTTGTGGTTCGGCGCGCGACCAACCCCCGTGAATTTCCAAATCGAAAACGGCTTCAAATTGCTTGTTTTGGTTGCGGTCGAAAAACTCCATGCGCGACTTTCGAGACCATGGCTCCCAAAAATTACTTCCAAAATACGGGTAGTTGGTGC
>JAYPCB010000025.1:0-20313 GCA_038124525.1 Cryomorphaceae bacterium
ATAGGATCAATCTCAGTAACAATCACACGAGCACCTGCACCGCGCAATGATGCCGCAGTACCCTTACCTACATCACCGTAACCGGCAACAACAGCAACTTTACCTGCAATCATCACATCAGTAGCACGACGGATCGCATCTACTGCAGATTCTTGACAACCGTATTTGTTATCGAACTTCGACTTCGTTACCGAATCGTTTACGTTGATCGCTGGAAGTACCAAGGTGCCGTTGATCTCACGCTCGTACAAACGGTGAACACCTGTAGTCGTCTCCTCTGACAACCCTTTGATGCCTTCTACCAACTCTGGGTACTCGTCGAATACCATGTTGGTCAAATCACCACCATCGTCCAAGATCATGTTCAATGGCTGACGGTCTTCACCGAAAAATAGCGTCTGCTCGATACACCAGTTGAACTCCTCTTCCGTCATGCCCTTCCAAGCATATACTGGAATACCCGCCGCTGCGATGGCCGCTGCTGCGTGGTCTTGCGTAGAGAAGATGTTACAAGAAGACCAGGTCACATCAGCGCCTAGATCCACCAAGGTCTCAATCAATACCGCCGTTTGGATGGTCATGTGCAAACAACCCGCGATGCGCGCACCTGCAAGTGGCTTGCTGGCGCCGTACTCTTCACGGAGGGACATAAGACCTGGCATCTCTGCCTCGGCTAATTTGATTTCTTGTCGACCCCATTCGGCCAACGACATATCTTTAACTTTGTAAGGAATGTATTGCGTTACTTCGCTCATTGTTTCTTGTCAATTAAGTCCGGCAAAGGTACATAACAAGAGCGGAGCGCAAAAGTTTGTAATAAAGATGAGCACCACGATAGTCTTTTCGGCATTGAATGAGGAGGTCCAAGTCCGTTGGCACCCCACTCCCGCCCATGGGCAATGCTCGGATTTATGGTGTGCGGACGACCAAGAAAAGTGGCAACGCGTTCACTCCGAGGCTAAACGCAACGAAATGTCCGCCAGTCGTAGTGCACTCCAAGATATTTTGGGGCAAGACCTACAGCAGATGCGTTTTGTGGAGGGCAAGCCGGAGCACCCCAAGGGGCCCATTTCTTTATCACATTGTAAAACAGGGGCTGTCGCAGCCCACTCCCCTACCTTGGCGGTTGGCGTGGACGTAGAGGTCGAGCGGTCACAGCTCACGAAAATTACTCCCAAATTTGTCCGTGCGGACGAGCAGCGATTCTTGGAAGACCTTGGTAAGCAAGACGCCTTACAGCTGATCTGGGGGATTAAGGAAAGTTTGTTCAAACTCTATGGTGAGGGCGGCGTAGACTTCCGAGAACACCTTCACATCACCACGCTTGAAAGAACATCGGACGACAGTGGATGGATAGGGATGGCGTGGATTTATCCTACGCATGATCGTGAGGTCGCTAAGGCGTGTTTGGTTCAAGGCCGCTATCATGAGGGCACCTACATCTGTCTTGCCACACACCGCAGGCCGATGGCACCGATCAAGACAGCGCGATTCACACTTCGTGAATGGAACCTCAGCGACGCTCCTTGGCTGTATAAACTCAATCAGGATCCGGAGGTGGTGCATTTCACTGGAGATGCCGGATTTGTTTCCATAGAGGCGGCCCACGAGTTAATCGCCACCTACATCAACTACCAACGAGACGGTTATGGCCGTTGGATGGTGGAGGATACCCATTCCGGAGAGACACTCGGATGGTGCGGTCTGAAGAAGAATCCTTGGGGCATAGATCTTGGTTACCGATTCTTTAGAAAATTTTGGGGTCAAGGTGTGGCCACGGAATGTGCCGAAGCAAGCGTGAACTGGGCACGAGAAATGGGGCTGCCCCGATTAATTGGGCGGACCTTGACCGGAAATCCAGCCAGCGCACGTGTTTTGGAAAAATTGGACTTTGAACGCTATAGCGAACAACCCATTGAAGATTTTGCCGTGGGCCAAAGGATGAACGCCGAAGATTTGAAGCGTTGGCACGGGCAGCAAATGGTCGTGATGAAACTGGATTTATGATGATACATTTGATTTTCACTGGGGTCGAAAGCACCTTCAAAAGCGCATTGGCGAAAGCCGTTGGTGAGGCACTCTCCCGCGAGGTTTGTGGGGAATTTGCGCGGGAGTATTTAGATGAATTGGACCCTAAACCTTCTATGGATCCATTTCCCAAGGAGCACTTCGAGGCCATAGCAAAGGGCCAATTACTTGCTCAAAAGAACTCCGGTTATTACCAAGAGGGGCAACAAATTTTCGACACCGACGGCCTGACGCTGGCCATTTGGGGAGCGGATAAATTTGGCATTTCGGATGCTCAATGGTTGACACCTGGCGGACCTTCCTTTTATCTATTGTGCGCCCCAACCAACACCTATACCGAAGAGGAATACCGCGTGGACGGCCACCGACGCGAGGAGTTGCACCAAAAGTTTGTGGATTTGTTGGAAGAATTGGGCCGGCCTTACCTCATTTTACGAGAGCCTATTTTCGAGGACAGATTATATGAGGCCCTCAGAATTATCAAAGGACTAGAAGCCTAAACAATTCTATTTAATTCTTCGTTGATCTGCTGACGGACCTTGTTCCATTTGTCAAAGGCAGTCATGTAGTAGTCGACGTCGACGTTTTCTGCATTGAATTGGGCCTTGAGCTCATTCAACTTGCGCTCCACCCAAATCGATTTAAATCGCAGCACGGTTTCTTGTACCAAATCCTTAATCGTATTGCGCTCTACTGGCAAGTGAATATCCTTACGCTTCCAATCACTCAATACATAGGGCTCCGTCAAAGCCTTCGTAGCTACTTCAACGACCTCCGGATCCTCCTGCATGATCCACCAAGCACTATCAGGGACATGACCTGCCTCGAGTTCGGATTTGACTAAATCATACATTCGTTGGAAAATGGGCATTTCAAAAGGAATATTATCCTTCTCAATATTTTCTACCGCCCATTCCGTGATGCTGATAGGTACGACTTCCTCAGGATCTAGATCTTCTTCGAGCATATCCTCGACTCCGCGAGCGACAATGAGGTGAATGACTTTTTCCTCTTGGTGGTGACCAAAAGGAGTAGTTATCTTTTCCGTGGGAGGCAAGACCTCCATTGGAGTCTCGTCCGCTTGTTTGCGTCTTGCTTGACGGTTTTGCGCATCAAGTAATCGAGCCAATTCTTCATGAAGGGCACGGGGATCAATATCCAAGATCTTCGCAGCTTCCTTGATAAATACTTCCTGGCCAATGGCATCCGGCACCTTAGAAATACTGCCCACCACATCGCGAACCATCTCTGCACGCTTCAACGGATCATTGCCCACCTCTTCCAGCAATACACTGGTCTTGTACGAGATGAAATCCTTGCGCTGTTCCGCTAAGAATTGTTCCAATTCCTCAGTGCTGTGTTTTTGGGCAAAACTATCCGGATCCTCGCCATCAGGGAAAGGAACCACACGAACGTTGATCCCGGCTTCCAGCATCATGTCCAATCCTCGGAAACTTGCACGAATCCCAGCTGCATCCCCGTCGTACAACAACGTAATGTTTGACGAATAGCGCTTGAGCATAATGATCTGCCCTTCGGTCAAAGATGTTCCAGAACTAGATACCACATTGTGCACCCCATTTTGATGGAAACTCAGCACATCTGTGTACCCTTCCACCAAGAAGGCTTCGTCTTTCTTGACAATTTCTTGCTTGGCCTGGTACAATCCGTACAGTACCTTACTCTTATGGTAGATCGGATTCTCGGGAGAATTTAGGTATTTCGCGGCTTTGACATTGTTCTTGAGAATACGACCACCAAACCCAAGGACACGCCCAGAAATACTGTGGATAGGGAACATCACACGTCCGCGGAATCTATCGTACCAACCACGGTCCCCATTCATGGAAATTCCACTGTCCACTAAGGCCTTCTCATTGTATTTAGATGCAAGCGCATATTGTGCAAAGGCATCCGATTTCTCTGGACTGTAGCCCAGCTGAAACTTAGCAATAGTCTCATCCGTAAACCCGCGCTCCTTAAAATAGCTCAATCCAACCGCGCGACCTTCATCGGTCTGATGAAGCTGCTCTTGAAACCACTTGTTCGCTACATCTGAAATAAGATACACCGCTTCACGGTGATTACCCGCTTCAATTTCCTCTGCCGTTTGAGGGCGCTCTTCGGGAACTTCAATATTGTATTTATTGGCCAACCAGCGAAGCGCCTCAGGATAGGTCATCTGTTCCAATTCCATGAGAAACGTAACCACCGAACCGCCTTTACCCGAGCTAAAATCTTTAAAAATCTGTTTGGCAGGGCTAACCATAAAACTCGGGGTCTTCTCGTTATTGAACGGACTCAAACCCTTGAGGTTACTCCCAGACTTCTTCAACTGAACGAACTCTCCGATCACCTCCTCAATACGAGCGGTCGAAAAGATTTGTTCAATAGTTTCTTGTGGGATTCTGGCCATAGCATTGCAAGATACATTCTCTACACAAAAAAGCCACCCTTTTGGGGTGGCCAAGCAAGCTGATTAAAAGGTTACTTATTTCTGTAAATGTACATTTAATTGTGGGAAAGGTATACTGATGCCTCGATCGGTAAAAATCTTGTAGACGTCGGTATTCATATCGTAATACACCGGCCAGAAGTTTTCAGTACTCACCCAAGCGCGCACAATAATGTTTACACTCGAATCTGCTAGTGCCGCGAGCTCCACTAAAGGAGCTGGTTCAGCATGTACACGCTCATCTTTTTCTAATAGATCGCGTATAATCTGTTTGGCCTCGTCCAAATCTGATCCATAATCAATGCCAAAAGTCCATTCTTGGCGGCGCGTCGGCTGTGCACTGAAGTTAATCAAGCTTCCATTACTCAATCCGCCGTTTGGAATGACCACTTGTTTATTATCCGGGGTAGTCAGTACTGTTACAAAGATTTGTATGCTCTGAACCGTGCCAGAATAGCCTTGGGCCTCTATGAAATCACCCACTTTAAAGGGCTTAAACATTAGAATCATCGCGCCCCCTGCAAAATTCTGCAAAGTTCCACTCAACGCCATACCTATGGCTAATCCAGCAGAGGCAAGTACAGCAACAATAGAAGTCGTGGCAACGCCCAGCTGATTGATCGTCGCAATGATCACCATAGCTTGTAGACCAATCTTCACTAAGGATTGCAAGAAGGTGGTCAAAGATGGATCTACTTGACGTAGTTGAAGTGCTTTGTTCAGCGCACGCATACTCAATTTAACCACACGCATTCCGATCCAAAAAATCAGCAGCGCAAAGACTACATGCTTGGCCCAGACCAAAATATTGTTCTGGATGGTCTCCATGGGTATTCCTAAAATCTCTTCCATGATTATTTTTTTCTTTGGGCGGTATAATCAAGAACGAGTGCCAAAGCATCGCGTTCTTCGGTTTTAGGAAAGTTAAAGAGAATCTCTTTGGCTTGACCGATATGCTCTAGCATTTTACCACGAGCGTACTCTAGGCCACCTGATTGTCTTACAAAGTCCACCACTTCTTGCACTTTCTTAGGTCTATCGTGGTGTTTTTTGATTGTTTTAATTATGTATTGACGCTGTTTTGGTTCTGCCTCTTGCAAAGCCTTGATTAACGGCAATGTCATTTTCTGTTCTTTGATATCTATACCCGCCGGCTTTCCTGTCAAATTCACTCGTTCAAAATCGAAGAGGTCGTCTTTGATTTGGAAGGCTAAGCCCAGGTGTCTACCGAGCATTCGGAATTTCTCTATCTCCTCATCAGACCCTCCAGCACTTGCCGCACCAACCACACAACAGGTTTCCAACAAAGAAGCCGTCTTTTGCTGAATGATTTCGAAGTACACTTCTTCCGTAATGTCCAGTTTCCTTGCTTTCTCTATCTGCAACAATTCACCTTCAGACATGGCTTTTACCGCCCCGCTCACATGCTCGAGCAACGTATATTCCTTTGTTTCTACCGCCAAGAGTAACACCTTGGAAAGAAGGTAATCTCCGATGAGCACGGCAATTTTGTTCTTCCACAATGCATTAATCGAAAAGAACCCTCGGCGCTGATCAGCATCATCAACGACATCATCATGAACAAGAGTAGCCGTATGCATGATTTCGACCAATGAGGCACCTACGTAGGTCGCATCGGTAACTTTGCCTTGAATCTTAGCACTTAGAAAAACAAGAATGGGACGGAGTTGCTTACCCTTCCTCTTTACCATATAGCGCATGACACGGTCGACCAAAGGAACATTAGAACTCAGATAGGCACGGAAGCGAGCGTCGAAGGTCGACATCTCCTGCTTAATTGGTCGCTTTATCGTATCTAGGGTTCCCATTAGTTCCAACCTTTCTGTTTACAAATGTGCTCGTAGGCTTTTTGCACATTCAAGAAGCTTTCCTTCGCAGCCGCTTGAGCTTCAGCTCCAGCATCTACCAAACGGTCGGGATGAAACTTCATCGCCATTTTTCTGTAGGCTTTCTTCACTTCAGACTCGGTAGCTGTATTCGGCACCTCTAATACCTTAAACGCCCAATCTGCATCTTGGTTTTTATGGAACATCGCTTCTATCGAAGCAAAGTCATAAGGATTGATGCGTAAGTAGCGAGCTATGCGTTTGATTTCGGCTAATTCTTGATCATGTAAATGACCGTCGGCAAGACCGAGTTTGAATAGAAAATGAATGAGCTGTAATCGAGTAGCGTGTGTGGTAAAACTATTGATTTGTGCGCACACCTTAGTCAACGGTATAGGCTGAGCTACTATTGTCTTGAAGACTTTAAAGCTTTCGTTGGCTCTTTCCTTGCCGAACATGCCTACAAACTGTTGGCGCACGAAGTCAAGCTCGCTTTGTTGAACTTTTCCATCTGCCTTAATGACGCGAGCAGCAAGGACTAAAAGAGAAATATGAAAGTCGCTGGGGGATCCCCCTTGTGTGTTACGTCCACTAGGAACATCATCGCCATGAACCAAATCATGCATCATGTTCCCGAAGGCAACTCCTAACAGAGCCCCAATAGGTCCACCTAGACTCCAGCCTAGACCTCCTCCAAAAATTTGAAATAGGCGTTTCATTCGTGGACCAAAGATAGTCTACGGCAGAAATAAATAATCCCTAATTAGAGATTCTTAAACGACAATAACGGTGAAGGTTACAATGCCCGCGATGATCGCTATTACCAAGGCTATCTGTCCGTATAGCTGAGTTTTTGACATTTGTGCATTATTTCCTCCACCCAATGAATTATTCGTTGGCATTTGGAATCAGTTTTGTTCCTAAGGAAAATACATCTTTTTTTTAGAAATTCAAAGCACTCTCATCCTTTAATACACACATTATGAGCAACTTAATTCCACAAAAAACCCCGAGAAACCTCGGGGTCTGTAAAAACTTTTAGGAAGTTTTATGATCCGCACGCAATGCATTCGTCTGGATTATCAATCGAACAGGCGATTTTCTCGGCATCAGAAGGCGTGTCATTCATAGTAGCCATAGCAGCTTTTTGTGCTTTTACTCTAGCTTCGATTTCAGCTTCTGTAGCCGGGGCAGCAGCAGGTGCTTTATCCACCTTATCGGCAGTGGCACCTTCGCTAACGCCAGGCGTTACATTGGTTTGTGCATTTTTCTTCACGGTAAACTTAATCGCGGAAGTAGCAGGCTTAGAACGCAAGTAATACATACCTGTCTTCAATCCTTTCTTCCATGCATAGAAGTGCATAGAGGTCAATTTACCCATGTTTGGAGCCTCCATAAACAGGTTCAGACTTTGGCTTTGATCGATGAACAAACCACGATCTGCTGCCATATCCAAAATATCACGCATTGAAATCTCCCAAACAGTCTTGTAGATGGCTTTTAAGTTCTCTGGAACCCCTTCGATGTTTGCCACAGACCCGTTTGAAGCCATTAGTGCATTCTTCATGTCCTCATTCCACAATCCAAGCTCAATCAAATCATGCAACAAGTGCTTGTTTACAACAATGAACTCACCGGAAAGCACGCGACGCGTGTACACGTTTGAGGTATAAGGCTCGAAACACTCGTTGTTCCCTAGAATCTGTGAGGTTGATGCTGTTGGCATAGGAGCCATCAACAATGAGTTGCGAACACCATGCTTTTTTATTTCACCGCGTAGCGTTTCCCAATCCCAGCGTCCACTTAGCTGTCCGTCTTTCACACCCCATAGATTGTGTTGGAATTTGCCTTTGGAAATAGGTGAACCTTTATATGTTTCATATGGTCCATCTGCAATGGCCTGATCCTTCGAAGACGTCACCGCAGCATAATACATGGTTTCGAAAATCTCCTTATTCAGGGCTTTAGCTTCTTCAGAGTCGAATGCCAAACGCAATTTGATGAAGGTATCTGCGAGCCCCTGTACACCAAGACCTACTGGACGGTGGCGCATGTTTGAGTTTCTTGCTTCTACCACTGGGTAGTAGTTACGATCGATCACCTTGTTCAAGTTCTTAGTCACCTTGTAGGTCACGTCAAATAGTTTCTGGTGGTCAAACTCACCTTGCTCTGTCACGAACATTGGCAATGCGATGGATGCAAGGTTACAAACTGCTACTTCATCCGGAGAAGTATATTCGAGGATTTCCGTACACAAGTTAGATGAACGGATGGTTCCCAAGTTTTGCTGATTCGACTTCAGGTTCGCAGCATCCTTGTATAGCATATATGGTGTACCTGTCTCGATCTGGCTCTCCATGATTTTAGCCCATACCTCACGAGCTTTCACGGTGCGACGTCCACGGCCCTCTTTTTCGTATTTCGTGTAGAGTTTCACAAACTCATCACCGTGGCAATCGAAAAGACCAGGACATTCGTTTGGACACATCAAAGTCCAATCTTCGTTTGTCTCAACACGCTCCATGAACAAATCCGGAATCCACATGGCATAGAACAAATCGCGCGCACGCATTTCCTCTTTACCATGGTTTTTCTTCAAATCGAGGAATTCGAAAATATCAGCGTGCCATGGCTCTACGTAAATGGCAAAAGATCCCTTGCGCTTACCTCCACCTTGGTCTACGTAACGAGCCGTATCGTTATACACTCGAAGCATAGGCACAATACCATTAGAAGTACCATTCGTACCACCAATGTATGAGCCCGTAGCGCGGATGTTGTGGATGCTCAATCCGATACCACCTGCACTTTGAGAAATTTTAGCCGTTTGCTTCAACGTGTCGTATATACCGTCAATACTATCTTCCTTCATCGTCAACAAGAAACATGAAGACATCTGAGGCTTCGGTGTTCCCGCATTGAATAGCGTAGGAGTAGCATGGGTCATGTACTTTTTGCTCATGAGCTCATAGGTCTCAATGGCACTTTCAAGATCGTCTTTATGAATACCGATACTCACACGCATGAGCATGTGCTGAGGGCGCTCCACAATCTTACCATGCATGCGCAACAGGTAAGAACGTTCTAGCGTTTTGAAGCCAAAGTAATCGTAACTGAAATCTCTATCATAAATCAACTGAGAATCCAAAAACTCCGCATTTTTCTGGATGATTTCGTATACATCGTCCGCGATAAGTGGCGCAGGTTTACCCGTCTCAGGGTTGATGTATTCAAACAAATCAGTAACTGTTTCCGAGAAGCTTTTCTTCGTGCTTTTGTGCAAGTTACTTACCGCGATGCGAGCCGCAAGATTTGCATAATCAGGGTGTTTGATTGTCATAGATGCAGCTGTCTCAGCCGCCAAGTTATCTAACTCAGCAGTGGTCACCCCATCATAGACACCGTCAATAACACGTTTCGCTACGGATACAGGATCAACATATTCGCTGAGCCCATAGCATAGTTTTTCAATTCGTGCAGTGATCTTGTCAAATTTGACCGCTTCTTTACGGCCGTCCCTTTTTAATACGCGCATCATGGTTGTTCTCGGAGATTATACGGTTACGGAAAAAATGTGTGTGTGTTGTTGTCTTAGAAGTTCAAATCTGCAAAAGCATCATCGATGTTATGGCTACTCTGTTCTTCACCCACCCCAGCTTTTTTGTATTCAGAGACACGTTTTTCAAAGAAGTTCGTTTTCCCTTCTAGTGAAATCATATCCATGAAATCAAATGGGTTTGATGTATTGTAAACCTTAGGACAATTCAATGTTTCAAGCAAGTGATCGGTCACGAACTCAAGGTATTCCGCCATGAGTTTTGCATTCATACCAATCAAATTCACCGGCAAAGATTCCGTGATGAACTCACGCTCGATATCCAATGCCTCCACGATAATCTGCGTGATACGTTCTACTGGGACCTTATTCACTAAGTGAGTATTGTGAAGGTGACAAGCAAAATCACGGTGCAGCCCCTCATCGCGAGAAATGAATTCATTTGAGGTCGCCAAACCTGGCAACAAGCCGCGCTTCTTCATCCAGAAGATTGAACAGAAGGCACCAGAGAAGAAAATACCTTCCACTGCTGCAAAGGCGATTAATCGCTCTGCGAAAGATTCGCTTTCAATCCAACGCAATGCCCAATCCGCCTTTTTCTTGATGGCAGGAAAACGTTCGATGGCATTGAACAATTCGTCTTTTTCTGAATCACTATCAACTAAGGTATCGATCAACAAAGAGTACATCTCACTGTGGATATTCTCCATCATGATTTGGAAGCCGTAGAAAAATTTCGCCTCAGAGTACTGTACTTCATTAACGAAGTTTTCCGCCAAGTTTTCATTCACGATACCATCCGACGCCGCAAAAAATGCAAGGATGTGTTTGAGGAAGTAACGCTCATCGTCGTTCAATTTTTTCCAGTCTACCACATCTTGGTGCAAATCGATCTCTTCAGCGGTCCAAAAAGACGCCTCTTGTTTTTTATACCATTGCCAGATATCATCGTGCTGGATTGGAAAAATTACAAAGCGGTTTTTGTTTTCCTGAAGTATGGGTTCTTGCTGCATCGTACAATCAATTAATAGTTGTTGAGCCGCTTAAAATAGTATTAAACAGCTGAAAATCAGTTATTTAAGTGTTTTGGTATTAGGCGGCTTTGTCCGAAGCGTCCACTGGGCGTGGCGAACGGCCTATACAAACATGGCCATCATTTAGAGGAATATCAAGTTGGTAATACCGGGTTTTTCCCACAGTTATTAACAACACTTTTTTGTGCCAATATTGAGACTCAGCAGCCCCACTCTAGGATGCTCTAATTATGTCGAATCGAACGCGAAATTCAGGCCTTATTCAGCAGCCAAATCTCTCGCCACATTTTCTAATTCACGGTAGAAACCGGACCCGTATTTTCGAATTAAAGGCTCTTTTAAGAACTGGTAAACGGGTACTTTTAATTCCTCGCCTAAAGAACATGCCGCGCTACAAATACTCCACCGGTCGTAATTCAAGGCTTCGAAGTCGGTGTATTTCGCAATTCTGATGGGATACAAATGACAACTAATGGGTTTTTTCCAATCGATCTTACCATCTAAGTAGGCTTTTTCGATGCCACAAGATGCCGTGCCATCTTTTTCAAAGACTGTATAGGCGCATTCTTTTCCGTCGATGAGAGGCGTCTCTAATTCTCCTAAGCCTTGAACACTTTTCCCTTGAGCCTGAACGGCTGCGCGACCCATATCGGTAAGATAGCTTTCGAACTGAGGATATAATTGGTCTAGCAACTTAGCTTCTTCCTCGTCCAACGGGGCGCCGGCATTACCCTCTACACAGCAAGCGCCTTTGCAAGCACCTAGGTTACAGACAAATTCCTTTTTAAAAATATCTGCCGAGAGCAGTTTTCCGTCCAATTCTATCATAATACAAAGCTAATATCGGTTTTAAGTGCGCAGCTCAACCAAAGACCCTAATTTTGCAATACTATTTAAACAGCTATGGGATTTAACTATAACGATGCACTCAGTGCTTTTTTGATCTTGTTCGCGGTGATCGATATTCTCGGGAGCATCCCTATTATCGTGAGTTTACGCAAGAAAGTTGGTCACGTACAAAGCGAAAAAGCGACCATTGTTGCGGGCGCTATTATGATTGTCTTCCTTTTTGTCGGAGAGAGCATTTTGAATTTGCTCGGGGTAAATGTGCAAAGTTTTGCCATCGCAGGTAGCTTGGTAATTTTCTTCTTGGCCTTAGAAATGATTTTAGGCATCACTCTATACAAAGAGGAAACCCCAAATACTGCCAGCATCGTACCCATTGCCTTCCCCCTTATTGCAGGCGCAGGGACCATGACCTCTTTAGTATCCATTCGCGCTGAATTTGCTACGATCAACATTCTCATTGCCATTGTGGCCAACATGATCGTGGTCTATGCCGTTTTGAAGAATACAGAACGCCTAGAACGCATCTTAGGACCAGGCGGTTTGAGCATTTTGCGCAAGGTTTTCGGTATTATCTTGCTCGCCATTGCCGTGAAGCTGTTCTTCACCAACCTTATACCTCTACTTAACGCACAATAAAGTCTAGTACAATGTCAGACGACCAGTTTAAAAACGTCATCTCCCACGCCAAAGAATACGGCTACATCTTCCAAAGCAGTGAAATCTATGATGGATTAAGTGCTGTATACGATTATGGTCAGAACGGCGCCTTATTAAAGAACAACATCAAGGCCTATTGGTGGGGTGCAATGGTGCAAATGCACGAAAATATTGTTGGTATTGATTCGGCGATTTTCATGCACCCAACGACTTGGAAGGCTTCGGGTCACGTGGATGCTTTTAATGATCCGCTGATCGACAACAAAGACAGTAAGAAGCGCTACCGCGCGGATGTGTTGATCGAGGACCATGTAGAGAAGATTCGACAAAAGATAGAGAAGGAAGTCAAAAAGGCTGAAAAGCGATTTGGCGAGAGCTTCGATAAGGAGCAATACTTGGACACCAACCCTCGCGTGATGGGCTACCAAAACAAGATCACTGCCATCATGGACAGATTCGTGAAAGCGATGGAAGCGGAAGATCTCGCAGATGTAAAGCAGTTGATAGAGGACGAGGAAATCAAGTGTCCCGTGAGTGGATCGATGAATTGGACCGATGTACGCCAGTTCAACCTTATGTTCGGCACACAGCTGGGTTCTGTTGCCGAGGATTCGACTACGCTGTACTTGCGCCCTGAGACCGCTCAAGGAATTTTCTTGAACTACCTCAACGTTCAGAAGACCGGCCGCATGAAAATCCCATTTGGTATTGCACAAATAGGTAAGGCCTTTAGAAATGAGATCGTGGCACGTCAGTTCATCTTCCGCATGCGCGAGTTTGAGCAGATGGAAATGCAATTCTTTGTACGCCCTGGTACTGAAATGGAGTGGTACGAGACTTGGAAAGAGCGCCGATTGAATTGGCACAAGAGCTTAGGTTTCGATGTTGCGAAATACAGATTCCATGACCACGAAAAATTGGCCCATTATGCCAATGCTGCTGCCGATATCGAATTTGAATTCCCATTTGGATTCAAAGAATTAGAGGGTATTCACAGCCGTACGGATTTTGATTTGAGCCAACACGAGAAATTCAGTGGTAAGAAACTACAGTACTTCGACCCTGAACTCGGCGAAAACTATGTGCCGTATGTTGTAGAGACTTCTATTGGGCTGGACCGTATGTTCTTGGCCGTATTGAGCACTAGCCTTCAGGAGGAAACTCTAGAGGACGGTTCGTTGCGTACCGTACTGAACCTTCCAGCATTCTTAGCGCCTTATAAAGTTGCCGTTCTTCCGCTGTTGAAGAAGGATGGTCTGCCCGAAAAGGCTAGGGAGATTGTGAACCTATTGAAGTTCGATCACATGGTACAATACGACGAAAAAGATGCCATCGGAAAGCGTTACCGCCGTCAGGATGCCGCAGGAACTCCATTATGTGTGACTGTCGATCATCAAAGTTTGGAGGACCAAACAGTAACTGTACGATTCCGCGACACCATGGAGCAAATTCGCATTTCTGTGGGTGAATTACCTGCCTTGGTGAACGAGAAAGTGGCCCTAAGTACACAACTTGCAAAACTTTAAAGCAAAAATTTGCGTAGTGTTTTGATTTTCAATTAATTTTCCACTGTTATTAATCTATTCAACAAACGCGTTATGAAAAAGGTACAATGGTTCGCAGCAGCAGTAGTAGCAGTAGCTATGACTGCATGTGCAGCACCTGCAGAAGAAGCTGAAGCACCAGCTGAAGAGCCTGCAGTAGAAGAAGTAATGGAAGAAGCTACTGAAGAAGTTGCTGAAGAAGCAGATTCAACTGCTGAAGAGGCTACTGAAGAAGTTGCTGAAGAAGCTGCTGAAGAATCTCACGAAGGTCACGAGCACTAAGATCTCGCAAAACTTCATAAAGCAAACCCTGGGCCGCGCCCGGGGTTTCTTTTTTACTCTAAGGTCCCCGTTGATTTTTTAACCACCTCCTTGAGGATGGGATCTTCATCCAAGAGCATCGCTGTGTAGGCATCAAAGCCCCAGATGTTTTTCGCGATAGCCGCTTTGAGCATCAACTCTAGATCGCTTAATTGGTCCGAGGGCAAATCTTCCAGCATAAGCCCGTAGCCGCCGTAATCCAAGAATTCATAGATCATTCCGTCATTGACGATCACCATATCGAAGTACCGCTCGTATTCCCACAAGGCAATGGATTCGCGGTGATCATCCACCCATTGGAAGGCAAAATCATCGATGGTGCCAAAGGAGAATCCCCAGAAATAAGAGCGTGTGGTATCGTTCACCACTTCCACATCAGGCTCAATCCCTCCGATGGTGCGCAACACCTTTCCACTATCGCTTTGAAAAATCAGGCCTTCCATCTCTCCTGGCAAATCGGCCCCATCGTATGGTTTTTGAATGGACCTTCCTGAAGGTGTGTAGTAATAGGCCACGGTCAAGCGCACAGTTGAACCGTCGGGCAACAATTTATCCTCTTGGACCAAGCCCTTTCCGAAGGAAGTTGAACCATAAATCGTTGCGCGATCGTGATCTTGCAAGGCCCCAGAAAGCACCTCTGATGCCGATGCACTTTGTCCGTTGAGGATGATATGAATGGGCAGATCTTCATAATCATCTCCGCCCGTCGCCTCGGCAATTTGTGTCCGGCCGTCCTTATACTTTGTACTGACAATGACTTTGCCTTCATCCAAAAACAGGTCGGCGATATCAACCGCTTCGTGCAAGTATCCCCCTGGATTATCTCGTAAATCCAAAATCAATCCACGCATATTTTGCTCGGAAAGCTTGGCCAATGCTGCTTCTAATTCTTCAGTGGTCGATTCTGCAAAACGCTCAATCTTGGTGTAACCCATCGGGCCGTACATGCGAGTGCCACTCACGCTCTTGAGCGGAATGAAATCACGCTGAACCGCCGCAGTAATGGGTAGGCCATCGCGCATAATGCTGAACACGACGTAGGTGTCGACCGGCCCTTTGATTTTGTTGGTCACCACATCGTTGGTCAAATCTGGCCTCACGATGGTGTCGCCGTCTATGGCATAGATGCGATCTCCGGCCATCAAACCATAGGATTCCGCGGGTCCGCCTTCCATGATATGGACGAAGACCAAGGTATCCTTATAGATGGTAAATTCCACCCCCACCCCAGAGAACGAACCCTGCATCCTTTCGGCGATTTGCTGCTCATCTTCGACTGGAATGAGTACGCTGTGTGGATCGAGGCCCGACAAGATGTAATCCATGGCCTCTTGCTGAAGCGCCGGAATGTCGAGTGTATCTACATATTCGTCCTGGAGGTATTGGAAGAATCGGTCCATGGAAGACCCCGTGTTGAACGAGATGGATTCCCGGAAACTCAAACCGATACTGATGCCCGCTACGAAGAAGGCAGTAATCCAAAGTACTACGCGTTGGGGTTTCACTGTGGGTCCAATTGTTCTATGCGCACCCCGGCTTTTTCCAAAAAGCGAAGGCCACTATCGTCCTTGTATTTGTTGCGATATACTAGGCGTTTAATTCCGGCTTGATGGACCAATTTGCTGCACTCCTTACACGGACTCAAGGTCAAATATAGGGTAGCTCCCTCTGCCGAAGCGGTGCTCGAGGCCACCTTCAATATGGCATTGGCCTCGGCGTGGAGCACGTACCATTTGGTGTAATTTTCTTCATCTTCGCAAGGATTCTCAAAACCCGTGGGTGTTCCGTTAAATCCGTCGGAGATAATCATACGGCCCTTCACAATAAGCGCGCCCACTTTTTTGCGGGTGCAATGACTGAGCTGTGCCCACTCTTCTGCCATGCGCAGGTAGGCCTCGTCGTACTTTATTTGCTTGAGTTGTGCTTCGTCCATCTTGAATCAGTGAATTTAGAACATTCAGGTCGAAGGGGAGTTAAGCTGGAGCCAATTATTTTGGCTTTTCAGAATGATGTTTTTGGGGGATTTGAACAAGTGAAGAATATTCACCGGCTAAATTACCCTTAGATACTACCAAAAAAAAGTCCCCGGAAAACCGGGGACTTACATTGCAAATAATCTTTATTAATCAATAGTTCGGGTTACTTCAATGGTTAATTCAACACGGCGGTCGAGGAACATTTCACCAGTATAGGTGTGTGGTGCCGTTCTATCCTCTGTAGGAACGTCAAGCCCCAACTGCTTCAAGAACTTCTTAACCTCATTAGAACGTCTTTGTCTCAATGCATCGTTGTAGGCAGCACTTGCACGGACATCGGCAAAACCTGAGATAATTAACTTATACTCGTAACCGTCTGACTCTTTTTTCAATTTGTAGACAAATTCAAATATCTTTTTCTTTTGGTCACGCGTAAGGATATGAATGTCTACATCATAAAACAGAACCAGGTGATGACCGCCCTCGAATCGCTCGATATCATCTGCAGATTTAAGATTTGTCAACTCCTCTTCCATTCGTGTCTGTAAATCGTTCACAATCTTGTTAAAATCCTGAGACATATCAACATCATAGGTATCACCTCCTCCTTGTCCAACAACTTTGATAATTCCTCTCAAAGTGTCATTGGCTTCGGAGTAGTAATAATACTCATCCGGTGCATCATGCGGAATCTTCCATGAAACGGATTCGTCTTCCTTAGTTATGGCATTCTTTTCCAGTCCTCTAGGATCGTCTCGCTGTGCCTCTTTTCGGCTAATACGTAGTGGATGCTCTTCGGAATTATTTCTAAAGCTATAGGTCTGACCACGCATCACATATATGGTAGGGTTTTGATTGTTACCCTCCTCGTAGTCTCCATTTTCACCAATAGTGTAGACAGAATCTTGATCCTCGAAAATAAAATCATCTGCCGCTGGGGCAACCATTTGAACATTTGTAATACTCACGGCCGTATCTCGTGAACCTTCCGCAATTTGAGCTCGAAGTTTTGAGATTTCATCATCTACATATTCTTTCCAATCATCATCAGGGCCCAAAACTTTAATTATACCGCCAACTTTATCGTCGTCTTCCTCAGAGTAATAATAGTACTCTTCTGGGGCGTCTAACGGTATTACCCATTCTACGGTTCCATCCTCTTCTGTAATCCCATTGTCTTCCAATCCTTTTGGATCTTCTTGCTTATCGGAGGACTTACTGAATCGCAAAGGCTTGTCTTCAGAGTTATTCTTTAACTTATAAGACTCACCACGAACAACATAGATGATGGGCTCCTTATTATTACCGTTCTCGTAGTCGTCTCTATCTCCTACCGTTACGTGGTCATCCGTTACATCAAATTCATAAACATGAGATGATTCTACCGATTGAATAGTGGTAATGGTAACAGAAGTATCGCCAGGCGCTTGCAGTGCCATGGCCTTGAGACGTTCAACCTCTTCTTTTAAATCTTCTATCTCATCTAGGATTTCATCATTGGCAGATTCAGGTGCCTCTCCTGGTCCTAATACTTTAATCACACCACCAACTTCATCATCACCTTCGGAGTAATAGTAATACTCTTCTGGTGCATCCAGTGGTATAGACCACTCAACGGTTCCATCTTCCTGAGTAATGCCATTGTCTTCCAATCCTTTTGGATCTTCTTGACTATCTAGAGACTTACTGAATCGCAAAGGCTTATCATCAGCCTTGTTCTTCATTTTATACGTCTGACCGCGTACTACATAGATAGTAGGCTCCTCGTTATTTCCGTCCTCATAGTCGGACTCGTCGCCAACGGTAACATGATCGTCAGTAACGTCAAAGTCAAATACCTGCTCTTCACGCTGGCGAAGCTTATCTAATTCGAAGAGTATGTGGTTAATCGTAGCGTATAAATCTCTGTTATCCGCCTGTTGAGGTTCACCAGGGCCCAACACTTTAATCACACCACCAACTTCATCATCACCTTCGGAGTAATAGTAATACTCTTCTGGTGCATCCAGTGGTATAGACCACTCAACGGTTCCATCTTCCTGAGTAATGCCATTGTCTTCCAATCCTTTTGGATCTTCTTGACTATCTAGAGACTTACTGAATCGCAAAGGCTTATCATCAGCCTTGTTCTTCATTTTATACGTCTGACCGCGTACTACATAGATAGTAGGCTCCTCGTTATTTCCGTCCTCATAGTCGGACTCGTCGCCAACGGTAACATGATCGTCAGTAACGTCAAAGTCAAATACCTGCTCTTCACGCTGGCGAAGCTTATCTAATTCGAAGAGTATGTGGTTAATCGTAGCGTATAAATCTCTGTTATCTGCCTGCTGTGGCTCATTTGGACCCAATACCTTAATCACACCACCAACTTCATCGTCGTCTCCTGAGTAGTAATAGTACTCACCCGGGGCATCTAGAGGAACTTTCCACTCTACAGTACCGTCATCATCTGTAATTCCATTCTTTTCTAAACCTTTTGGATCAGTTTTATCTCCCGGGCTCTTACCGATACGTAGTGGATTTTTATCCGAGTCGTTCTTCAGACGATAGGTTCCTCCGCGAACAACATAAATGACCGGGTCTTCGTTGTTACCGTCTTCGTATTCATCAGGATCACCTACACTAATATGGTCTTTACCAACATCAAAGGCAAAGTCATCCTTAGGCTCTGCTACTGGTGCTACAGCAATATTTAGGGTAGTATCCCCCTCATTGTTGACTACTTTTTTGTTTTTAGTAGATGCTTCCGATGGGCTTAATACTTTAATCACACCACCTATTGAATCTGTCATGTCTGAGTAGTAATAATACTCCTCCGGGGCATCCATCGGTATTTTCCAGGTTACTATACCGTGATCTGGGCGAATACCATTCTTGGATAATCCAGCTGGATTCTTGCGGCGCTTAGGCTTTTTGCTCAAACGCAAGGGATGATCCTCTGCTGTGTTCTTGATATTGTAGGTTAAGCCGCGAACTACGTACAACGTAGGGTTCAATTTCCGACCGTTCTCATAGTCTTCCTTATCACCAACAACATAGTTGTTCATCCAATACTTAAACTCCAAAATATCCTTTTCTTGTGGAGCCTTATTGATAATGTTCGTTGAGTTATTTGAAGCGAGGTCCCAAATGTTTATATCTGTGGCATGTTCAGATTCTAGGGTCTTTGTTAACTTAATCTTTACCCCCACATTAGTTCGTAGGTAGTTGTCACCATTTCCACCATAGTCCCAGCCATCTAATCCATCGTGTTGGAATCCACGTCTAACCATAGAGCCATAAACAGCTATATTTTTAGTTAGTGAAAAATCCAACTCTGCACCAACATTTAGTCCCGGAGCGAAGCCGCTTTCGCTGTGCTGAGGTGTGACATCCGATAAATAGAATAATTCACTATTGAAGTAATTATAACTGAGGCCTGCAAGTGGCACCAATGTCAATCTTGACCGCTTACGATTGATACGCATATTGGCAATATTGAATTTTAACCCAATATCTCCTGATAGCATATCTGCCCGGTAGTAATCCGTATTATTTGAGCCGCTCATCGTTCCCATACTGGCTCCAGCGTAAAGGCTCCATACCGGATTAAGAGCTACAGACATCTGACCTTCAAGGTTCCAAGCAAAAACGTCGTAATCGGAATAAAAACTTCTAAAATCTCGAATAGGGATTAATACCAGATTGGCATCATTGAGCGGCTGGTATAAATCAAAGTTATTACCAATAGACACTTGTAGTGTTAACCTATCGGTTATGTACTCATCTATTAAGGCATCAGCCTTTTGAGCTTGTGCTTGAAGGCAAAAAACAGTAGTTAGTGCTAATATTACTTTTTTCATGGTTCGGTCTCTATTAATGTTGAACGATGATTCGTTGATTTCTAACTACACCCTCCATGGTTCGTAGCTTTAATAAGTATACCCCAGCTGGGTAGTTCCTCATGTCGAGTCGTATCGGCTCAGAGCCTTCATAATGACTTTCTATGAGCTGTTTCCCTGTCAAGCTGTACAGCTCTACATCCAACTCCATCGCGTATCCTT
>JAYPCB010000026.1:0-20260 GCA_038124525.1 Cryomorphaceae bacterium
GGGCCCGGTGGGGTTGAATACGCTTAGTACAGCTATCGGAGAGCAAGCTGAGACCATTGAGGAAGTTTATGAGCCGTACCTAATCAAGGAAGGCTTTATCATGCGCACCCCACGAGGACGAATGGTCACAGAAAAGGCCTATCACCACCTTGGAAAGAACAGCAAAGGCAAGGGGTCAACAGGATCCTTATTCTAAACGATGGATCGTTCGCGAGCCACAGCTATTGTTAAGCGACTTGCAAAGGAGCAAGGCTTCATGGGTTGCGGTATTTCTACAGCAGGATTTTTAGAGGAAGAAGCTACCGGGCTGGAGCAATGGCTCAAGCATGGCTACCATGGAGAGATGACTTGGATGGAGAATCACTTTGATGAGCGATTGGATCCGAGGAAATTGGTGCCAGGCGCGAAATCTGTGATCAGTGTACTTTTGAATTATTACCCGGAAGAAGGCCAAGTGGATGGTGCTCCCAAGATTTCTAAATATGCCTATGGACGAGATTATCACAAGGTGATTCGCGGAAAGCTCAAGCGAATGTTGGCCGGAATTCACGATGAAATAGGCCAAGTGCATGGGCGGGGTTTTGTGGATAGTGCTCCCGTGATGGATCGGGCGTGGGCCAGAAGAAGTGGCCTAGGGTGGATCGGCAAGCACAGTTTACTGTTGAGTAAGAAGGCGGGGAGTTTCTATTTTATTGGGGAGTTGATTGTCGATTTAGAATTGGACCCAGATGGACCCAGTACAGATCACTGCGGCAGTTGCACCGCCTGTATGGATGCATGCCCAACGGATGCCATTGTATCGCCAACTGTAGTCGATAGCAACAAGTGCATCAGCTATTTGACCATTGAGTATAAAAAAGCCTTGCCCACGGAGTTTCAGGATAAGATGAAGCAGTGGGTATATGGATGTGATATCTGCCAGGACGTTTGCCCGTGGAACCGATTCTCCTCGCCACACCAGGAGGCGGATTTCAACATGCGCGAAGCTATCGGGAAAAACGGTTGGCAGGAGTGGGAAGAAATTACCCACGAGCTCTGGGAAGAAATCATGCAGGGTTCCGCCATACGTAGAACGGGCTACGAAGGCTTCAAGAGAAATCTAAGTTTTTCCAAAAAGGATTAGTCAACAGGGACTTCAATAACCTGTAGAATACGGTAATTGTCCGGGTTAAAGACATAGACTACAACCGCAGCATTGCTTTGCACCCAGTCCGTGTTCCACGCCAAAGTATAAGTGCCGCTTAGGGTATCTCCGGGAACCATTGGACTGGTGCCGAAACTGGTGCCCCAAGTATCAGTCACATAATCACGCAGCACATTCATGTGTACGTAATCTGGATCGCGGGTGTCGTCCGGCATAAGCTGCGGACTAACGATGTTGCTTTCCTTTACCAATACCACAATTTTTAAATCATGGAGTAGGCTGGTTTGCGGAAACCCTTGGGCGCTTACGTTGAGTTGACCTGAGGTAATGGAGGCAGAGGCTTCGAGGGCGATGCGCAAGGTGCTGTCCATAGCTTCGGCACTCAGTGTAGGCCAGTTCGCGTAGTTCGACCAGTGGCCATTTCCTGATGCGGTCCAATTCTCTCTGTTGACCATGCCCACCGGGAGGAAATTGGTCCCAAAGAAATTTTGGACAGCCTTACCTTCTTGGGTAGTGAAATCTGTAGGGTAATGAGTGTTGGTGCCGGTAAAGTTTCCTGGACCTGCGTGAATGGCTAATCCAATGATACGATCATTTCCAAATGCGTCAACGAGATTGGCAATTTCCTTCGAGGCCTTGGGGCAGTTTTTACAACGATGTCCTGTAAAGTCCTCGATGAGCACGTTGCGGCGCTGCTCAGAGCTTGTAGTGTCAATAGTTCCACCTTTGAAAGGCTGGTCCACAACATCACATTGCGGTGTGAGGAACAGCAAAGAGAGTAAGGCAGAAAATGCGAAGAGTTTTCTCATGACTAGAAGCTTGTGGTGAGGGAGAAACTAATACCGTTCGATGGTGGAACCACGCGACATACACCTCCAACACAGAAGATACCGCGCTGCTGACGTCCATAAGAAAGTTGGAACCTGCTCGTGCCTTCAGTGTAGACCACGGAGGCTAGCGGGTAGTGAAGGCGCTGCTCCGGATCAGGGTTTCCATAGTTATAGATGTCTTGAACGCTGAAGAACCAGTGTGGCGCGATGCTATATTCCAACAAGGCCATGGCCATGCTGCCTCGATCGTCTTGCGTATTGAGCCATTGTAATTCATTGCGCAGGTAATGGCGAGACTTGATTTTGTAGAGCCCTTCGAAAATGAAAATATTGGCGTCTAGAAGTTTCTGGTTGTCGAAATTAGTAAGGATGGCTTCGTCGCCCAGTCCATCTTCTAACACACTGCGGTTGTAGAAGAGATTGAGGTAGGTGGCGGTATACTTGAAATCCTTATTGACTTTCTTGCTGACTTGGACGTTAAAGTCATGGAAGTAAGGGATATCACCGCGCAGAGATGGGTCGCTGTAGTAGCCTTGCAAGGTGCGTAAGGTATCCTGTGCGGGATCGACGTAATCTTTATTGATGCTTTGCGCGAGGCTGTAGTTCACGCTGAGTAGTGTGCCGTATTTGCCGCCGAGTTTGGAGCCGCGCTTGAAGCGGTAATTGGCTTCGAGTTGTATGCCTTCTTCTCCATTGATTTGAGTGGCATATTGGTAGAGGGCGGGTAGGGCGTAGGTATGTACTTGGGCCGTTGGGCTTAAGTAGTTGATCAGCATGTCTATGGTGGTTCCGTTGCGGTCGCTGCGGAAGCTCATGTTATCAATGCGCTTGGCCCCTAGGATGAGGCCTAGACCGTTTTTACTGTAGCTCAAGTGTGTGATGAACCCGTTGCCGTCTTTGTAGATGTATCCATTATCAGCACTTGGGTCGTTGGCTTTGTAGGCCCACTCCGCATCAAATGCCCATGCTCCTTTGATGAGTTGGGTACGGAATCCACCGGTGGCTACATTTTCAGGAAGTACTAAGAACGGGTCATTGCCGCGCTGGTATTTACTGATGAAAGAGCCGCCTAGGGTCCAGGTGATGTTTTTGTCGGCCAATTTTTGTGAGCGCTCGGTCAAATTGATTTCTGTATCGAAACCGCGAACGACTCCCGGGCTTTTTTCAAAATAGAAACGCTGGCGGCCCAAAACTCCTTTGAGGTAAACGCCCTTGGCGGGATTTGCTTTAATGCGGACTCCGTCCATGGCGTTGTCGTAGCCAAGACCACGTTCTTCGTAGGAACGGAACACCATCCCCGAGCCGAATTGCTCGTAAAAGCTTCCTACGGTGATGTCGAGGTTATCTTGTTTGAATCTTAAAAATCTGTAGGTGATGCCCTCGCCGCGGTACCCTTCTGGGAAACCGAGCATGACATTCTGGTAATTCTCGTAGCGTAGCCCGGCAGAAAAATCGCCATCCGTGTAGACGAAATTTGCGTAACCCTGGCCTAAGAATCGCTCGTCAGGGTAGAACTCTCCAGTGGGGTCAATGTTCTCATCGCGGAGGTACCATTGGCCGTCGAGTTGGAAGTTTCCGTGGAGTTGACCGCCGAATTGGTCCTGCGCACTTAAAGAAAGTGAGCCTAAAACTATGGCACCTACGAGAAATTTGTTGCCCATCATCAATGGCTTGGTGTTCTACCTGCGGCAACTTCTCCAACGACTTCTGCCAAGTGCTCTTCGTCGCCCGGCGAATAACCGCTGTGCTTCCAAACCACCTCGCCTGCGCTATTGAGTACGAGTGTAAAAGGTACGTTCACGATGCCTAGGTTGCGTTTTAGGTCTTGGTTCTCGTCTAGAAGTACGGTGTACTCCCATCCTTGCCCTTGCACGAGCGGGGCAACACGCGAAGAATTACGGGTATCGTCGATACTTACAGCCAAAACTTTCATGTTTACCTCATCTTCTAAATCGATGGCGTAATCCATAAAAGCGTTTAGCTCCTTAATACATGGCTTACACCATGTCGCCCAGAAGCTGATGACTGTGGGGCCGTCGTGGTTGATTTGGCTTAGGATATCTACTTGTTTCCCGTCTAGGGTCTTCAATGTAGTACTAGGTAGTTCTTGCGCAACCAGAGCGGTAGTGGCAAAGAATAGGCTTAGGGCAGTGAGTAGGTTTTTCATGTAAACTGTATTCAAAAAAAACGGGGGACCGAAGTCCCCCGTAAAAATAACATTTTCTGTGCTTAGTGAGCAACGTTCACGCGCAAGGTCTTGCTTACACCGTTTACGTTTACATTCACGAAGTACAAACCTGCACTTAGTTCAGCAGTGTTCAAGTTCAATTTCTGAACGCCTGCATCCAATGTAGCAGCTTCTACAAGTACTGTTTGACCCATGGCGTTCACCATGTTTACAGTTACTTCTGAACGATCCATCAACTCGATCTCAACGCCAGCAACTTCGTTGGCTGGGTTAGGGTAGATTGAGATGTATTTCGCTAGGTTGTCCATTTCATCAACGCTTGAAGTAGTGTAATCAGCGTATGCTGCTTGTAATACTTCGCCATTGGTCATGTCTTGCAACCAAACAATGATGTCCATGTTGTTCGCACCAACCCAGAAATCGAATGATCCCTGAGCCGGGTTGCTGTTCACAGTAATCGTAGAGTTTGCGTAGTGCGTGTAAGTATTACCTGCAGTCATAGAGCCCATAGAGTGACCGTTAGATCCATCCATGAATTTACGGAATACGTGGTAGAAGGTAGTCTCACCGTTCGTTTGAACGTTATGTGAGATTTCTTTTTCAATCATTGCCATGTGCAACGAAACATTATTTCCAAGATCTGCTAGCGCTTCTGCTTCTACATCACATTGGATGTACGTACCTGTATTACTCCACTCAGCACTTAACTCAGCCAATGCTGGAATGCCCATTACTGCGTCAATAGCAGCTTGACTTGTGGCGATATTTGCACCGGAGTACACAACATCTGGTACACCACTAATGCCATAAAGTTGACGTCTTGCAAGACCTTCAGAGTTATATGCAGGGTCATTACCTGGTGAAGGCCAATTCATTTGGTACTTCACACTCACAAGTTGAGTGCCCGTAGTATTTACATCGTTATCATCCAACAACTGCTTATAACCAGGGTTGAAGCTCGCACAAGGTCCACAAGTAGAAGAAGTGAATTCTTCTGCCAATACTACGCGGTCAGCAGTAGCAGTAACCACCTCGATACTATTGCTCAAAGTATCATTACTGTTGTTTTGGTCATTACCTCCGTTCAAAGCAGAAGCCCAAATCTCAACATCATAGTTTCCAGTAGAGCCTGGGTTCCAGTTCGTGCTGTGTGAGAAGCTGTACGTTCCGTAAGGAGCGATCGACAAACCAGTAAGGTTATCGGTTACTGCAGTTCCACCATTGATCGAGTAGTTCAACGTTAACGAAGAGATGGTAGTTCCACCGTAGTTTTTGATAGTGCCCTCTAATGTGAAAGGAGCGTTGTTCAAACCAACCGTGTTGAACATGTCCAAAGATTCAACAGCCATGTCGAAGTTGTAAGGAGCGAAGACAGCAAAGTCATCAATACCCAAACCGTACAACCAACCGCCACCGTCTTGGTAGTTGAAGGCAAACTGTACGTTGCTGCTACCACAAGCAGCACTTACATCAATCCACTGCGAAGTCCAATCTGCACCGGGTACGATATCCGCCAAAGAAGTCCAAGATGAACCTCCGTTGGTAGAGTACAAGAATTCAGCAGCTTCAGTAGCACCACTGTAAGTTGCGCCATAGAAGAAGCTCTTAAATGTTACGTGCAACACTGAGTAGTTGCTCAAATCGAGCGTATCAGTGATAAGGTATTCGTCAGCTTTATTACAGTTACAATCGTCATCATTAGTGGCCAAGATGTTCGATCCTGGATCGCTAATAGTGAAGTACTGTGAGCTCAAAGATGATGCAGATCCAGCGTTAAAGCCACCATCGGTAGCGTTAGTCACTTGTGACCAACCTGAAGGCATCCCATTGTTAAAGTCCCACGAATAAATCGTGCTCTGGCCTTGTGCAAATGCAGTTGTTGCAGCGAACAAGGCGGCTAAGGATAGTAAAAGTTTTTTCATGCATTTGTGTTTTTGAAAGTGGAAATTTAATAAAAAGGAGTGGAATTGAGCATAGTTGCGTTGTGAAAAGGGTTCGTTATATTTGAGCATTAAATAGTGACCCATGAAAAAAGCCCTATACCTCGTCCTTTTCTCTGCTTTCGCCATGAATGCCAATGCACAATCTCTTTCTGTAGTCGAACAAGACACAGTGGTTGAAGTGAATTCTACAGCGGTAGCCGACTACGGATTCCACATTAAAGTCAAGAACACCAGTTCTGAAGACTTGGAGGTGTATGTACGCCGTGCTTACAACAGCCCTACTTGTGCCTATGATAGTGCTTACTTCTGCTGGGATTACTGTTACGGTGCTGATGTAGACAATAGTATCGGTTATGTGAGCATTTTGGCCGGCGACGAGAAGAATGACTTTAGCGGTCACGTGTACTCGCCAACGACTAGTGCCACTTGTATGGACAGCACTCGTTATGTGTTCTATAACGGTAAAGATCAAAGCGATAGCTTGAGTGTTTGGGTGCAAATCTCTGCGGGACCAACCATGGGTACTATTGATGTGCAAATTGCTGCGGACAAGTTGTATCCTAATCCGGCGCGCAATTATATCACAGTAGAGACTGCTAAGAGTGGCCAATTGGTCATCTATAATACCATTGGCGCCTTGGTGAAAACCAAAACCTTGAATCCAGGAAAGAATGCCATCTCGGTGGCAGAGTTGAGCAACGGAGTGTACCTCTACAGTGTGGATGGTTCGTCGTTTAAAAAACTCATTGTTAGACATTAAGATTTTTGATTGAAGGAAGGCCGCGCCGTGCGCGGCTTTTTTTCGTTTAGGGATATACCAAAAGCCTCAATCATTCGTTTGAAATAGATTAAGACCAGCAGTAATTATGATCTATTACGTCAAAGGAGAATTTGTACTGAAAAGTGCCACTCAGGTGGTCGTGGATTGTGCCGGAGTGGGTTACGATGTACAGATTTCTCTGAATACCTACGCAGATGTTGAACCATTGTCCAATGGTTTGCTCTATACCTACCATTTAGTGCGCGAGGATGCCCAGCAGTTGTTTGGGTTTAGTACTCAGCGCGAGAAAGCGTTGTTCGAATTACTCATCAGTGTCAGTGGGGTGGGTGCCAATACGGCACGCGTGATCTTGAGTTCTTTGGCCCCACACGAGGTGGAACAAGCCATCATGAGTGAGGATGCACACACGCTACAAGGGGTCAAAGGCATTGGGGCTAAAACGGCTCAGCGTATCGTGATTGATTTGAGAGATAAGGTGGCGAAGACGGCGGTGGCTAGTGAAGGTGCGGTGGCCGCTTCGGGTGGCACTCGTGCAGAGGCTCATGCGGCCCTTACCACATTGGGCATTACCGCCAAGCAGACTGAAAATATCTTGAACAAATTGCTCAAGTCGAATCCAAATGCGACGACGGAAGAATTGGTCCGTCAAGCACTCCAAATGCTGTAATGAAACGCACCTTGGGTAAACGATTACATTTCTTTTGGTTCGCCGCAGCCTTGCTGTGGGCGGTGCCTTCGTTTGCTCAGGACGCTAACGATACGACTTCCACGGGGAGCACGGGTAGTCTTTCTTTACCAGATCCGGCCAATTACCAGCGCGAGATCATTTACGACCCTATTACAGGGAATTATTTAGTCTACAGACGATACGGCGATGTGTTGTTCATGACCCCTGAGGTATGGACGACGGATCAGTACCGTCAGTACATGTACAGCCAAAGCGAGCAAGATTACTTTGGCAACAAGAGTGCTTTGTACAACGCCAGTGGCGATAGTCCGCGGGATAATGCAGGCTTAGTGCCGCAGATTCAGACAGGTAACGAGGCCTTGGGCCAAGTCTTTGGAAGTGATATCGTGGAAATTCGCCCGCAGGGGATGGCAGAAATTCGTTTTGGAGGCAAGTACCAGTACGTTCAAAATCCTGGCATTCCTGTTCGGAACCAAAAGACCTTCGCTTTCGATTTTGGCCAGCGCATTCAGATGAATGTAAAGGGTAAAATTGGGGACCGATTAGAGTTGGGCATCAACTACGATACGGAAGCTACGTTCGCCTTTGATAACAAAATGAAATTGGACTTCGAAGGGGAGGAAGACGATATCATCAAGCGTCTGGAGATGGGAAACATCAACATGCCGCTCAACAGCAGCTTGATCACGGGTGCGCAGAGTTTATTTGGTTTGAAGGGCCAATTCCAATTTGGGAACACCATGGTTACTACCGTGTTTTCCGAGCAGCGTTCGCAAAGCCAGAGCATCAATGTACAAAGTGGGGGAACCACGACCGAGTTCTACATCCAGGGCGATGAGTACGAGGCCAACCGCCACTATTTCTTGAGCCAGTTCTTCCGCGAGCATTACGAAGAATACCTGGAAAACCTGCCGCTGATTACCTCGCCGGTACAGATCACTAAAGTTGAGGTTTGGGTGACGAACGAACGCAGTGCGACGCAGAACCTTCGCAATATTGTGGCTTTCATGGATTTGGGGGCGGATGAGCGCTATGCCTACAGAAACGATACGGCGGGCTTGCCTGGGGTGAGCATCTTCCCGGGTGGGAACGTGAATCTGGAAGGATTCCCGAACAATGCGAATAACAGGTTGGATCCTTTGGTGTTGGAATCTGATATTCCTGGGGTGCGCGATATTGCCACGGCGAACCAAGATTTGAGCAGCTCCGGATTTTTGGAGGCACGCGAATATGTAGAATTGGCCAATGCGCGCAAATTGGAGCCGAATCAATACAATGTGCATCCGCAATTGGGTTATATCACCCTGAACCAAGCCTTAAATCAAGATGAGGTTTTGGCCGTCGCCTTCCAATATACCGCCGCGGGCCGTACTTACCAGGTAGGGGAATTTTCGAACGATGGGGTGACCCCGCCTAAAACGTTGATCCTGAAGCTCCTTAAGAGTACGGTCTTGGATGTGCGTATGCCGACGTGGGACTTGATGATGAAGAACATCTATGCCTTGAATGCGTACCAATTGGACCGCGAGGATTTCTACATGGACATCCTGTACATGAACGACGAAACTGGGGTACCTATCCCATTCTTGCCGGACGGGAACCTCAGCGATACGTTGCTCATTGGGGTAATGGAATTGGACCGATTAAATACGAATAACGACCCCTTCCCGGATGGGATTTTTGACTTTGTGCCTGGGACGACCATTGACCAGCAGCGTGGCCGAATCATCTTCCCTGTGGTGGAACCTTTTGGGTCGAACTTGTATGAGAAATTGGACACAGAAAAAGCGCGTGATCGCTATGTCTATCAAGCGTTGTATGACAGCACTAGGTTCCGAGCTCAGGAGCAAACCCAGCTCAACAAATTCATCCTGCGCGGGCAATACAAGAGCGCGAGCGGTTCGGAGATCAGTCTTGGAGCCTTCAATATTCCGCAAGGATCGGTGACGGTGACGGCAGGCGGGCGAACGCTGACGGAAAATCAGGATTACACGGTGGATTACTCATTGGGCCGTGTCCGCATTATCAATGAAGGAGTACTGAATTCGGGGTCGCCCATCAAGGTGAGCTTCGAAAACAACACGCTCTTCAACGTTCAGACCAAGACGTTCTATGGGACCAACATTGATCACAAGGTCAATGAGCATTTGAACATTGGGGGTACTTGGTTGCACTTGACGGAAAGACCGCTGACGCAGAAAGTGAATATAGGCGATGAGCCCATCTCCAATACCATTTGGGGGATGAATACCAACTACAGCGACGAAGCGCCTTACCTCACGCGCTTTGTGGATGCCTTGCCGTTCATTGAAACGAAAGAAAAATCTCAACTTCAATTTAAAGGTGAATTCGCCCACCTTATCCCAGGATCCCCTCGAGGCATTCGCATTACAGGGGCCGAAACCACCTACCTTGATGATTTTGAGAGCTCACAGACCACTATTGACTTGCGCAGTTTTACCGCTTGGAACCTAGCCTCGACCCCTGCCAAGCAGGACGGATTGTTCCCGGAAAGTGCGCTCAACAACGACCTGGCCTATGGGTATAATAGAGCGAAATTGGCCTGGTATATTATTGATCCATCTCTTTACACGGGAGGGGCCAGTGTGCCGGATAATATTCGCAATGACCCGGAAATCACCTCGGACCAGCGCATGCGCGAGGTCTTGGTGAAAGAGGTGTTCCCTAATTATAGTTTGAGTACGAACGAAGCGCGCAACTTGGCGATGTTTGATTTGGCGTACTACCCAGCGGAGCGCGGTCCATACAACTTTGATGTCGAAGGCTTGGCCGGCATTAGTCAAGGGATTGATTCGGATGGAAAATTGGTCGATCCTTCTTCGCGTTGGGCGGGAATTATGCGTCCGCTTCAAATCAACAACTTCGAGGAGCAAAATATTGAGTTCATCCAATTCTGGGTGATGGATCCATTCTACGATAACGATAATGCTCCGGACGGTGGGGACCTGTATTTCAATCTCGGTAGCGTTTCAGAAGATGTCCTGAAGGATGGGCGTCAAAGCTTTGAAAATGGTATTCCTGCAGACGGCGATAAATCTGGGATGGATTCTACCCAGTGGGGACTATTGAGTGAAATTCAGCCGATCACCGAGTTCTTTGATAATACTGCCGGAGCCCGCGAGGCGCAGGATGTGGGTTTTGATGCCTTGACGGATCCTGAAGAACGTATTTGGTCACCGGCGGGTGGCAGTTCGTACCTCCAACGCATCAATACCGCCTATGGGACAAACACAGCTGCCTACCAGCATGCCTTCCGCGATCCAAATGCGGATAATTTCGTGTACTATCGTGGCGATTCACTCGACAATGCCTCGGCCGACATCCTACGCCGTTACTACAACTTCAACGGGGTAGAGGGCAACAGTGGTACGGAGACCATCAACGGCGCGCCTGCCTCGGCCACCAACGTGCCGGATAAGGAGGATGCGAACCGGGACCAGACCTTGAGCAAGACTGAAAGTTATTTCCAATACCGCGTATCTATGCGTCCGGAAGATTTAGTGGTGGGTAAAAACTTCGTGGCGGACATTTACGAAACGAACAGCCATGCCCTGCCCAACGGGATGACTCGCCCGACCCGCTGGATTCAATTCAAAATCCCGGTCTTCCAACCGCAGAAGAAAGTGGGCGGCATCACAGATTTCCGCTCGATCCGATTCATGCGCATGTTCCTCACGGAATTTGACGACCCAATCGTTCTGCGTTTCGCCAAACTTGAACTCGTCCGTGGCGAGTGGCGCCGATTCCCATTCGTGCTCGACGACATCCGTGAAAACGTACCTGTAGACGAAAACGACGGCACCAACTTCAACGTGAATGCCGTCAACCTAGAAGAAAATGGCGGACGCGTGCCTATCCCGTACGTATTGCCACCGGATATTGAGCGCCAGCAAGTCTACGGCGGTACCCAAATCATTCAGCAAAACGAGCAGAGTATGTCGCTCGAAGTGTGTGGATTAAAGGACGGCGATGCCCGCGCAGTATTCCGCAACTTCAACTTTGATATGCGGATGTACAAACGCCTGAAGATGTTTGTCCACGTGGAAAGTGGCGGCGATTTCGACGATCTTCAGGACGGTGATTTGAGCATTTTTGTTCGCCTAGGGTCCGATTACAACGGCAACTACTACGAGTACGAGGTACCGATGCGCGTTTCCGAATGGGGCGCCGTGCTGCCGGAAGATATTTGGCCGGCGGACAACAACATCGACTTGGCCTTTGAGGATTTGAAAACCTTAAAACTCGCCCGAAACGCAGCCATGGAAACGGATCCTACGCTGAGTCTGACGAACAAATATTCGGTAACCACTCCAGAAGGAAAGACCTTGAGTGTGGTGGGAGCACCAAACCTCAGCAACGTAAGAACGCTGATCATAGGTGTCCGCAACCCTAAAAAGCGCACAGCCACCGACGGGGACGACGGCCTCGATAAGTGTGCCGAAATTTGGGTGAACGAATTGCGCTTGAGCGACTTCGACAACAGAGGCGGATGGGCGGCAACGGCGACGGCTAGTGCGAAACTCGCGGATTTTGCCAATGTAAACGTCACGGGTATGATGAGTACCATCGGCTTCGGTTCCATCGATCAAACGGTCAACGAACGAAATAAATTTGCGGAGCGTTCGTACGGTGTACAGAGCAATGTCAATCTCGATAAGGTGTTGCCTTCTGAGCTCGGAGTGAAGGTGCCCATGTTCTTCAGCTTTAGCGAAAACTTTAAATCTCCTCAGTTCAATCCACTGGATCCGGACATCGACTTCAAGCGTGCCTTAGCTGAAACCAGCACACAGGAGGAACGCGACAGTTTGCGCTTTGCGGGACAAGAATACGAGATGCGTAAGAGCATCAACTTCACCAATGTTCGCAAGGAAAAAGGCGGTGCTGTGGGTGGTGTCGGAAGACCGGCTCCTCTCGGCCCCAAAGGCATGGAAGGCGGCGAAGAAGGTGGTGGGAAATCCAAGGGTGATTTCTGGGCCAATTCTCCGCTCAACATCACAAATTTCAACACCTCATACGCCTACACCGAGAGTGAGAAGCGCAACATCAATATTGTGCGCGACCACCGCTTCATGCATACGGCTTCGTTGAACTACAACTACCAGACCCGCCCGAAGATTGTGGAGCCTTTCAAGTCCAAGATCTCGAACAAACAATTGGCCTTGATTAGAGATTTCAATTTCTACTATTTACCGTCTAAGGTGACCCTTCGAACAGAAGTGAAGCGTCAAATGGCGACCATGCAGATGCGCAACACCTTTGATCCGTCCATACAGCTGCCGGTGACCTACAACAAGGCCTTGACCACCAAGCGCATGTACGACATCGCCTACGATCTTAGCCGCAGCCTCAAGGTGGATTACAATGCTCAAGCGATGAGCCGCATCGACGAGTTGCCAGGGAATCCAAAGACTCAAGCCAACCGCGATACCATCAGAGCGGGATTATCTACCCTGGGACGTCCGACAGAGTTCCACCAAACGCTCAACGTGAACTGGCAGATTCCATTCAACAAGCTTCCATTCATGGACTTTACTTCCACGAGCTTGCGTTATTCTGCGAATTACGATTGGACGACGAACTCCACTTCAGCATTGAACCCACAGAGCAATCCGGACATTTACTTCGGAAACAGGGCTCAAAACTCAAACTCGATCCAATTCAACGGAAACGCCAACTTCGTCAACTTCTACAACCAAGTGCCGTTCTTGCGCAAAGCCAATCAGGGTGCACGACCCACGCCGCAAGCTCGCCGCCGTGGCGCCCCTCCTAAAAGAGGCGCAGCCAAGGGTAAGGAAGAAGAGAAGGATGAGGAGAAAAAAGATCCTAAGATCCTGCTAGGCGCTGCCCGAGTCGCCATGATGGTGCGCAGTGCTTCCTTGACTTATTCTCAGACCAACGGTACGTTGTTGCCGGGTGTGATTACAAATCCGGTCTACTTCGGAATGGATCCGAGCAGCGTGATGTCGCCTGGTCTGGGATTCGTGTTCGGCTCACAGGAGGATATTACCGCCAAAGCAGGGGATTTGGGCTGGTTGACCAAAAACCCAAAACAACCGAACCAATTCCAAAAGACCTTCACGGAAAACCTCAATTTCCGCGCGGTGGTAGAGCCTTGGAAGGATATCCGACTTCAGGTAAATGCCTCAAGGGTAGCCGGTTTGAACAACACTTCGATTTTCAGATTCCACGATCCATTGCAGGATACCACGCTCGGTTTAGCGGAAGGCTATTACCACTTTAACCCAATGGACATGGGGAATTACAGCATCTCCTTCTTGTCCATAGGAAGTGCTTTCGAACCGATGGATTCGAATTCCTACTCCCAGGTCTACGAAACTTTCTTGGCCCATCGCAACGTAATTTCTGAGCGTTTGGCAACGCAACGCGCTATTGATGATCCTATGTATGTGGCCAATTTTATCACCGCCGCCCAGGACACCACGGGTACGCGCGAAGGATATGATGGTTTCAGTTACAACAATCCAGATGTACTCATACCTGCCTTCCTAGCGGCCTATTCTGGTCGCGATCCAAATTCCGTGGAACTCAACGGTAGGCCGACGATGCCAATGCCGAATTGGGACCTCAACTTTAACGGGCTCATGAACATCCCGTGGTTTAAGAAGAACTTCCAGAGCTTCACTTTGACCCACAGCTACAAGAGCTTGTACACCATGAATAGCTTCCAGAGCAACATGTTGCTTCAGCAGCGCATTCAAAACGGCGAGCCTGCGAACAACATTCGAAATACCAACGGCGATTTCCTCGGCCCAATGCAAATCAACCAGATCAGTATTTCTGAAACCTTTGGGCCGTTTGTGGGATTGAACATGCGCATGAAGAATCAGGCCAGTTTGCGTCTGGATATCAAGCGGAACCGCCAATTAAACTTGAGCTTGGTCAACAACCAAATGACCGATACCAAAGGCTACGAATTCGTACTCGGGACAGGATATATCATAAAGGATGTAAGCTTCACGGTAGTGAGCGACGGTCGTCCGCAAAAGATTACTTCCAACCTCGACATGAAGTTAGACTTCAGCTTGAGAGATAATGCCACGGTGATTCGTCGCATCCAGGAAGGTGTGGATCAAATCACTGCCGGACAGCGCATTTGGTCGCTCAAAGCCAGCGCGGATTATATGTTATCTCCTAAGTTGACGGCCCGATTATATTACGACCAAACGGTCAGTAAATTCAAAACTTCTAACGCCTTCCCGACGTTAAATACCAACGCCGGTGTGGCCTTTAGATTTAATCTTTCGCAATAGGGGAGAAGAGAATAAAATTGGACTTAAATTTGAAACCCAAAACAAATGCATATGCAGTTTCCAGATAACTTAAAGTACTCAAAGGACCACGAGTGGATCCGCGTTGAAGGCGATGAAGCCTATGTTGGTATTACAGCGTTCGCTGCGGGCGAGCTTGGTGATATCGTTTTCGTTGATGTTGATACAGAAGGCGAGTCTTTAGATAAGGACGAAGTGTTCGGTTCGGTAGAGGCAGTGAAAACTGTATCAGACCTGTTTTTGCCAGTGAGTGGTGAAGTCTTGGAATTCAACGAGGGGTTGGAAGATGCCCCTGAATCTGTCAATGACGATCCTTACGGCGACGGATGGATGGTGAAAATTAAAATTGCGGATGCTTCGGAATTAGATGGCCTCATGGATGCCGCTGCGTACGAAGCAATGCTTGGATAAGCCATGCGCAATCCTTGGATATATAGAGCCCCAGCACTTGCATGGGGCTTTTTAATTATCTACCTGAGCCTCGCGCCGGTTCAAGACCTCGATCCAGGATGGGAATTGCATGTCTCGGATAAATTGGTACACGGTGTGCTCTATTTTACTTGGGTGGTACTCTTGTATTTCGGCACTTCTCGAGCCTATCAAAAACCGGTGAGCCGTCGCAAGTTGGTCTTTTATTGGGTAGCGGCCGTGCTCTTTGGGGCCGGCATCGAACTTGCGCAAGGTTGGATGTCTTACGGCCGCAGTGCAGATGCCCTAGATGCTCTGGCCAACACCGGCGGCGCAATCATTGCAATTATAGGGAGCCGATTCCTTCATAAATTCTTGGCATAGTTTTTTGAGTAGACTAAGCGAACCCCTTAAATCACTTGGTTATGAAAACGAGAAATGCCAACCCTAACCCCTCAACGCTCGAAGCAAAAAGACCGTTGTTTTTCTTGGTCGGATTGTCCCTGTCTTTGCTGACGGTATACACTGCTTTCGAAATGAACTTTGCACAAGCTGAAATGCCAGATTTCAGTGATGATGGAGGATTTACCGAAGAAATTGATTGGACTGTGCCTGTGACGGTAATGCGTGCGCCAGAGGCTCCTTCGAAGCCGAAGACTATGCCAAAGTTCAACCCGAACGAGTTCACAGTGATCGATAACAATGCAACCTTGCCAAATCTCGTGACGGAGTGGACTACGACCGCTATCGATAATGGACTAGAGGTAATCGTTGATCCTGACCCAATAGAGGTGTTCACTTTTACTCAAGTAGAAAGCATGCCAGTATTTGCGGGTTGTGAAGAGGCGTTGACTAACGACGAAAGATATGCTTGTATGAATAGCCAATTAATGGCCTATGTTTCTTCGAATTTTGAGGTAAGTGAACGCATGATTCAGTTCAGCCGTGGCGAAAAGCTATTTGTCGAATTCATCATTGAAAAGAACGGCGAAGTACGCAATGCCAAAATCGTTCGTGGTGAGGACGAGCTCATCGCAGAAGAAGCGTTACGCGTGGTAAAATCGCTGCCTCGATTCACTCCAGCGAAAATGAATGGAAAGCCCGTACGTATGTCGTATATTTTGCCCATTAATGTAAAGTTTTAAACGCATGTTGATCCGTTCTCTTCTAGCATCGGCTTTTTTATCATTGTCCTCGCCTTTAATGGCACAGTCTACAGATCTCATACATGAGACCCAGACCTTGCCAGTCTTCGAAACTTGTGCACATATTCAAGGCGACCAAAGCGAGCAACAGGTTTGCTTCAACAGATTTGTGATGAATCATTTGATGAATGAGCTTCAATGGCCGGAAGGGCTGAAAGAACATGGTAAGGTGTTTGTCGAGCTAAAGTTTGACGCCACCGGTCATTTAGCTGAGGTCAATAGCCTGCGTTCATTTAGTGATTTGGCCAAGGAGGAAGCCTTGCGTGCGATGCGTACGCTTCCAGACCCCATACGTCCAGGGACTGTAGATGGAAAAGCGGCTCCGGTGAGCATGGTTGTACCTGTGATGTTTACCCGTAATTGACCTTAATTTGATATTGCGCGACCGATACTTTTAGTTATTTTAGCGCCTCAATAGTTCGAGTTCATGAAAACAAGAAAGACAACAAAAGCAGATGCGGAAAATAAGAAGAGTCTCTTCTTATTGATCGGTTTGACTGCTTCGCTTGCCATGACTTTGTTCTTTTTAGAGCTTAAGTCGTACGAAAGCGGCCCTGGTGATTTGGGTAAAATGTCATACGATGATGAAGATGAAATCGCCATCATTACTAACCGTACGCCACCTCCGCCACCTCCACCTCCGCCACCGGCACCGCCAGAGGTAATTCAAATTGTGGAAGATGATTTGGAGATTGAAGAGGTTGAATTCGAATCTACGGAAACAGATGAAAGTGATATCATTGAAATTGTCGAGGTCGTAGAGGAAGAAGATGAAATCTTTAACTTCGCGGTTGAAGCGAACAAGCCTATCTATCCAGGCTGTCAAAAAATCGCCACTGACGAGGCGCAATGCATGTGTTTCAACCAACACCTCATGACGCACATCGGTAAAAACTTTGACTTCCCAGAATTGGCCCGTCAAATGGGTATCCAAGGGAAAGTATATGTGAACTTCGTTATTGAGAAAAACGGTAAAGTGAGCAATGTTACTATTGCACGTGGAGTGGATAAGCTCATCGATGATGAGGCCATTCGTGTAATTAAGTTGTTGCCTAAGTTTATCCCGGCAAAACAGCGCGGTAAACCTGTACGTATGCAGTACACGGTGCCGATCAACGCGAGATTGCAATAATCAAAAGAATTCCTTCAGAGCCCGGGCGTTGCCCGGGTTTTGTTTTTAGAACATAGTCCATCATGTCTATAGACCTCCAAACAAACAAACTTATTGCTGCTCAAGCAGCGTTGGACGGCGGTGCCGCCATTCTTGATGTTTATAACAACGAAGAAACTCAAGTAGAGATTAAGGGCGACGATAGCCCATTAACCCAGGCGGATTTGAAAAGCAATGCCGCTATCATGGAGCACTTGAATAAGACGAATTATTGGGTGTTGAGTGAGGAAGGCAAGCACATGGAATACGCCGACCGCAAGGATATTAGTACCATGTGGATCGTTGATCCGCTAGACGGAACAAAGGAATTCATCAAGCGCAATGGAGAGTTTACCGTCAATGTCGCCTTGGTTCAGGACGGCGCTCCGGTTTTAGGTGCGGTATATGTTCCTGTAACTGGAGAATTGTATTTAGGTGTGGTCGGTCAAGGCGCTAAGAAATACCACTTCGATGCGGGTGCTGGACTGACCCTAAGCGACCTTGATGGAGGGACCGCTTTACCAGTAGCTATGGATCGACCTTTTACAGCAGTAGGTTCCAGATCTCACATGAACGAGGAGACTTCAGATTTCTTAGAGCAGTACCGCAAAGAGCATGGAACGGTTGAAATCATGAGCAAGGGTTCTAGTTTAAAAATGTGTATGGTCGCGGAAGGTTTGGCAGATGTATATCCACGTTTTGCACCTACCATGGAGTGGGACACCGCAGCTGGTCAGGCCGTGGTGGAAGCAGCTGGTTTCCAGATGGTCACTAAAGACGAGCGCACCCCATTGCAGTACAATAAGGAGAACTTGTTGAACCCGCATTTTATCGTGCTATAGTACTTACTGATTCCCTTTTCAGGTAGTATCTTTGCACCCCATGATGTCCCCTAATACACTCACCACATCTGTAGAGACTTCCTTTATCAAGGAGGTCATTCGCCTCGGCAAACTTCGCTTGAGTACCTCGGTAGTGTTTTCTTCGGTGGCTGGGTACATTCTCGGTTTTACCACATTTAATTCGACCCACTTCATCCTTCTTATCATTGGTGGAATCACTGTGGTGGCGGCTTCGAATGCGTTGAACCAGATGTATGAGAAGGACCGCGATGCATTGATGAATCGCACGAAGAATCGTCCTTTGCCATTGGGTACTTTGAGTATGCGTCAGGCTTGGATGGTTTCATTGGTGTTGTTACTGGTTGGCCTCAGTGCCTTGTACTACATCAATCCAATGACGGCGTATTTTGGTGCATTGAGTGTCGCGCTGTACGCGGTGGTGTATACGCCTTTAAAAGCTAGAACGCCCATGGCGGTGTTCGTTGGTGCCTTCCCGGGAGCTATTCCATATATGCTCGGTTGGGTGGCGGCTCGTAATGATTTTGATATTGAAACGGGTACGCTTTTCGCACAGCAGTTTTTCTGGCAATTCCCTCATTTCTGGGCCATCGCTTGGTTCTCCTATGATGATTATGCCAAAGCAGGATATTACCTCCTCCCATCGAGACATAAGGACCGCAGTTCGCAACTGTTCATCATCGTCTATACCCTTTGGATGATCGCCGTAGGGGTATTGCCGGCCTTCGGCATTACCGGTGAATTGACCTTGTCGCCTGTGGGCGCGGTATTGGTTGGGGCACTTGGATTGTGGGTGTTGCGTCAAGCATTTGCACTGCTCAACGATGGAGAAGATAAGGTGGCCCGAAAACTAATGTTCAGTAGCATTGGTTATCTCACTGGAATGCAGATCATTTATATCATTGACCGATTTATTTAATGGAAACGCTTCAAGAACAAAGAAAGAGAGCTTCAAAGCCGCTATTGTGGATAGGCATTGGTAGCATTATTATGGCCTTTGCGGGCATGACTTCAGGATATGTCGTGAGTCGAACTACGTTGGTTGCGAATGAGCAATGGATCACCTTCGCGTTGCCGCCAGCGTTCATGTACAGCACCATCGTGATGCTATTATCATCGGCTATTTTTTGGTGGGGCAAGCGCGCCTTCAGCAAAGGGAATGCAAAAATCCTTACGCCTTCATTGGCTGCGGTACTGATTTTAGGGCTGCTTTTCATGTGGTTACAAGCGGAAGCTTGGGGCCAATTAATGGCGGAGAACATCATTTTCGCTGGGGCACAATCACACCCTTCTGGCTCATGGGTATATGCCATTTTCATCTTCCATGCTGCCCACGTTTTGGGTGGAATTATTGCCTTGATTAGAACACTTATTCGCTCATTAAGAGGGCGTTATACCGTAGAGGATTACCATGGTGTTGACCTCACGGCTATTTATTGGCATTTTGTAGACCTATTGTGGGTGTATTTGTATGTCTTTTTAAGCGTTATGCGTTAAATTTGCTCAAACTTTGAAAACTATCCGTTATGGCTTCGACCGCTGAAATGAAGGAAGAAAACCACTGGGGCGGCGCCTCTAGACCTCTAGGAGCTCGCTATGGAAAACTAATGATGTGGTTTTTCTTGCTTTCTGATGCATTAACCTTCTCAGGATTCTTGACTGCTTATGGTTTGATGCGTTTCAAGTATGAAAAAACTTGGCCTATCGCTGAGAACGTGTTCACGCACTTCCCAGGTATCGAAGGCGACCAACC
>JAYPCB010000027.1:0-1491 GCA_038124525.1 Cryomorphaceae bacterium
AGGAAGCGAAACTCTCCTACAAAGTATTGAATTGTGGCGACCGATATACACTGCTAGAAGTAGACCTTCACACTGGCAGGCATCATCAGATCAGGTCCCAATTCGCCTCCATAGGCCACCCGATCAAAGGAGATGTGAAATACGGTGCCCGCCGTGGCGAGCGTGATAAAAGCATTTGTCTGCATGCTCGAACGTTAGTATTTAATCATCCGACCACTAAAGAGCCCGTACGCATCGAAGCCAGTGTTCCTGAGACCTTTGAAGCTTTCTTAAAATGAAACAACAAGCCATCACATTAGTACTTTGCTTGGCCGCCTACTCAGGAATGGGCCAAATGAAATTCGAAGCGTATTACGGAAATATGGCCGGCTGGGGAAGCACCACCGATGTTGGCATCTCCTACAATAACAACGGCTATTATATTACTTCAAGAGTAGCCTACATCCAGTCATTCGGATTGGGAGAGGATTCTGAAGGCTTAGGCCTAGTCGTAGGTGCCGGTAAAGATTGGTCACTATCAGAACATTGGTATGCGGGTGGACTACTAGACTTGCGATGGCCAGATAAGAACGTGCAAGATGTTGGATTAGCTATGGTTGCGCCTTCCTTTTATCTAGGATATTCCTGGGATATTGCCTCCTACCAAATTCAGCTCGGACTCCCGTATTTCTTCGGCGTCCAGGCTAAATTCCCTTTTGAGATCTAAGCATTTGGATCTACGTCAAAGAGTACACGGATTCTATTGAATTCTGGGGTCAACAAGGTTTCTTGATGCGCCTTTTTAATACGGTCACGAATTTTTGAACCTAAGCTTCCCTTGTCCACCTTCACAATGATTTGCATTTGGTAGAGGTTTTTTAATCGGGCAATAGGCGCAAATTCAGGACCCAGAAAGCGTTCCCCGATCTTGCTGTGTAGGGATTTTGCAAAGGCCTCTGCCCCACGCATCAGTAATTTTTGGTCTTTGTGCTTCAACGTAATGGTAATCAATCGCACGAAGGGCGGATACGCAAACTCCTGTCTTACAGCAAGTTCCTTTTGGACCATTCCTTGGTAATCATGATTAAGGGCCAATTGTATGATCGCGTGCCTCGGCTTCAAACTCTGAATAACGACCTTCCCGCGCGAGCTGCGGCGTCCAGTACGGCCGGCCACTTGCTCGATGATTTGGAAGGCGCGCTCATTGGCGCGAAAATCCGGGTAACTCAGTAAGTTATCCGCACTCATGATGCCCACCAATCCTACTCGATCAAAATCCAATCCTTTAGTGACCATTTGTGTCCCGACGAGTATATCGACCTCACCATTTTCAACAGACTGAATGAGGTTTCCGAAGGCATGCTTGCCGCGCGTGGTATCTAAATCCATTCGCTTTACCCGAGCTTTTGGGAATAATGCTGCCGCTTCTTCCGCAATTTGCTCTGTCCCAAAACCATGGTGCAAGACACTCTCACCCCCACAAGCGGAACACTTCATCACCGGGGGAACCGT
>JAYPCB010000027.1:1591-10654 GCA_038124525.1 Cryomorphaceae bacterium
TGGCGCAGTGTGGAATCGCTTCAATAAAGACACGAGATGGTACCGGCCTTTTTGAGCATTGAAATAACTGTCCAAACTTGGCGTAGCCGAACCTAAAACTATGGGGCATCCGTGTTGCGCGGACATCCAAACTGCCGTATCACGGGCGTGATAGCGCGGTGAAGGCTCGTACTGCTTGAAGCTGCTTTCGTGCTCCTCATCTACAATGATGAGGCCTAAATCCGGCAAGGGCATAAACAACGCAGAACGAGCACCGATAATAAGGAGTGGCTGATCATTTTGGACCGATTCCCTCCATGCCGCCAACCGCTCCGCAGGAGAAAACCTACTGTGGCTCACCGCGACCGTAAAATGGATGCGTAGGCGATTGATTAATTGGGTGGTAAGGGCAATCTCGGGCAAGAGGTACAGCACGCGTTTGTGCTTGGTTAAGGCCTCCTTGATCAGGTGAATATAAATTTCGGTTTTCCCTGAGGCCGTAACCCCATGAAGGAGCACGGGCTTTTCTTGAGTAAACCCTTCACGAACACCTTCTAATGCTACCTGCTGCGCAGCATTCAGGTGAATTTCGGTCTGTGGAGCAGCTGCAGCTGTGGTACCGTCTACCTCTTCGACCTCCTCAACAATACCCTTGGTAATAAGGGCACGGCTTTGAGCGGTGGTAATGTTGTGTTTCTTTTCGAAGGCCTTGCGATCTACGAAGCTGTTCTTCGCTCCACAATCGTTTACCAGGGCGAGTAATGCGGCTGTTTGTGCTTCACTGCGCGCGGTTTTATCGAAGGCTGCATCTAAATCTGCTAAAGATTCCGCCGTTAATCGAAGGAGTTTACGGCGTTTGGCTTTACTTACTTTTTTAAGCTCTTCTTCTAGGATGGCCCACCCCTGCTCCAGGGCTTTTTGCACTAAGGGCATGGGGTTTTTCACCCCCAATATGCTGCGGACCTCGTCTAGCGATAGTTTTTGGTTGTTGCGCAGGGATTCGTAGAGGGTGAAGAGCGCATCGGATAATTGGGCTTCATCCGGCAATACCTCAGGATCGAGGACGACGACGCTTTGGCTGCTCAATTTAAGTCCCGGCGGGAGTGCGGCATTCATCACGTCGCCGATGGGCGCCATATAGTAGGATGACATCCACGACCACTGCAATAATTGGTGTTCCAATACCACTGGATGCTCGTCGAGGACGTTGAGAATGGGCTTGAGTTCGAGCTCCTCTTCGGTCTCTAAGACCCTCGCTACGACGGCGGCGTATTCTTTGCGCGCACCGAATTGGACCAATACCCGCATTCCAGGCCGTACGTTACCCACCCACTCCTTCGGAATGAAGTAATGGAACAGTTTGTCTAAGGGTAAGGGAAGTACGACCTCAGCGACCTGCATCTTATTTCTTCGGCGCTTTTGGTAGGTTGTGCTTTACAAATCGAGCCTCGCGTTTGGCCAACAATCGTTTCTCATTATCGAAAAAACTCAAGGTCTTCTCGGCCGAGGCTTCGGTAGATCCCGCAATGCTGCGCAACTCCACTAGATCGTATTTCATCTTGGTGAAATCCGCTAGGAGGTCTGCGGTGGCCAATTCCAATAGCTCCTCATAATATTTCTGGTAAGCGTAGTACAAATCGCCATCTCCCTCGTAAAAAGCCTCATCGCCATACCCACGTAATTGGACACTCAAGGCCTTAATCAATGATTTCTGCGCACTGAATAACTTGTCGATATCGGTGGTGCCAATTTCCGCCTTGATGAAGGCAACAATGCTATCTACCGGCGCCGCCCCAGCGTTCATATCGGCGGTGTATTGCATCAACGCGACTTGGGCTTCAAAGCGCTCCTGCACATCGGACTTACGGGTATTGATCTCATAGGTCGTCGCATAGGTCTCCATCGCCTCGTATATCTTCTCAATGCCCGTGCGACACAAGCTCAAGTACTGATAGTTGTAATTCCCTCTTGGATCTTCCTCCAACCAGTCTTTCAGCGGCCCTGATGATGCCTCCACGATATCGCCCAGCTGGGTATAGACCACCTCCAAAAGCGCCTGCTCGGGCTCTTCGTCTAATCTCGCAAACGTACGCTTAGCCTTGCGCCAGGCATCAAACTGCTCCTGAATCACAGGACGCATTTTCTTCGCCTTCTCATAGGTCGTCACACCATCGATCAAGGTGGACGTCAGGTCAATGACTTTTTCGGCCTCGCGCTGCACTCGGCGCAGGTTACCGCTGCTTTGCGCAACAATGGTCGTGCTTAAAAATAGGGCCAGGTATAATGGTAATGCTTTCATAGTTGGGTCCAATTATGACTTTAATTTATGGATCTTTTTCGTCCCTTCGTACATATCAAAACGTAGCAATTTACATTCCAGTTCACCGTTGAACAGGTTCCATTTTCTCGAAGGTCGCAATCCTATACTCTTGATCGCCTCCATGTCCGAGGTGATCCAATACACTTCCCATCCGGCATACTTAGCCTTCAGCGTATCCCCCATCTCACGGTACATCCTGTGGGTCTGTGCCTGAATACGGACATTGTAAGGCGGATTGATCAACAGCAGCCCTTTATCGGCCGGCGGCTCCGCTTCGAAGAAATCTGCCTGTCGGATGCGGATGGCATCGTCAAACATGGCCCGCTCAATATTTTCTGCTGCCGCTTCCAAGGCATAGGCATCCATATCACGGCCCATGATTTTGCCGTCGTACTCCTTCGCTCTTGACAACAGCCCTTCTCGAATCTTCTCGTACATCTGCTCGTCAAAGCCCTTCCAATGGTGGAAGGCAAATTTCTCGCGGTAGATGTTAGGAGGCAGCTGGTGTGCAATGAGCGCCGCTTCCACTAAGAAGGTACCCGAACCACACATAGGATCCAGCACTGGCATGCCACCGTTCCACTTGCTGTGGAGAATGATACCGGCTGCCAATACCTCATTCAAAGGCGCATAACCGGCTTTCAAGCGATAGCCTCGTTTGTGCAAGGAATCACCCGAGGCATCCAAATAGACGCGAACGGTTCGCTTGTAAATGTGAATATGAATGGGTACATCTGGAGTGCCACGTTCTACGGAAGGGCGCTCGCCCTTCGCGACTCGGAAACGATCCACTACGGCATCCTTTGCCTTTAAACCCGCGAAACTGCTATGGTTCAACAGATCATTCGTCCCCACCACATCGATGGCAAAGCTCTTGTCCAAGCCGAAATATTCTTCCCAAGGATGTTCGAAGATCTCCTCGTAGTAATGCTCTACGTCTTGCATCTCGAACTCCAACATGGGCACCAACACACGCAAACCCGTGCGCAGGGCAATGTTAATTTTATAGACGAATCCGATATCTCCCACCACGGAGACTGCACGATTCAATGTTTTGATTTCTCGGCCTCCTAAGGACAACAATTCCTTGGCCAGTATGTCTTCCAGACCGTAAAGCGTCTTTACGATCAATCGATAGTCGTTGTTTTGTAGCACCCTTCTGCGTTTTAGACTACAAATGTACGCTAACTTTGACCGCATGCAGGATTGGTGGAATTTAATTGCATTGGCCGTCGGCGGATTTTTCGCGGGGCTTATAAACGTGGTAGCCGGCAACGGTTCGGCCATTACCTTGCCGTTATTGATGTGGGTGGGTCTCGACTCTAATGCTGCCAATGCCACGAAACGAGTGGGCGCCATCTTCCAAACCAGCAGCGCCATCTCATCCCTGCCAAAAACGCAGCGCGCCAAATACATGATCAAGGAGAGCTATTTCATCGCGCCACCCATCATCATCGGCGCCATCATCGGAGCGAACCTAGCCGTGGACATCCCTGAGGACGCCATGCGCATCAGCATCGGCTGTATCATGATTATCCTACTCATCACGATGTTGACCAACCCCAAGAAATGGCTCATTTCCACCGACGGTTCGAAGAAAAAACGTACTCCAGGCATTTGGCTCAGTTTCTTCGCATTAGGGATATACGGCGGATTTATACAGATGGGATTCGGTATTTTCTTCTTGTCTATCGCCGTGCTGTTGGCGAAATACGCTTTGAAGGACGGCAACATCATGAAGCTGTTCATCGCCTTTTTGATGACCATCCCCTCCTTTATCATTTTCGCCATGAGCGGAAGTATAGAATGGACCTACGGGCTCTCATTGGCCGTGGGCACCTCCATAGGTGCCAGATTTGGCGCAAGAAAAGTCATCCAGCATCCCCGAGCAAATGCCATTACCAGATACGTGCTGATCGCTGTAATCATTGTCGCGATCGTTAAAATGTTCCAGCCTTATCTTAGTGGTCTGAACATGTAAACCGTCTATGACCCCTTGGTACGCCACTTGGTTTAACACACCCTATTACCACGACCTCTACAGCCACCGTGACCATCACGAAGCGCGTACGTTGATTCAAACATTGTGCAAAGCATTGAAGGTAGAGCCAGGACAGCGTGCGTTGGACATTGCCTGCGGACGCGGACGCCATGCCATGGTCTTGGCCGAATCCGGCCTGCATACCGTGGGCATTGACCTCAGCCCCGAGAGTATCGCAGTGGCCTCTGAAATGGCCCACGATCACCTGAGTTTTCAAGTCGGAAATATGCTGGAGCCCCTTGAAGTGGAAAGCGCACACTGGGTGTTCAACCTCTTTACAAGTTTCGGGTATTTCGAAGATGATGCGATGCATCAGCAGGCCATTGAGAATATGGCGAATGCCTTGTTGCCGGGAGGGAAATTGGTCTTGGACTATATGAATGCAGTGAAGATTGCGGCGGAATTGGTCCCAAAAGACCAAGTAAAAACTGATCTCGCGACCTACGAAATCTCCCGCCGCGTGGAAGACCAGACCATCGTTAAATCCATCAAGCTGAGTGAAGACGGATGTTCCATTTTTAACTACGAAGAACGCGTACGCGCCTTTTCAGAAACCGAGCTTCGTGCCTTTATGGAACGAGCCGGATTGCGCGTAAAAAGTGTTCACGGTGATTACGAATTAGGCACATTTGACCCTGAATACAGCGATAGATTAATTATCATTGCTGAAAAATCAGCACATCCATGATTTGGACCGCACTCATTCTTAGTGTAGGCCTCGGTGCCGGCGCTGCCTGGATTATCCCGACAGATTCTAAGACGTTTAAATACCTCTTGGCCTTCTCGGGCGCTTTCCTGTTCGGCACGCTGCTCACGCACATGATTCCAGAAGTATTTCACGACGGCGCCATGACCATGGGTTGGTGGATCATGTTGGGTTTTGGGGTCCAATTAATGCTTGATTACCTCAGCGAAGGATTAGAACACGGACATTTCCACTCACACGGCAAAACCGTTCCGTGGCTGGCCATCGTCGGTCTCCTCCTCCACGCCTTTATTGAAGGTATGCCACTAAACCACAACGGCGCCCATGGACACGACCACAGCCAAGGCACCTTCCTGTGGGCCATCGCTCTCCACAAGCTCCCTATTGCCTTGCTGGTGACCGGTGCGCTCCGCAAAGCTCAAGTACCACTGCAGACCATCGGATTTATTGTATTGTTGTTCGCCCTAGCCACACCGCTCGGGGCCACACTCAGTAATGCGACAACGATCGCACAATATGCACCTCAAATGCTTGCTGTCGCGATTGGATTGTTACTGCATGTGAGCACTACCATCTTGTTCGAGAGCTCGCAAAACCACCAATTCAATTTGATCAAACTCATCTTCGTCATCGCCGGTATGGCCTTGGCCGCATGGATGAGTGCCAGCCTAAACCTCTAGATAAAATTTGTGTTAGGTTCTTGGCCCATAAAGCAATAATTTGGGGCCACTGAATTCCTATAAATACAAATACACATGGCTGTTTTAGTTGGTAAAAAAGCGCCTGATTTCACTGCACAAGCAGTGGTCAATGGCAACGAGATTGTTAAAGAGTTTTCTCTATCAGATTACGCAGGTCAATACGTCCTGTTGTTCTTCTACCCAAAGGATTTTTCCGGGGTATGCCCGTACGAATTGCATGCTTTCCAGGCACGCAAAGAAGAGTTTGAGGCCAAGGGGGTCCAATTAATCGCTGTTTCCACAGATTCTGAGGTCAGCCACCTGAATTGGCTCCAAAAAGAAAAAGCAGATGGCGGCATCAAAGGCATCACCTACCCGGTGGTGGCGGATACCAACAAAACCATTGCCCATAATTACGACGTTCTGAACGGCGAATGGACGTACGACGAAGAAGGCAACCTCACAGCCTCTGGAGAAATGATCGCGTACCGCGGTCTATTTTTGATCAATAAAGAAGGCGTGGTCATGCACCAAGTGGTGAACTTTTTCACCCTTGTTCGTTCGGTCAGCGAGGCATTGCGCATGGTCGAAACCCTACAAACGTTCGAGGAAAAAGGAGAAATCTGCTTCTTAGATTAAAAAAACTTGCCGGTTGCTATATTTTTTTTGCATCCGGTGTGAACCTACCCCGAACTTTTGGGTTAAGGAGTAATGGAACATTCTGCGAAAGCAGATTTTCATGGCGGTTTAGGTAGAAAGGGGGCTTGGCGGCCCCCTTTCGTTTTTCTGTATATCCTATGCTTGCTGGCCTTCGACCTTTTCTTTGTACTCTTTGTGGTACAGGTCGCGAATCAAACCATCCGACACTCCGATCTTAGGAACATAGATCTTTCCGACGCCGGCCCATTGCATGACCTTCATGTATATTGGAAGGGCATGCACGATAATATCGGCACGGTCAAAATTTAGGCCCAATTGTGTCACACGCTCTTCCACATCCAGCGCACTGATCATATCAAATTGGTCCTCGATATAACTCAATCGCAAAGGTTTATTCAGGGAGCGCAGACTGATCTTATGAAGCTTGTTAATGTTCCCTCCTGCCCCAATGGCCGCTTTATTATGGAAGTTGCGCATATGACGCTCAGTCCATTTCTTCATACGCAGCCATTCTTCTTCGGTGTCGAGGCCGTTCATCACTCGAACCCCACCTATCTTAAAGCTCTCACTTGCAATAACATCTTGATCGTGCAGAATGGATAACTCCGTGGACCCCCCACCCACGTCAATGTAGATGAAGTATTCTTGCGGTGCTTGAATGATATCGTACAACTTGCTATTGAACACCAGCCTGGCTTCCTCCGCCCCATCGATGATCTGAATATCAATACCGGTAGACTTACGCACTTTTTTGACCAATTCCGCTCCATTCGCCGCCTCCCGCATCGCAGAAGTAGCAACCGCCCTGAAATCTTGTACGCCATGCACTTTCAACAAGTGTTTGTATGCTTGCATCCCTTCTGCAAAGCGTGCGGCCGTCTCCTCACTAAGCGCGCCATTGAGAAATACCTCTTGACCCAATCGAATAGGCAAACGAATCATACTCACCTTGCGGTAATAAGTATAACCGTCTTTGTACACAACATTGCTAATCAGACAGCGAACTGAGTTGGAGCCAATATCAATGGCGCCGAGTTTCGTTACATTCATAAGCTTATCCTTTCAGCAGTTGTTTTTTCACGTATTCATGAAGGTCCAATTGTGCTCGAATCTTCGGCCCCGGCAACATGCGGTGCACATTAGATTGATTGGCATCGAAAATTCGTGCTTTTGTGTTGTCCTTCCAAAGGATTTCAAAATGATCTCGCAATTGGCGTTGAATCTTCGAGTCGTAAATAGGCGCGGTCACCTCCACCCTTCTGTTCAGGTTCCTGGTCATCCAATCCGCTGAGGAAATGAAATACTCCGGCTTCCCATTATTATGGAAACAGAATGCCCTCGTATGCTCTAAGAATCTATCGACAATACTGATGGCTTCGATATTCGCGGAAAGCTCCGCATCGTCCAATTTCAAACAGTTGATCCCCCTTACAATCAATCGAATCTTCACCCCCGCCTGACTTGCTTCGTACAATTTCTCAATCATACCGTGGTCGCTGATGCTGTTGATTTTCACCCAAAACTTGGCCTCTAATCCAGCCTTCGCAAACTCAATTTCGCGGTCAATCAGTTCATAAAACCCCTCGCGATTCGAGTTCGGGCTCACCAACAAATGCTTGTATTTCTGGTGCTTATATGGCGATTCGATAAACTGGAATACCCTCCTAACTTCACGTGCGATGCGCTTATCTGAGGACAACAAGTGGTAATCTGTATAGGCCTTCGCCGTGCCTTCGTGGTAATTACCCGTCCCAACAACACAATAATCTTTCAATTTCTCGCCCCCCTCGTCACGTCGTATTAAAGTTAGCTTGGAGTGTACCTTCAATCCCGGTACCCCACTAACCACCTTGATTCCTTCCGCGCGTAGCTGGTTGGTCCATTTAATGTTGTTGGCTTCATCAAACCTGGCTTGCAACTCGATAAACACCGTTACGTCTTTCCCGTTTTTAGCTGCATTCACCAGGGCCGAGATGATTCGGCTTTCGTCGGCCAATCTGTACAAGGTCACCTTAATCACCCGAACCTTTGGATCGATCGCAGCCTCGCGCAATAATCGGATCACATTGCTAAAATCGTGGTATGGTGTGAAGAGCATCACATCTTGACGCTTCATCACCTCGATGATGCTTCGATTAAGATCAAGGGCAGGATGTTGAATCTGCGGAAGTTTCTCATGCTCCATAGAAGGCTCCCCAACATTAGGAAAGCGCATCAAATCCTTTTTATTATGGTAACGTCCACCAGCAATCAAACTGTCAAGCTCCGTAATCCCAAGCCCTTTTACCAAGAGTTGTAGGGTTTGGTCACCTATTTCTCTATCGTACACGAATCGAACCGGATCTCCTTCACGGCGGTGTGCCAATCCTACCTGTACCTTTTCTAAGAATGATTTGCTGACATCATCGTCCAGTGAAATCTCAGCATCGCGGGTAATTTTCACCGTATGCGCCTCGATTTTATCGTAATTAAAAATGTAGAAGATGCTGTCCAAGTTCAGGCGCAACACATCGTCCAAATACATGACGAACTGCTTGCCGTAACGCGGCAGGGTTACAAATCGTCCCGCCGTACCTGTGGGCATCTCAATGATGGAGAACTGCTCGTCCTTGCCCTGCAGGATACGAACGGCCAAGAATATGCTTTTGTCGCGGAGGTAAGGGAATTCCGGTGCTTG
>JAYPCB010000027.1:10754-19931 GCA_038124525.1 Cryomorphaceae bacterium
GCAAGTGTAAAGCGACGAATGGAAGAATAACGTACTCGGAAAAACTCGTCCATATTGTTCGAGTGAATCCCCAAAAAACGGATGCGTTCAATCAGCGGTACCGAAGGATCTTCGGCCTCTTGTAGCACGCGTTCATTGAATTGCAACCAACTTATATCTCGGTTGAAGTATCTACGAGCTGCATCCATTATTTAAATCTTTTAGGATATTCGAACAACATACATTTTCCTTCTTTAGGCAGGGTCGACCATCTATTTGTGTCGAATCCAATTCCCGCCACACCTGTGGTAGGCACATTTTTGATTCCCGCATCGGTGATCTCATTGACATACTCTGTAATACCCGGATTATGAGCGAACAAGAACAAAACATCCACCTCATCATCCGTCCTCTTTACCTCATCGTGGATACTATCCCACTCACAATGGTAAAGCTCATCAACCACCCTGATCTGACCTGCGGAAATACCAAAGTTTTGAGCAAAGATTAAGGCCGTATGAAGCGCCCGAGTCGCAGAGGAAGAGCACAACTGTATGTTCAAAGATTGATTCATCGTTTCACCGAGATACGTTGAAATCAAATGTGCATCGCGAATGCCTCGACCCTTTAGGGGCCTATCTTTATCCGCAATATCTTCAATCGCCCAAGAACTCTTGGCGTGTCGAACAAGGTAGAGTGTTTTCATTTATGTAAAGTACGCTAATTCAGCAAGTTCAATAAACCTACCAGCTTACTTTTACACAAATTTAATGTTGAATTTAGCCCAAATTAATCTTCGGACTTCACTTTGGCTTCGTTCCACAGAAGCTCCATCTCAGGTAAAGCCATCTCATTCAATGACTTACCCTGTTCTCGAGCCTTTTTCTCCATGTAAGTGAAGCGGTAAATGAATTTTTTATTGGTCCGCTCTAGGGCCAATTCTGGATCTAGATTACTGAGTCTCGCAAAATTCACGATGGAAAACAAAACATCTCCTAGTTCACTTTCTATTTCATGCTGATTACCAGTCATTTGAGCACTCTCAAACTCACCGAGTTCCTCCTTGATCTTGCCCCAGACGTCTTGAGGCTGGTCCCAATCAAAACCAGCGCCACGGGCTTTATCACCGATGCGAATAGCTTTCACTAAGGCAGGTAAACCTCTGGGCACCCCTTGAAGCACACTTTGCGTCCCCTTTTCTTTGAGCTTGATGGCTTCCCAATTTGCCTTTACTTCCTCCTCAGTGGCTGCCTCTACATCTCCATAGATATGCGGATGACGGTGAATAAGCTTATCACAAACTGCATTGAGAACGTCCGCTGCATCAAAGGCACCTTTTTCGCTACCTATTTTACTGTAGAAGACCATGTGCAACATGAGGTCTCCTAATTCCTTCTTGATTTCCTGAAGGTCGTTTTCCTCGATGGCATCTGCCAACTCATAGGTTTCCTCAATAGTCAGATGACGCAAAGATTCCAGCGTCTGCTTTTTATCCCATGGACACTCCGCACGGAGTGTATCCATGATATCCAGCAATCGCCCGAAGGCCTCTAGTTTCTCTGCGCGACTGTTCATTATTCTGCAGCTTCCTCCTCGTCGAGCAGCGCGAGCAAATCATTCTTCACAAGAATGTTGAACCACTGCACTACTTTTTTGATATCGCTGGCGTACACGCGCTCTTGATCAAACTTTGGCAATACCTCCCCGAAGAAATCTTCCAGCTCATCTTTACTACTCTTATGGCTCAGAGCTTCTTTACCTTCCGTCACTTCGGCCATCGCTTTGAGCACTTCACGGAGCGGCACCTCTTCTTCGTAGGTATAGATGGCAATGTCGCCCAATGAACTCACATTGGCCGTTGCCGGAATGCTCGTGCGTTTCCCATCCAATAAACTCTCTACTACTACGCCGCCTTTATTTTGAGCGATGAGTTTGAAAAGGCCAGGTTTACCGGCCACTGATAATACGGTTCTTAATCCCATTATTTAGTATTTAACCACTGTCTAACTTGTTCTATTTCTCCGGTTTCTGAAACACTCAATAGGTTCAGCAAACCCTCCGCATCTTCCCGCAATACACTCTCGGGGTAACGCTGTATCAAAGCACGCAAAAATTCCATTGCACGCTCTGAATCTCCTAAAACATTATCAAAAAATAATGCCAATTGCAGTAATGCTTGTGGCGCGTACTCGTCTTGAGGAAACTTATTGCTCAACAAAATCAAATAGTTCACCCCATATAAGCGGTATTCTCCTTCTTGATTCATACAAGTCAAGCCCGCTTTCATTAAATATTCAGCCTTGGTCTTGATCAACGAATCCTGAGCCACAAAGTGCATGGCCGCTCGGGTATACCCCTTGGGAGATAAAATACTCTTATCCACAAGATTCAAATAGTGCAAAGCCGAATCCATGGACACCACCTGCTCCTGCTGTTCAATAGGCAATGGACTTTCGGCAGCTCCTTGACAAGACCAAAGAGCCAAAACGGCGAGCAAATACACTCGAATCATTTTGATTTTGGAAATTTCATTGGGTAATCCACATTGACATTACCTCGTTCGATTCGTCCCAAGGCGCCCTTGACTAATTTCTTTCTCAATGGCTTGATCTTCTCGGTAAATAAAGTTCCTTCGATGTGATCATATTCGTGCTGAATCACTCGGGCCGCCAAACCACTGTAGGTTTCCTCAACGAGTTCCCACTGCTCGTTATAGTATTCAATAACCACGGTTTCCTTGCGAAACACGGTTTCACGAACATCTGGTATGCTCAAACATCCCTCTTCCATGCCCCACTCTTCTCCAGATTCCTCGATGATGATGGGATTGATGAAAGTCTTTTTAAAGTCTTTCAAAAGCTCATAGTCCTCCTCGCCCTCTTCTGCAAACGGGCTTGCATCTACCACAAACAAACGAATGCTGCGGCCGATCTGTGGTGCTGCCAATCCAACACCGTGTGCGCCATACATGGTTTCATACATGTTGGCGATCAACGCTTCTAGACCAGGGTATTGTTCGTCAATTTCCTCAGCAACTTTATTCAGTACAGGATCTCCGTAGGCAACAATGGGTAATATCATAAGGATCTAATGAGGGTACAAAGATAGTTAGCGTTGGGCTAAGTAATTTTCCAAAATCAAAGCAGCAGCCACTTTGTCCACTGCTCCTTTTTCGCTCCGCTTAGACTTGCTCATGCCACCACGAATCATGGCATCGGAGGCTAAGGAGGAAGTGAAGCGTTCGTCCACGCGGACTAATTGGACCCTTGGAAAGGCCCGACTAATCTTGCCACATAAATCATCAATAAACGAAGCAACCGTAGAAGGGCTTCCGTCCCATCTAGTCGGCGCTCCTACCACGACTATATCCAAGGGCTCCTCGAGGTTACGAGAATTCAGATAGCCCATGAGCTCAGAAGTGTAAACGGTCAGCAAGGGAAAAGCCATCATTTGCATAGCATCAGATTCTGCTATACCTGTGCGGACTTCTCCGATATCCAAAGCAACGATTTTTGACATGCTGCAAAGGTAGTCTAAAGCATCCGAAAGCCGTACCTTTGGCCTTCAACACAACAACGATTATGCAAGAGTTAAGAGCAACGATAGAAAATGCATGGGAGAATAGAGAATTACTCCAAAACGCAGATACTCAAGAGGCCATTCGCGCCGTAGTTAGCGCACTAGATTCTGGTGAATTACGTGTCGCAGAACCTTCTGCAGATGGTTGGCAAGTCAACGAATGGGTAAAAAAAGCAGTGGTGTTGTACTTCCCTATTCAGAAAATGGAAACCATCGAAGTACCTCCATTTGAATTCCACGACAAAATTCCATTGAAAACCGGTTATGCTGAAAAGGGTGTCCGAGTAGTTCCTCATGCCATTGCACGACACGGATCATTCTTGGCGAGCGGTGTAATTATGATGCCTTCTTATGTAAATATTGGAGCATATGTGGATAGCGGCACCATGGTGGATACTTGGGCTACTGTTGGTTCATGTGCACAGATTGGCAAGAACGTTCACCTCAGCGGTGGAGTTGGTATCGGCGGTGTACTCGAGCCATTGCAAGCGGCACCCGTAATCATTGAAGACGATTGTTTTATCGGTTCACGATGCATCGTAGTGGAAGGCGTACGCGTAGAAAAAGAAGCGGTACTCGGTGCGAATGTTGTATTGACAGCATCCACTAAAATCATTGATGTAAGCGGCCCGACGCCAGTAGAATATAGAGGACATGTCCCTGCACGTTCAGTGGTCATTCCAGGCACCATGCCAAAAGATTTCCCTGCAGGTACTTATAATGTTCCTTGTGCGTTGATTATTGGAAAGCGCAAGGAGAGCACAGATAAAAAGACCTCCTTGAACGACGCACTTAGAACGCACAACGTAGCCGTATAATGCCTACTCCACTCTCGGTTATTATCCTCACTTACAACGAGGCGGAACGCCTGCCACTATGCGTGGAAGCGGTTCGACCCGTAGGTGATGAGATACTGATAGTGGACAGCGGATCTAGTGACGGAACCGTGGTCTTGGCAAAGGAATTAGTCACCAAGGTACTCGAGCGCCCCATGAAAAACTGGGCGGAACAGCGCAACTGGGCCATGGACCAAGTAGCGCACTCGTGGGTACTTTTCATCGACGCCGATGAAGTGTTGGATCCAATGCTTCAAAAGACAATTCTTGCTTGGAAAGAGCAGTCGCACGAGGATAAGAATGGATATTGGGGGCTAAAGAGAGTGCATTATTTCCAAGGAAAAAGAATGCGTTTTTCAGGTCTTCAATCTGATGTGGTGGTCCGATTATTTCATCGCAGCCAGCGCTATGCTGACCGCGAGGTGCACGAAAAATTAGACCTACAAAAACCACAGCCCTTACACGGCATCCTTCACCATCACACCTACCTGAACCACGAGCGATGGGAGAACAAACAGCGTTCATATGCGGCCAAAAGCGCGCTAGATAAAAACCAATCCACCGGGGTGCTAACCCCTTTCCACTTTGTGGTAAAACCTGCCTTTCGCTTTGTGAAGCACTACCTGCTTCGCGGCGGTATTTTGGACGGGGCAGCAGGCTGGAATTACAGTATTAGTATGGCCCAAGGAGTATATTGGCGCTATGCAGCAATGAAAAAACTTCGCAATTCATGAGCACAGGACAAACCATCTTTTTAGTCGCATTAATGGTCTTCATCTTGGCCGTGTACAGCTTCAAATGGGCCCTTCATTTTCAATACCTACGGGTAAAGAACAAGAAGAAACCTGGACATTGGTCGGATTACTACAAGCGCAACTACATTCATAAAAAAGATGAACTGTGGTGGCGAGAAAGCATCATGCTGTTTCCCCTACTTTATCCAGTAGAACTAACCGGAAATGAAAAGGAGGATTTTTGGCTTCAAAAAATCAAACGCACAAACCTCAGCATCTACTTCATCCTCATCGTACTTTTGCTCGCTGGAATTTATTTCTCGAAACTTCCCGAACTTCAAGCCTAAGTGATGGTACAACGTCCCGAACACATTAAGGATTCTATTTTCTCCCTCGTCGGTGCGCAAGCCGACGTCTTGGGATTAGAATGCTACGTGGTGGGTGGATATGTTCGCGATCAATGGATGGGACGTCCACTGAAAATGGACATTGATTTTGTGGTCGTCGGCAGTGGTATTGCACTTGCCAAGGCGGTTCAACAACAACTCAAGCCACGCCCAAAGCTCACCGTTTTCAAGAATTTCGGGACGGCGCACATGAATTTTGAAGGTGTCGACCTTGAATTCGTGGGAGCTCGGAAAGAGAGCTATAACCGCAATAGTCGCAATCCTGAGGTGGCTGCTGGCAGCTTACAAGACGACCAAAACCGTCGCGATTTTTCGGTCAATGCGATGGCCATTTGCCTGAACAAAGAACGCTGGGGCGAGCTATTAGACCCATTTGGCGGCATCAAGGATATTGAGGATAAGATGCTGCGCACACCCCTTGATCCGGATCAAACATTCGACGACGATCCGCTGAGAATGATGCGTGCAGTTCGATTCGCCGCGCAGCTCAACTTTAAGGTTTCTAGCGAGGCGTTAATGAGCATTCGAAAAAATGCCGCGCGAATAAGTATTGTTGCTCCAGAACGCACGGCGCAAGAATTCAACAAAATCTTAGCCGTTCCCAAACCCAGTTACGGGTTGGGCTTGCTCTTCACTAGCGGATTGCTCGAGCAAATACTACCGGAACTCTGTGCCTTGCAAGGGGTTGAGGAGGTTGAAGGGCAGCTCCACAAGGACAACTTCTACCATACCCTTGAGGTCGTGGATAACCTCAGCCGCACTTCTGAAGATCTTTGGCTTAGATGGGCTGCATTGTTGCACGATATCGGCAAACCACGAACCAAAAAGTTCATCAAGGGCACAGGCTGGACCTTTAGAGGTCATGAGTTTTTAGGCGGCAAGATGGTACCCAAACTCTTCAAGCGCATGCACTTGCCTACCGACGCTCGCATGAAGTTTGTCATCAAGATGGTGCAAATGAGCTCCCGTCCTGCTGCCTTATCGGACGATGCAGTGACCGACAGCGCGTTGAGGAGATTGCTATTTGATGCAGGCGATGATATTGAGTCATTGATGCTTTTGTGTGAAGCAGATTTGACCACTAAGAATGAAAAGAAAAAGCACAAATACCTCCAGAACTTCAAGCATGTGCGCACGAAACTAAAGGAGGTCGAGGAGCGTGATCAGATTCGAAATTTTCAACCGCCGGTCACTGGCGAGGAGATTATGGAGAAATACGGCATAGGACCATGCCGTGAAATAGGACAAATTAAAGAAGGCATCAAGGAAGCCATTTTAGAAGGTGATATCCCAAATGAAAGGGAGGCCGCCTTGCGTAAAATGGACGAACTTGCGGCCCAATTAGGATTAGCATAAATGGAAGTTTTTCTACGTTTTATCGCCGATACTAGCGATACAGTCATTCGTGAGGTTCGCATTAAAGGAAGCGCCTCATTACTACAACTTCACGAGCAGGTCTACGCCACCTTTGGCTTAGAACCTGGGGAAATGGGAAGTTTCTACTACAGCACTGCGGATTGGGACCAAGGTGAGGAATTGCCGATGTTCAGCATGGACGATAGCAGTCCGAGCATGGAAACGATGGCTGTGGCGGATTTTTTCAGCCAAACAGCATATGCTTTATACGTTTACAACTTCCTTGATATGAATATTTTCTACGTCGAGAAGGTGAAGGAAGATGAGGAAGAAGGGTTTGAAGATTTCGTGGTGTTAAATGCCGTAGGCGAATTGGACAAAAAACCCGGCGCTGATGCGGCCCCAGGAATGGCCAAGGACCCTAGTCAAATGACGGAAGCAGAAATCAATGCCATGTATGGCTTAGATGATCTTGAGGGAAGTAAGGACCCTTATTCCGACGAGGAAGAAGACAGTCTCGAAGACGAGGAGTACTATTAAATCCAATCCACTGATATCACGCGCTCCACTGGAATGGTGATGTTTCCTTTTAAATAGATAGAGCCGCCATAGTGAAGCCAAATGGTGGTCTGCACCTTGAATACATCAGAATGGGTTTGGAAGACTATATCTACCTTTTCGTGGCGGATATTTCCAACATAGGTCGCCGAGTGAATACGCTTAGCACGCTTCATTCGCTCCGATTTTTTAGAAAGCACATCCCCTACTGGAAAATTCAAGGTGGCGGTTTCTAACCTGCTGATATCTATAGGTAGTTCTGTCATGGGTTGATGTAAGCGGTACTTATAAATTTACGAAATTTGGTTCAATTATGCGAACAACAAGCCTAAGAGATTCTTTCTACACCATTATTTTCGAAGCCAATACGCCGGCAGGCAAGGCGTTCGATGTTGCCCTTTTCGGGACCATTGGGATGAGTGTCATTGCGATCATGCTCGAATCTGTGCCGAGTCTTGCCGCTAATGCTGGTGCGCAGAATTGGTTCACTGGAATTGAGGTCATTACCACCATATTATTTAGCATTGAATACTTGCTGCGTCTTTGGTGCAGCCCGAAGCCCGCGCATTACGCCCGAAGCTTCTACGGGCTCATAGATTTGGTCAGTACCCTGCCCTTTTACCTGGCCCTACTCTTCCCTGCCACCGGAACTTTCGCCATCATCAGAGCCCTGCGCCTACTTCGAATTTTCCGAGTGCTCAAACTCAGCCGATTCCTCATTGAAGGAAACCTACTTTGGCAAAGTTTGCTGCGTTCCTCACGCAAGATTGGCGTATTTCTCTTCACGGTAGTTCTGCTCTGCGTGGTCATGGGCACCATCATGTATACCGTCGAGGGTCCCGAGAATGGATTTACGTCCATACCGCTGAGCATTTACTGGGCCATTGTAACCTTAACCACTGTTGGTTATGGAGATATTGCGCCTGGGACGGTGCTGGGCCAATTCATTGCTTCGGCCATCATGATCCTCGGTTACGCCATCATCGCTGTGCCCACGGGTATCGTGACCGTAGATCTCGCGATGAACCCCACAGATGGAAAACCGGCATTGAAATCTTGTGAAAATTGCGGGCACACGAGCCCTTCCGACTATAACTATTGTCCAGATTGCGGGACAGAATTCGCCTCGAATGCCTAAATACTTACTGAATATTTGTGGACCCACTGCTGTGGGCAAAACCGGTGTAGCATTGTATTGGGCGGAGAAATTGGGGTGCCCAATTCTATCAACAGACTCCCGCCAATGCTATAAAGAACTTGCCATCGGATCTGCACCGCCATCGCAAGAAGAATTGGACCGCGTTCCGCACTACTTCATCGCCGACCGCAGCGTTCACAAACCCATCACCGCCGGTGAGTTTGAACAATTCGCCTTAGACACCCTGGATACTTTATTCCAAAGCCACGACGTCGTGGTCGCCGTTGGAGGCTCCGGAATGTACATCGACGCCCTTCTTCATGGCCTTGATCCTTTACCCACCGATGCTACGATCAAAGCAGCCTTGGAGGAAAGGGCTCAATCCGAAGGTCTCAAGTCATTAAAGGAAGAGCTCCAGCGCTTAGACCCAGAACATGCCGCCAAGGTAGATGTCCGCAATCCACGGCGTATTATTCGCGCACTGGAGGTCATCAACATCACCGGGAAGAAGTATTCCGAACAATTAAACAATACCCCGAAAGATCGTCCGTTTGAAATAGTGAATTGGGTACTGAATATGGACCGCGAAA
>JAYPCB010000028.1:0-17363 GCA_038124525.1 Cryomorphaceae bacterium
CGGGTTGTTTTGCTTTAGGTGAGGCCAATTTCTCAGACCACGGTGCCAACCGCCTAGGTGCATCTGCATTGATGCAGGGTCTTGCGGACGGTTACTTTGTAGCGCCTTACACTGTAGGTGAGTTCCTGAGTAAGGATATCCGTACAGGAGCCATCTCTACAGATTCTCCAGAATTTGAAGATGCTGAAAAAGCGGTTCGTGAGCGCACGGACAAGTTCATTAATAATAACGGTACCAAATCAGTTGACTTCTTCCACAAGCGTCTCGGTAAGATCATGTGGAACGAGGTAGGTATGGCTCGTAACGAAAAAGGATTGAAGCAAGCCATTGCAGATATCCAAGCATTGAGAGAAGAGTTCTACGCAGATGTTCGAGTACTAGGTTCTGCCAATGGCATGAACCCTGAGCTTGATAAAGCAGGCCGCGTGGCGGATTTAATCGAGCTTGGTGAGTTGATGGCAAAAGATGCTCTAGAGCGCAACGAGAGCTGTGGAGGTCACTTCCGTGAAGAGTACCAAAGCGAGGAAGGGGAAGCCCTTCGCGACGATAAGAACTTTGCCTTCGTAAGCGCATGGGAGTTCACTGGAGTTCCTGCAGAAGCGAAGTTGCACAAGGAAGAGTTGACTTTCGAGAATGTTGAATTGAAGACACGTTCTTACAAATAATTCAGACTATGGATTTAACATTAAAGATCTGGAGACAAGCAGGCCCTGAAGCAAAGGGTGAAATGAAAACATACCCTATTTCTGGGGTAGAGGAGGACATGAGCTTCCTTGAGATGCTCGATTACTTGAACGAACAGTTGATTGACCAGGGCATTGAGCCTGTTGTTTTTGATCACGACTGTCGTGAGGGTATCTGTGGTATGTGTTCGCTATTTATCAATGGTGAAGCTCACGGTCCAGGCCGTAAAATCACGACGTGTCAGTTGCACATGCGTGAATTTAAGAGCGGCGACACCATCTACATTGAGCCGTTCCGTGCGAAGGCGTTCCCTATCATCAAGGATTTGATGGTAGACCGTTCTGCTTTTGATCGTATTCAGCGCGCAGGTGGTTTTATCTCAGTAAACACCTCTGGAAATACGATCGATGCTAACGCTATTCCTGTACCAAAGGAAAATGCAGATAAGGCCTTTGATGCGGCAACTTGTATCGGTTGTGGTGCCTGTGTTGCAACGTGTAAGAACTCTTCGGCAATGTTGTTCGCCTCGGCGAAGATCAGCCAGTTCTCATTGCTACCACAAGGGCAACCTGAGGCTAAAGAGCGTGTATTGAATATGGTACACCAAATGGACCTTGAAGGGTTCGGTAACTGTACCAACACCGGTGCTTGTGAGGTAGAATGTCCAAAAGGTATTTCTTTGGAAAACATTGCTCGCATGAATCGCGATTACTTGTTCGCTTCATTGAGCAGTAATAAATAAGATCCTAAGCTAGTCCAAAAAGGACTAACACATCCTAGACCCCGGCCTTTGGTCGGGGTTTTTTTATGCCTTTGGTCGAATAGGGATGTAGATATCCTCTTCTGAATTTGGGTCCTCGTTTTTGTATTTCGCGCCCAAGCGTTCGAAGTGCGGTCGATCGTCTAACTCCCATGGGCTGTTGGGGAGCCATTGGCTGTAGATATAGCGCCACACGGTAGAGTCGCTACTAAGCCCTTTGTAATGAAACACAGCATAGGTACCCGCAGGAATTTCGAAATGCTCGAACCCTTCGTTGGGACCCATAACCTCTGCGCCGCCCCAGTAGGTGAAAATTGGATCCGCCGTAGGGCCGAAAACGGGCACTTCGTCAAAAGCGCGCAACGAGATGAGGTCTGCATTGCAGCGGTTGCCTACACGAGCAAGCCTTGGCATCACTTTGGGCCAAAGGGTCCAAGGGGTGAAGGAACGAAGATACATGGGGGCGGAGGCGCCACAGAGTAGTGCGCCTTCGAAGGTAATAATGGCGGGTTCAATCATCTTCCCAAGGTAGGGAACATCATTGTACTTCCACGTTTCGTCCTAAGGTTTTGAACTTAATACCGGAGGCTTGCACCACAGTAATGGTAATGTTGCCTGTCTTGCTGGTATTAATGTCTCGAATGGTACCGCTTTTGCCTTTGTGAGTTCCTTTGATCACAATACATTTCGCACCATCCACTACCTTAGGCAATTGCTCCATTAATCATTCAGCTTTAGTACCGCCAAGAAGGCGCTTTGAGGAATTTCTACGTTGCCCAGTTGGCGCATACGCTTCTTACCTGCTTTCTGCTTTTCAAGGAGTTTGCGCTTACGTGAGATATCACCTCCGTAACACTTTGCAGTAACGTCCTTACGCAGGGCGCTCAAGGTTTCGCGCGCGATAATTTTATTTCCTATGGCCGCTTGGATGGCAATCATGAACTGCTGTCTAGGGATCAATTCCTTCAACTTAGAACACATCTTTTTACCAATGTCGTAGGCGTTGTCTTTATGGATCAATGCGCTCAATGCATCTACGGGATCTCCGTTGAGCATGACATCTACTTTCACCAAAACACTTTGCTTGTAGCCGATAGGGTGGTAGTCGAAGGAAGCATACCCTTTGGAAATGGTTTTTAGTCGGTCGTAGAAATCAAAGACTATTTCAGCGAGCGGCATATCAAAACTCAATTCCACACGGTCGCTGGTGAGGTAGGTTTGATTGGTTAATTGGCCACGTTTACCAATACAAAGGTTCATCACTGCTCCAACGAAATCTGCGCTGGTGATGATTTGCGCTTTGATGAACGGCTCCTCCATGTAATCCATCTTAGTTGGATCCGGGAAGTCTGTTGGGTTTTGTACCCAGATGGCTTGATCTGGATTCTTCTTCATGTAAGCCTTGTAGCTTACGTTTGGAACCGTCGTAATGACGGTCATGTTGAATTCGCGCTCGAGGCGCTCTTGGATGATCTCCATGTGGAGCATGCCCAAGAAGCCACAACGGAATCCAAAACCAAGTGCTGCTGAGGTCTCTGCTTCAAAAGTGAGCGAGGCATCGTTGAGCTGCAATTTTTCCAATGAGCTGCGAAGTTCCTCGAACTCCTCGGTATCCACAGGATAGATTCCGGCGAATACCATGGGCTTCACCTCTTCGAATCCAGCAATGGCTTCAGTGGCAGGATTAGCAACGGCAGTGATCGTATCACCGACTTTTACTTCCTTGGCATCTTTAATCCCAGAAATGATGTAGCCTACGTCCCCTGTTTTAATTTCTTTCGCCGGCGATTGTTTGATCAAGTTGATTCCGATCTCGTCAGCCTCATACTGCTTGCCCGTAGCCATGAACTTCACCTTCTCACCACTCTTGATGCTGCCGTTCACCACTTTAAAAATGGCTTCGATACCGCGGAATGGGTTGTAGTGGCTGTCGAAAATCAGAGCTTGTAAGGGGGCATCTGGATCTCCTTCTGGCGCTGGGACGCGCTCGATGATGGCATCCAAAATCTCGGGAACTCCTTGTCCAGTTTTGGCTGAAGCGTGAAGGATGTCTTCGCGGCTACAGCCGATAAGATCGATGATTTGGTCGCCCACTTCTTCCGGGTTGGCTGAAGGGAGGTCAATCTTATTGAGGATAGGAATGATTTCTAAATCGTGCTCCAACGCTAGGTATAGGTTGGAGATGGTCTGGGCTTGAATGCCCTGAGCTGCATCTACAATGAGAAGCGCTCCTTCACATGCCGCAATAGAACGCGAAACCTCGTAGGAGAAATCAACGTGTCCTGGCGTATCAATGAGGTTCAGCGTGTGCTTCACGCCGTCCTTTTGATAGTACATCTGAACGGCGTGAGATTTGATGGTAATCCCACGCTCGCGCTCGAGGTCCATGTTGTCGAGAAGCTGGTCTTGTTTCTCACGGTCGGTCACACTTTGAGTAGCGTCCAACAATCTGTCCGCCAATGTGGACTTACCGTGGTCAATGTGTGCGATGATGCAAAAGTTGCGGATGTGTTTCATAAGGGGCAAAAATAAGCTATAACCCGCCTTCTCGCACCTTCTTAGGCAGCTTTTGCCAAACGAGATTGTAGCTGGTCTGAATCAGCTCTTGAATTAAGGCTCCAGAGGCATATTCTTCTGCAATAACCGTGTTCCAGTGCTGCTTGTTCATGTGGTAACCTGGGATGATCCAATGATGCTCTTCTCGAAGTTCAATATTGCGCTCCGGAGTGTTTTTTAGATTCATTCGTGCCGGCTGCTCGTCAAGGCTCAGACTAGCAAACATCTTTCCGTGAACCTTGAATACGAGCGTGTATTCGTCAAAGGGCAGGTGCTCGGAAGCATGGGGGAGCCCGAGTGCAAAGTCTCGGAGTGATTCGTGATTCATAGGGCTTTAAAATACAACACTATATTAGTGGAATGCAAAAGTCTTGGGACATCGAAAATTGGGACCGGAAATCCGCCTATGAATTCTTCAAAACCTTTGAAGATCCCTATGTGGGGATTCAGGTGAACCTGGATTGTACCGCCTTTGTGCAGCAGTGCAAGATGCATTCCTACAGCACGCACCATGCGTTGTTATATGCGGTGGTCAAGGCTGCGAACGCCTATGAGCCGATGCGATTGCGCAGGACTGCCGAAGGTGTGGTATTGCACGATGCCATTGATATTGGTTGTTCGGTGATGCAGCGTGGGACGAAGGCCTTTGTCTTTGCGTATTATCCTTGGGTTGAAGGGGAATCTGTGGCCGATTTCATTTTCCGCGCCCAACAAATCACAGTCCAAGCGGCTGAAGGTATTCCCTTCGAGGATAGGCCCGACCGCACCAACCTAATCTATGGCACGACCTTGCCTTGGCTTTCATTTACGGGCTTTAAGCACCCCCGAAAAGGCGGGAATCACAGTGTCCCAAAAATTGTGTTGGGTAAGATTACCTCCCAAGCCGGTCGATACATACTCCCCTTCCAGTTAGAGGTGGATCATGCATTGATGGACGGCATTCACATGAGTGAGTATTTGGCCTTGGTGCAAGAGAATCTAAATAGACTCTAAAAACTCTTCCTGATTCAGGTGATCCATGGGATCCCAGACCAATTCCCCAAAGTTTTGAATCTCATCATTTACGACCCTGATGCCCTCGTTGGAGAGTAAATCTTCCATGACAGTGCTGCCGCCGAAAAAATGTTTGCCGGTGAGCAACCCTTTGCGGTTGACCACGCGGTGTGCGGGAACCGTTGGGTCGTTGTGCGAAGCATTCATGGCATAACCCACTACGCGTGCCGATCGGCCGGTACCTAAGAAGCGAGCAATGTGACCGTAGGTGCTCACGCGCCCCTCGGGGATGAGGCGGACGACGCGGTATACTCGGTCAAAGAACTCGCTGGCCATTTATTTCTTGAAATTAGCCCAATGCGCCATGGCATCTTTGATGCCGTCGAGCTTGAAGCGCAAGTAGGTGGTTGCCTTACCTTGGGCGAGCCACATGCTTTCGTAGTGGGTAACTACATCGAATAGAATGCCTTCGTTGGGTAAGATTTGTTCGTGGATGTTGTGGTAGGCCTCCTCAACTTCCAGCCCGAGCATTTGGACGATGCCGTGGGTGTAGCCGTGCAGGTATTCGCTATCACATTTGAGGTTGATGGTTCCACCGGGCTTGAGGAATTTGCGGTAGCGCAGGAGGAATTCAGGGTGGGTCAAGCGGTGTTTTGCGCGCTTGTATTTGATCTGAGGATCTGGGAAGGTGATCCAAATTTCGTCTACTTCATTGGGTCCGAAACACTGGTCGATCCAGTCGATTCTGGTGCGTAGGAACGCTACATTTTTCAATCCTTCCTCAGTCGCAGTTTTGGCACCGCGCCACAGGCGAGCCCCTTTGATGTCAACGCCGATGTGGTTTTGATGAGGATTTCTTCGGGCCAATTCCACGGTGTATTCCCCCTTACCACAGCCAAGTTCGAGCACGAGGCCTTGATCGTTAGAGAATTGGTCCTTTGCCCAATTTCCCTTGAGTTCTAAACCCAAGCGTGCCTCTTCGGTACTCGGTTCAACGACGCAGGACATCTGCTCGTTTTCACGAAATTTCCGCAGTTTATCTTTTCCCATGGAGTAAAAGTAGTGGTCAATATTCATTAAACCCTTTTCCCGCGTAAATCTTCGGGATGCATTTTTCAATGCGGTTGATCTGGGTTTGTTTTTGTTTGGCGCTACCCACGTGGAGGATATAACTTCTTTGACGTCCCGGGGTCAGCAGGTCCCAAGCTGTTTGGAGTTGCGGGTTGTTTTCCAACCAATGTGCCAAGGTTTCCGGCATAGGCTCGCGCTCAGTGGGCTTAGGAACTTTGGCGCCGCTTTTCTCAAGCTCGATGGCTTCGGTGATGTAGGCGTGGAGGTGCGGTTCCAATTCTGCTACTTGGGCGGCAGAGGTGATTTTGAGTAGGCGTGCGACATTGGAATTGGCCCCTGCTGGAACTAAAATTTTAGCATCATCCTGAAGGAGCACCCCTTTGAAAAAGCTTATGCCGCAGCTGTCCTTGAAAGAAAAAATCATGGCGACATTCTTACCTTTTAAGGTGTAGGTCGGTTGGCCCCATTTGGCCTCTTCCTCTAATCCGCTCTGTAGCATAATCTCTCGCAACAGCACCAATGGATCAGCCCAAGTGCGCACCTTGCACTGGTCCGTGCCGTGGAGGGAACAGCGTCCACAGCCGTCGATAAAATAGTCGTTGGGGTCTTTGATCATCATGGGTTACCAATTTTTATAGGGCACCAAACTCAGTGAAGAATTCGAGTACCTAAGGTCCCCGCTGACTTCCTCGCCCAACCACTCCGGTCGAACGAATTCCTCATCCTCACGGCTGAGCTCAATTTCGGCCACTTCAAGGCCCTCATTGGCCCCTTCGAAAATATCTACTTCCCAAAGGTGCCCCTCGTGTGCCACGAAATAGCGTCGCTTTTGAATGGGGGGATGCTCACACATCTTCAGCAGTGCGGCCGCCTCGTCTTTGGGAATTTCATATTCAAACTCATCCCGGCTGAGGCCGACGGTCAATCCTTTAATGGTCAAAAACCCATGGGTGTCGGTCTCGCGTACTCGGACGGTACGCTCTGGATCATAGCTGAGGTAGCCTTGCGCGAAAAAACTCGAACGTTGCACGCCGGCTTTCCAGCCCTCGTTGGCGATTAAAAACTTACGTTCGATTTCCTTGGGCATGCGTTAGAAATTTGGGGCCACCTCGAAGGAAATTTCTTCTTTGGTGGTCGGATGTATAAAACTAATGGATGCAGCGTGAAGATGCAATCTATTGGCCGGTACCCCATAGAGCTCGTCTCCAAAAATTGGGGTGTGGAGTCCGTCCGGATGGGCACAATGTACGCGCAACTGGTGCGTTCGCCCAGTTACAGGGAATAGGGCCATGCGTGTCTTGCCATTGTTGCGCTCGAGCACTTTCCAATGGGTGGTGGCGGGCTTGCCGTGCTCGTGACACACCATTTGGCGCGGAAGATCATAATAATCGGGGCGCAGGGGGAGTTCAATGGTGCCCTCATCGTCCTCCACGATTCCGTCCAGCACGGCGATGTACTGCTTTTTCAGTGTGCGTTTGATGAACTGCTTTTGAACGAATTTATGGGCCTGTGGATTTTTAGCAAAGACCAAAATACCGGAGGTAGACATATCTAATCTGTGCAGGAGCACACTCCCTGTAGCCTCGGGATAGAGGGCCTTGATACGAGTCAACGCGGAATCTTCGATATCCTTGCCGGGCACCGACAACATGACCTCGGGTTTGTTCACCACCACCAAATCCTTGTCGTCATATATGATGGGCAATTCCGCCCCATCACTCCATGACAAGAGGGGATTGGGTTCGACGGTCACACCCTCGAGCATGTGTCCAAGTATTGGCCGGCAGCGACTGTTGCACGAAGGGTAGAAGAGGCCCTGTTTGCGCACCTCATTCTTCGGCTCCTTACCCCACCAAAATTCTCCCATACACAAGGGCTCATACCCCTGCAAATAGGCATATTGGAGCAACTTCGGAGCACTGCAATCCCCAGCTCCAGAGGGCGGTTGCTGCGTTTCGAAGTCCGGGAAGAGGTCTTTGATATCTTTGCGCTCGCCGCGCGCATTGAGGAATTGGTACTGCGAAAAAATCCACGCTTGGAGGGCATTGCTTTTGGCACGTCGGTCCTTTTTTAATTGGTCCAATTTCATTTGCCATCCCTCCACCTCTTCACGCAATTTCTCCAACGCTTCCCTTTGATGAAAGGCGAACTTTTTGAACTGCAACTGCGTGGTAATACTTTCCGAGGTCAACTCCGCATTGAAGGCTTCAAAGGCTTCGGCATCAAGGCTGGCTTTGGCCGCTTCGCGGCGTTGTTTGCGGTCGAGTTTTTCTTGTTTTAATTGGCCCCTACCATCGCTCAACACCTGCTCCACACGAATTTCTTCGTCCTTCAAGAGGGCTTTCAAGCGCACAAATTCGGGATCGCGTTTCAGGGCCTCAATAGCTTCGGTCATGTCATTCAGCTGCGCTTCTCCAAGCTTGTATTCGGTGTGGGCCGCGTGAATATCAGCCACGGCGGGCACCATCCACTCCGGACGCGGCCCATTCAACTTCCCAGAATACGCGGACAGGTAGCCCAATTCTCCTTGGGAACCTTTGATGACCAATACGCCGAGCATTTTTCCTGCTACGGCATTGCCTCCCAAGAGTTCTTCGGAAAGGGTAGTATCACTTTGCAGCCGCTGTTGCAGATGCTCGGCCGCAGCCACGACCATCGGGTGCGGGGTATAAAAAAACGGATAGGTAAAGGCATTTGGCGGTTGCGGCGCTTCACCGTCGGGAAGGTGGGGTAAAAAGTCAGTGGTGAAGCAGGGGTCCATCAACGAGATCCGTAAATATCAAATTGGTCAAAAAACTCCCACAAAAGTAGGTTAGCATTTTTACCATTTACAGAAAAATTAAACCAACGGTGATCTCCGCCGATGACCTTGTAGTGTTCGGCAACGACATTGCTGTCGCCCGCTTCGTATCGAATATGCTCTAGCGCATAACTATTGCTTTGCAGCATGGTGACCGAAGGGCTTGTGAGCGTATTGTTTCTGTCGGCCCAAAAGGCGGTGGCCTCCTGCGCGCCGATGATTTCACTGTTGCCTTGGTACGAGATAACATCGTCTTGCGTTCCGTGAATATTTAAAGTAGCTGTGGGATGCACGGGCGCGCATGTGGCAGAGGTATCCCCCAAGCAGCCAGAAATACAAGCCACCGCGGCGATTTCATTATTGAGGTAACAGGCCAAAGCATAGGCCATCATGCCCCCATTTGAAAAACCACAAGCATATATGCGTTCGCGATCGATGAGGTACTGATCGTCGAGTGCTTGAATGAGCTTTGTGAGATACCCCAAATCATCCGCATCACTCTTGTTATCAGGCCCGGGCAGGGCATTGTTCCAATGGGGATCTCCGTCGAGCAGAGATCCCTGTGGACATACTAAAAGGAAGGATTGCTCATCCGCTGTAGCAGCCATGTCCGTGTAGGTTATGTGGTCTACAGCCATTCCGCCGTACCCATGAAAGTTTAGGACTACCGGCAAAGCGAATGAGCTGTCGAACCCTTCTGGGGTATAGACTTGGGCGCTCCTAGTTAAGTTATCATGATCAATGAGTACGGTCTCCAACATACCGGAGCCTACTGTTGGAGGAGGTGTGGAAGGTTGGCATGCTAGAAGCGTATAGGCAACGACTATGTATATGATTCTTTGCATCACGTATCAAATATCAACCCGAACTGGAGGTACTGTTTGGTGGTAGGTCCAACGGTTTGCAGTAGGTACCCCAATTGAAATTGAATGTTCGACGCGTACTTATAGCCCACTCCTCCATAGAGGCGATTGCGGTCAAAAGTGGTTTCTCCCGGTTGCAGGAAAATCTCATCATAGATGCCCAGGTAGTAGGTGCCTATCTCGATGGCCTCTGTGTTAAGCGGGTAAAACAGCATGCCGCGGTAGCGGTACCGAGTTTTAAAGTCGCTTTCAATCCAGCGTTGCTCGTATCGGAAACGATGCTCGAGCTTAGTTTTTCCGAAATAGCTTGCGGTAATGAGTTGCTGCCAAATCCGATGTTCTTCTACTTCCGGACCTATGCGCGAACTCTGAAATTCATGGTTGGTAATGTTCGCATAACCGCCTGTGAGCATCAGCCCGTTGTCGAACTTATAATTTACCCCGGTTCGAAGCAGGAGTTGTTCAAGTTGAGGTTGTACGGTATAATTCCGGTGTTGTGCCTCGGTATGGATGCTCCAATGATTGTCGATTTTATTCGTTCCGAAGTACATCATCCAATTGCCCAAATCAGATTGAGCAAAGGCGGTACTCGAGCAAAGCAAGAGTATGATCAGCCAGCGCATAATAAATGTGTTAGTTCCCCAAGAATATAGGGAATTTCTCAATACTTCGAAAGAAAGCCGAGCGCCGAGTTCGCAAGAATTAATACCACGATAAGGGTGATGATCAAGCTGAGGAAGAGTGCGATGAATTGGCGACGTTTGCGCTGAGAGGCTCGGCTTTTGATTTCAGATTTTATGGCGTCCAATTCTTCTTTGCTCACCTTCATATCATGGGTCGGCGCGCTCCCAAATCCACCCTTGTGCTCTTTGTCAAAAATCTTAGTGCGCTTGGCCAGGGCATTGTTCTTTATGGAGCTGACCATGGCAGCTACGGCACCGCCCCAACTCATGATTTCCCTTGTGTTGAGCGGATATCTTCCACCATCAATTGGAGGTTGCGCTGTCCGCGGAATTCATTGATTTCGAGCGAGGCGATGATATCAACGGCTCCGCCGGCCTCGAGATGTACTGCCCAAGTCCCTTGGCCAAAGGCAATGCCCGTCATGGTCTTGGCACTGCCCGGATGTTGCAACACCACGCGTAGGTGGCTTTCATCCGCCCCAACGGTTTTTGTCCCACCGGCATCTACCACATTCTGAATGAGGAACCTTGGGGCTTGATTCGCTTCTCCGTGCGGCTCCATTTGTGATAGGACGGCGTAGAAGCGCTCGGTAAATTGGTCCAAACTAGCCACCGCATCGTATTCTAATTCCGGCGTTTTCATTTCAGCCGTCAAATTCGCCGCACAATAGGCCTCGAACGCCTTTTTGAAATGTGGCAACTGCGCTTCATCCAGGGTCAGTCCAGCGGCATATTTATGGCCTCCGAATTGCAAAATATGCGCTTCACACGCCTCAATGGCATTATAGACATCAAAGCCAATGACACTGCGCGCAGAACCGCCTAGATGATCGCCACTCTTGGTCAAAATGATGGTCGGGCGGTAGTGCGTCTCCACGATTTTCGACGCTACGATGCCCACCACACCCTTGTGCCAATGCGGCCTGTAGAGCACATTGGAATTCGGATAGTTCTCTGGGTCCAATTCTTCTTTAGCCTCCTCGAAAATTTCAGCTTGAGTTTCACGACGGTCCTGATTGAAGGCATTGATTCGCTCCGCGAGTTCGTCCTGTTCCGCGCGGTCGGTGCTACGCAAAAGTTCGACCGCGCGCAACCCACTCTCCATGCGCCCGGCGGCGTTGATACGAGGGGCAATGCTAAAAGAAATATCTCTAAGGGTAAGGGAATGGGGGGACTTGGCGCTTGCCTCGAGCAAGCTCATAAAACCGGCACGCGCTTGTCCACTGCGTATGCGCTGCAGGCCATAGTGCGCGAGTAATCTATTCTCGCCGGTCACATGCACGATATCCGCTGCAATGCTCACGGCACAGAGGTCGAGGAGGGGGTGCAGGTGCACCTCTTCCGGCAAGCCCCAATGCTCACATAGCGCTTGGCAAAGTTTGAAGCCAACGCCACACCCTGAAAGTTCTTTGTACGGATAGGGGCAATCTGGACGCTTGGGGTCTAGAATGGCATGTGCCTTCGGTAAGGTTTCTTCCGGTCGGTGGTGGTCGCAAACAATTACATCTATGCCGAGCGACCGCGCATGAGCGATTTGGTCAAAGGCCTTAATGCCACAATCCAACGCAATGATCAGGGTAATGCCCAATTCCGCCGCAAGGTTAATCCCGTCAAAGGACAATCCGTAGCCTTCCTTATAGCGATCCGGGATATAAGCTTCGATGGGAAATTTTCCTTCGAGAAATTCAGCCATCAGCGCCACGGAAGTGGTCCCGTCCACATCGTAATCGCCGAAAATCATCACATGTTCCTGCTGAATTCTGGCCTTTTCAATGCGCTCCACAGCACGCTCCATATCCTTCATTCGATAAGGGTGGTGCAAGAGGTTTAAACCTGGTCGGAAAAAGGCCTTGGCATCTTCAAACGTAGTGATGCCGCGCTGCACCAAAAGGGCAGCGAGCAAGGGGTCTTTGGTGACTTCTGCGGTGAGCTGAGACACGGCACCCGGATCCGATATGGGTCGAGCCGTCCAGCGCATTACGACTCTTTTTTAGTCAGTCGCGTTTGGTATTCGACGCTGTATTTGTGGATGGTCGCGAAGAGGTCGTGCATGAACTCTGGCGTCAGGCCTTCACCATCGCCTTTTTCAGTGCGCTCTTTTACAAGTTTCAACCAGCGCTCCATTTGGAAAATACTGGTGCCTTCTTGTTCTTTGATGATGGCAATCTCCTTGGCCAGCGCGAAGCGCTGACGCATGATTTCCACCAAATTATCGTCCAATTCATCCAGTGAATCTCGCAATGATTTCAAAGCTTCACTGGCCCCTTGATCGAGTTTCTTGGGGTGAATGACTAGGTTTTTAATAACCTCGCCAAGTTTCTCCGGATTCATTTGTTGTGCAGCATCACTGAGTGCTATCTCTGGAGTGATGTGGCTTTCCACCATCAATCCGTCCATGCCTAGATCCATGGCTACCTGACATACTTCCGGCACAAGCAGTCGCTTTCCTGCGATGTGGCTAGGATCTACAATGATTTTCACGTCTGGCATTAAGGCACGCAATCCAAAACTATGGTGCCAATGCGGTTCGTTGCGGTATACTCCTTTTGCTGAAGAGAAGAACCCGCGGTGTACTGCGGCAACGCGTTCAATACCTACATTTTTAAATCGTTCAATGGCTCCTGCCCAAAGGCCTATTTCTGCATGAATAGGATTCTTGACCAACACTGGAATTTTTACTCCTTTCAACGCTTCGGCTATCTCTTGCACGTAAAAGGGATTCACTGTGGTACGCGCACCGATCCACAAGACATCAATACCGGCCTTAAGTGCTGCCTCGACATGCTCGGTGTTGGCGACTTCGGTGGTCGTGGGTTTGCCGACGGCACGGCCAGCATCAATCAACCATTGCATGGATTCCAGTCCCACACCTTCAAAGCTTCCCGGCTTGGTTCTTGGTTTCCAGACACCGCCGCGCAATAGACTAATAGGCGTATGTGCCTTGAGCGCTTGTGCAGTAGCTAAAATTTGTTCGGGACTTTCCACAGAACATGGACCCGCAATGAGCAGGGGCGATTCTGTAGGTCCGTCGAACCATTGATCAATATGTTGAATTTTCGATGCTACCATATTAGGCTCCGATGCAAACGACCAGCTCTCCTTTTAAACCGCCGCGTTCTTGCACAATAGACAGCAATTCTGATGCCGAACCGCGCAAGGTTTCTTCAAACTTTTTGGAGATCTCTCGGCTGATGGTCACGGGGCGTTCTGCACCACAAAATTCGACAATTTGTGCCAAGGTTTTCTCGATTTTATGAGGACTTTCATAAAGCACTACTGTTTTAGTGCTGGCGGCAATGGATTCAAGCTTGGTTTGACGCCCCTTTTTGGGCGGTAGGAAGCCTTCAAAATAAAATTTGTCGCACGGCAAACCGCTATTGACTAGCGCGGGTACAAAGGCTGTGGCTCCAGGTAGTGTGATGACCTCTACGTCCGCTTGAACAGCCGCTCGAATCAATAAAAATCCTGGGTCGCTGATGCCAGGTGTTCCGGCATCGCTGACTAAGGCAATGGTTTGTCCCTGTTGCAGTCCTTTGACATAGCGCTCGACCACCTTGTGTTCGTTGTGCATGTGAAAGGCCTGTTTTGGCGTGGCAATATCAAAATGTGCGGTGAGTTTCCCGGTCGTGCGTGTGTCCTCGGCTAAAATCAAATCCGCCTCGCGCAACACATTGATGGCGCGAAGCGTCATATCATCCAAGTTGCCCACAGGGGTAGGCACAACGTATAGGATTCCGGACATTAACTAAACTTTTGTTCGACAGCAGCAATGAAGCGTGCAGCCGTTTCTTCTTTTTGATCCCAGCTGTACTCGCCAGAAATGTGTGTATGAATGAATTCCATGGCCTCGTCCAGGTTGCCCAAGGTATTCAACTGGCTCACGACACGGTTGAAATCTTCTTGGGAACCGTCAAAGAGGTCTTTGACGAAACCGATGCGGTCGTTCAATCCGAATTTTAGCACATTACCGGCTAATCTGTCGTTCAAACTTTTCTTTTCCGCAGCTGGGGCTGGAGCAAATATATCTTGTTGCACAGGAGCCTCTTCGGCCACAGGCGCGGCCACAGCAGATTCTTCTTCTGCTACAGTTTCAGCAGGTATCTCTTCCTCGGCAGGGACAACTTCCATCACAGGATCTGGCTCAACGGCTTCCACTGGCTCGGGAGCTGAGGTCTCTGCAGGTTCTTCAACTTTTGGCACTTTAACGACCGGTGCAGGTGTTGCTGCAGCTTCTTCTTGCAACGCTTTGAACTTGGCCTCTAGTTTTGCCTTGAGGTCTGCAGCGGCCTTTTCAAAAGGTGCGGCAATCTCTGCCTCCAAACTATGGTAACGGAACTCGTTTGACAGTTCCAAGAGTTGTTGGGCGGCCTCGGCGTGGGACAACCCACCGATATTCAAGGCTAATTCGGCTAATTTCTGCTCGCTGCTTTTTCTGCTAAAAGAGGGGTCTTTGCTCTGCATCTTATTCTCTACCTTTAATGCCTTGAATGTACCACTAAAGTACCTCCATGTTTCACTCAGGAATAGAATTTAACCAACAATCGGGCGGATGGATTGAAGTCGTCTGCGGCCCGATGTTTAGCGGAAAGACCGAAGAGTTGATTCGTCGCATGCGCCGTGCTCAAATTGCCGGGCAGAAAGTCGAGATTTTCAAGCCAGCGTCAGATGTGCGTTACGACAATGAGGCGGTGGTCAGCCACGATAAAAATTCCATTCCTTCAACTCCGGTGGAGAGCTCTTCAAACATTTTGCTGCTCGCGGATGATGTGCAGGTGGTGGGCATTGATGAAGCCCAATTTTTTGACGACGGCCTTGTAGAAGTGGCCAATACATTGGCGAACCAAGGCAAACGCGTGGTCATTGCAGGATTGGACTTAGATTTTAAAGGAAGGCCTTTTGGTCCTATGCCGAACCTATTGGCCACGGCAGAATACGTGACGAAGTTGCACGCTATTTGTAAGCGTACCGGCGGTCCGGCACATTTCAGTCACAGAACGGTAGCCGGCGACCAAACCTTCATGCTTGGAGAGACCGAAGCCTACGAGCCGGTGAGCCGTGTGGTCTATAATATGTTGAACGAAAAAAAGAGTGGGAATACAGGCACATGATATCGCCGCACCTAGTGGTGCTCATTTGGTAGGGCCGTCAAATACGTTCCTACATTTTGCCTTTGATTCCCGTCGAATGAATGCGTCGGTTCCGACGTGTTTTATTGCCCTTACGACCGCGTCGAATGACGGACACCAATACGTTGAGCAAGCCATTTCTCGTGGTGCCATTGCGGTGGTGTGTAAGGAGGCCGGGCCTTGGGCCGCACAACATCCCAGCATTAGTTTTATCGAACATAATCGCCCTATTGAGGTGCTGCAACTATGGGCCAGTGCCTGCAGAGGGTCCTTTGAGGGACCTGTGTTGGCCATAACCGGTTCTAACGGTAAGACCATAGTGAAGGAATGGATGTTCCAATTATTAGGGGCTCCCGAAAATATTCACCGTACGCCAGGAAGTTTCAACAGTTCTATCGGTGTGCCGCTGACCCTCAGTGCCCTGCAACAAGAACATGTGGCCGCGATAGTGGAGGTGGGCATTGACCGACCGAAGACCATGGCTGCAATGAGCGAGCTCGTTCGTCCTACATATGGAATCTTCACCACGTTGGGCGATGCCCATGGAGAGCACTTTGAGAGCAACGAAGAGAAGTTTGCCGAGAAGTGGCAGCTGATGGTGGGGTGTGAGAAAATTGCCTCGCACCGCAGGTGGATTGAGCAGGCAACCGCGCAAGGTTTGCAGGTGCCCGAAGCACTGGTTTGGGGCGAGGGCGAGCAATGGGACCCCTCGGCTTTAGGGCTGGATACGGATAAGGACCCTCAAATCATAGAAAATAAAATGAATGCCTTCTTGGGTGCCCTTTTGTTGGGTGCCGACGAAGGTGCTGCGAAAGCGCGTTTGGAAGGTTTGGAGCCTTTGGAAATGCGCATGAATTTGGTGCCCGCACGCGACGGAGGGTATTTGTTGGAAGATACCTACAGCTCGGATTTAGAGAGCTTGCATTGGGCGCTCGAAGAATTGACCACGCAGCATACTGCAAAAAAATGGGCTGTGCTCAGCGCGTTGAGTGCGCCGGCTTGGACGGACGCTGCGAAGGAGATGGTCGAAAAGTACGGCTTTGAGCGGGTTTGGTGGATTTCTAATAAGGACCAATTATCCCAGCTCACCGCAGAGTTTTCAGCTTTGAATTTGGCGGATACTACTGTGCTCATCAAGGGGCAGCGTCGCTTCGGCATGGAGCGTTTTGCTGCTACGCTCAGGAAACAGCCGCACCCTACCTGGGCGGAGGTAAACCTCGGGGCGATGCGACGCAACCTGCAAAAATTCCGCGCCAAGCTCAGTCCTACGACCAAGACCATGGCGATGGTGAAAGCCGATGCCTACGGGACCGGGATTTTGGAGGTGGCGCGTTGGTTGGAAAACGGTCATATAGATTACCTCGGGGTGGCCTTTAGCCAAGAAGCGCTGTTGCTTCGTGCGCAGGGGATCGTAGCGCCGATCATGGTGATGAATGCGGAGCCCACGCAGTTCAAGGCCTTGGCCCAGGCGGATTGTGAGGTGGAGTTGTTTTCTATGGACCAATTACTTCCGTACCTCCAAGACCCCGCTTCGGATACCGTACTTAAAATCCATTTGAAAGTCGATACGGGCATGCATAGATTAGGTTTTGCACCCGCGGCCCTTCCCGCAGTGTTGGAGGAGTTGCATCGACATAAGCATATCGAAGTGGTCGGCGTGTTCTCACATTTGAGCAGTGCGGGCAATGCGGAGCACGATGGCTTTACCCAAGAACAATTCGATCGATTTGAAACCGCGCGAGGACAGGTGCGTTCGTACTATCCGGCGGCTATTGGACATATCTTGAATACCCAAGGCATTGCACGATTCCCGGAGCGGGAATATGA
>JAYPCB010000028.1:17463-19868 GCA_038124525.1 Cryomorphaceae bacterium
GTAAGGGCCAGGTGATCATTGGCGGCCAAGCCTGTGCCATTCTCGGGAATGTGTGCATGGACATGGTGATGGTGGATGTGAGCGAGGTGGCGGTTGCTGCGGGTGATGAGGTGGTCATTATTGGTGCCGGTCAAGGGGCAAATGAATTGGCCCATGCGGCGGGTACTATTGGTTATGAAGTGCTTACGGGAATTGGCCCCAGAGTACCTAGATTCTACCTCAAAGATTGATGCTTGCGGCTGCTGAGCGCGGTCAAAGCCACCATAAACGTCAACAGGAACACCCCGGCCTGTTTATCCAACAAACTTTCGGTCATACTGCTCATCAATAGCGCAATCCATGCGTAGCTCATGCTGCCTGTGCTTTGGGTCAAGCCCCAAAGGAAGATGCCTGCCATGAGCAGGAAGGCGATGAGTCCCCCCTCGGCCCAGCTTTGGATCCAAACGTTGTGGAAATCATATCGGAACTCGTGGAGGTAATAGGGCTCTTTTTTATTGTAAAACGTAGCATCGCAAGTCAATAATTTCTCGTGCAGCACATCCTCGCCGTAGCCATTGCCTACGCCAAGTAGTGGGGCATCTTTAATGATATCAACGCCGTATTTCCAGATAAAGATGCGGTGATTCGTCTGCTTGCCTTCGACCATGCCGTCTACGCTGCGCAGTTCATTAATCAAATCCTCTACGCGAGATGAGGGGCCGGGCAAGGTGAGTACCATGGCGCCCAAAACCGCGAGGGTGATGGTGCCCCATCGAAGGATGTGTTTGCGCCAAGAGGGGTTGCGGCGGTAGAGCTCGAATAATCGGGCCATGATTAATACCGGAACGGTCAATAAATGAATGCGGGCACTGAGGAAAATGATGCCCACCAGTAGCCACAACACCGCTACGGCACTGGCCCAACTCACCCCTTTGGGTTCCGACCAAATCCGGCGCTCTAAAATGAGTGCCGCGATGATTAAATACAGGCTTTGAAAGTGAATGCCGAGCCTTTCGCCAAGGGCAAAATCATTGTAGCTCACCCAACCATAGGTCATCAGGCTATAGCCAAAAATCGCGGTCCAGCACAAGGTAGTTGCCCACGCAAAAGCATCGGCGAACCGACGCCCCCAGCGCTGCGGATCCTCTACCGTGAGCCCATTGGACAACACGCCCATCAATCCGAAAGGCAGGACCATCACAACATCCGCCCAGCCGGCCGATTTGTTGTCGCTCCAATACACAGCAATGAGTTCCCAGTCCACAAAAGTTGCGAACAAGAGCATCGGCCAAATCTTTGGTGCGAACTTCCCAAAGGCCAAGAAACCAATAGCCCAAGCGATAAGCCCGTAGATAGGGCTGAGCCATACGAGTGCTAAGGGCAGAAGAAAAGCCGCCGTATAGCCTGTGAAGCGAAATAGGTTTTGTTGCATCACCTACTTAACGCTCAAAAGTCTTTCAATAGTACTAGGTTGGTGCAAAATATCGGCCGCGATGACCACCACCTCATCGGCCTGCAGCCCGCGCTCTAACGTTCCCGCCGTCCCGAATTTTTTGGAGACCAAGTAATCTTCAAGGTATTCGACCATCGCGTCTTTGTCCGTATCCAACACCTAGCCACGGCGCTCTGCAAGTACCGCCATCCAGCCCTCCACATCTTCCTCGGTGATGTAGTCCATTTCCTCTACATCCTCCAATAAGCGCTCTAATTGGAGCTCGCCAATGCTGGTAAATTCGAATTCTTCCTCTTCCAACATTTGGGTAAAGGCCTGCCACAACTCTTCACCCATGGCAAAGTCAGCAGCCTCTTGTTCTGGGTCCAATTCCGGCAATACACGCCCCGCAAATTTCAAATCCAACGCTTTGGCATTCAACGCCGCTACAGCCTCAGGATAATAAGGCGATTGCAACACACTATCCGGGGCAATGCCCTCACCGTCTACCACAGGCCTTCCAGCTGCCGTGGTAAACATCTTGCTCTCTTGCTTCTCCTCTCGCTCGCCATCTTCGTCGCGGTCGTAGTTCACCTTTTGAATACAGCGTCCGGATGCCGTGTAGTATTTGGCAACCGTGACCTTCATTTGCGCCCCAAAGGGCAGCGGGTGCACCTGCTGCACCAATCCCTTTCCGAAGCTCTGCTCGCCCAAGATCACCGCGCGGTCAAAATCTTGTAATGCCCCTGCGACAATCTCCGAAGCCGAGGCGCTCGCCCCATCTATTAACACGGCCACCGGCCCTTTGGGCCAGAGGGCGCGGCCCTGAGTGCGGTACACGTCTTGAATTTTCCCGCCGCGCCCACGAGTAGAGACGACGGTATCCGTGGTTTCGACAAAGAAGCTCACGATTTTCACCGCCTCCATCAACAAGCCACCGCCATTGCCGCGGAGGTCCAAAATGAAGGCATTGGCACCTTGAGATTTCAGGTCT
>JAYPCB010000029.1:0-18470 GCA_038124525.1 Cryomorphaceae bacterium
TGTTCTGTTTGAACAACGACGCCATCATCATTCCCAAGGTCATTGCTGCCCTGGAGGGTGATTTCAAACTCACCTTCACTTCAAATGTTGAGCTATTGACCATTCGTCATTACCAAGAATCTGATGTAGTACGGGAAACGGAAGGGTTGACTATTTTACAAGAACAACGCACCCCTGATACGGTGCAGTTTGCCTTTCAAAGACATTAAAGCGTGGCGAGAATTTTCGCAGCTAGGCCAGCACCCATCTTCTCGAAACTTTCCTTGGTCCATCCTGCGATGTGCGGACTGAGCAGAACATTTTCTTGATTCATCAACCACTGCAAAGAATGAGGCATCTCCCCTTCGAACAGGCTGGTGAAGCTTCTCTTCTCAAATTCAAGTACGTCTAATCCCGCTCCCAAGACTTTCCCCGCCTTCATCGCCTGAACTAACGCATCGGTATGAAGAATAGGACCGCGGGCGGTATTCAGAAAATAGATAGGATTTTGGAAGGCATTGAAAAAGGTTTGATCGGCGAAATAGCGCGTCTCATCGGTGAGCGGCAAGTGTAGACTTATGATATCACACTTTTGATGAAGCTCCTCTAAAGTGGACTCCGTAATGCCGGCATCGGCATAGCCTGTTTTGTATTTGTCGTAGGCCAACACGGTAGTACCCATAGCAGCGAGCAAGCGGGCGAATTGGCTCCCCATCACACCATAACCAATAATGCCCACGGTGCGGCTTTGAAGTTCGAGACCTTTATTTTCCTCTCGGCGCCAACTCCCCTCCTTAATTTCACGGTGCACCCGCGGGAGATGATTGAGCAGTGAGAGCAACATTCCTAGCGCATGCTCTGCTACCGCTTGGGCATTGCCCTCGGGAACGCGTAAGCAGGCGATGCCACGAGATTCGGCATAGTCCACATCAATATTCTCGAGGCCAGCCCCCAATCGCCCAATGGCCTTGAGGTTTGGAAACAGGTCAATAATCTCGCGGGTCATGGGAAAACGCGATCGTATAACCAATATTTCCGCGGTAAAATAGTGCGATGGAAACTGCTCTGGGGCCAATTCGTACTCACGCCACAAGCTTATTCCGCCTTGTTCAAGACCTTGCTCTAACAACGGATGGGTATAGTCGAGCAGTACCGCGTTCATCAATAACCGATAATGAGTCGTCCGATCTGGAAATAGATCAACAGGCCGATGACATCGTTCGCAGTAGTGATAAAGGGACCGGTGGCCAATGCAGCATCAATGTTGAATCTGTTCAACATCAGTGGAATGAAGGTTCCAAACAAAGAAGCAAAGACAATCACCGTCAATAGGGAAACACTGACGGTGAGCGTAACTAATTGGCCATAGCCTAAAATCAAGCCGGCGCCCATCATAACGGCGGCCAAAATCAGTCCATTGACCAAGCCCACGGACAATTCCTTGAACAGCTTCTTTGTCATATTGTGATCCGCCTTGTTGCTTGCCAACGCCTGCACTACAATCGCTGAAGATTGTACCCCAACGTTCCCGGCCATCGCCGCAATGAGCGGCATAAACAGAGCCAAGGCCGGTACGCTTTCGATATCGCCTTCGTTTTCGCCCAACATCAGGGCCACGATCAACCCACCGAACAAACCAATAAGCAACCAAGGAATACGAGCACGTGTAATGTGCAATACAGTATCGTCGCTCTCCACCTCGTCGGTCAAACCCGAAGCTAATTGGTAATCGCGCTCCGCCTCTTCACGAATGAAATCCACAACATCATCAAGCGTAATACGACCCAACAATTCCCCAGCCGCATTCACTACTGGAATGACGAAAAGGTCATATTTCTGCATGGTATTGGCCACTTCCTCTGCCGGTGTAGTGGACAGCACCGTGTGTTGAATAGGCGTATAGAGTTCGGAAATATTTTCAGTTCGCTTGGCCGTCAAAAGCTTCTTCAAGCTCAACGTACCCACGAGAATATCATCTTCGTTCACCACATAGACGGCATGCACTCGATCGACATTTTCCGCCTGCGTTCGCATGGCCGCCACACATCTAAGTGCTGTCAAACCTTCTTGAACTTTCACGTATTCTGTAGCCATCAAGGCCCCCGCGGTATCCTCCTCATGCGTGAGCAGCTGCGCAATTTTCTTCGCCTGCTCCACATCGTCCACCTTCGAAAGGACCTCCTTCGTCAGCTCTTCAGAAAGCTCCGAAAGCATGTCCGCCGCATCATCACTATCCATGTTCTCCACGAGCTCATGGGCGATATCTTCCGAGGTGTAGCTTTTCAGTAGGTCCGTACGGATATCTTCATCGATCTCTACAAGGATATCTGCGACCAATTCTGTGTCAAGGCGCTCTAAAAACGACTCAATATCATCCAAGTCCCAAGATTCCAAAACCTCAGCAATATCCGCCGCATGCACCCCCGCCATCAAGGTGGCAAAAAGCCCCTCTTCGGTGGTGGTAACGGCCTGCGCTACACGGTCTTTTACACTAAGATCTTCCATCTTCAATGGCGTTTAGCAATTCCACAAACTGTTCGTGGCTGAGTTGTTCCGCTCGCTTGCTAAGATACGGATGCTCGAAGCCTTCTGGCAAGTTAAGTGTTTTCAATGCATTGCGAAGGGTTTTTCTTCGCTGGCCAAAAGCCGCTTTCACCCCGCGTTTAAGCATTTTAAAATCAATATTAGGATCGACCGATTTTCTCACCATGTGCATCACACCACTGTCCACTTTTGGCGGCGGGTTAAAGACGCCTGGAGGCACCGTAAAATCATAGGTCAAATCGTAATACGCCTGGCATAAAACCGATAATATTCCATAGGTCTTACTTCCCGGCGGCGCGCACAAACGCTGGGCCACCTCTTTTTGGAACATTCCCCCAAAGGCAGGAATCTGATCGCGCATGTCCAACACCCGGAACACAATCTGGGAACTGATGTTGTACGGGAAATTCCCAACCAAGGCAAAGGGCTCCTCGCCAAAAACGCTCGCAGGATTCCACTGCAAAAAATCCGTTTCCAAAATGCGAGCACTGAGCTGATTGTAATGGGCTTGCAAATAGCTTACACTCTCCCCATCAATCTCAATAACCCAAGTCTCTACGTCAGGCATGGCCAACAAATATTTGGTCATCACGCCCATACCCGGCCCTATTTCCAAGACCTTCTGGACACCGTCCAACGGGGTCACCTTGGCAATGCGCTCGGCCACGCCCTCGTCTTTCAAAAAATGTTGTCCCAAATGCTTTTTCGCACGGACTTGTCCTTGGTCTCTCATGTGAGCAAAGGTAGGATTTCCTTCCACGGGATTCCACCTAAAAGCCCTAACTTGTACCCACCTATCACAACCAAAAGAACCACTGACCATGGTACAACCAACCACCCTCGGCGAATTCATCGTCGAGAACCAGAAGGATTTCCCTTTTGCAACGGGGGAATTATCCCAGCTACTGACTTCTATCCGCCTTGCCGCCAAGGTGGTCAATCGCGAAATCAACAAAGCAGGCCTTGCCGATATCCTTGGCGCTATGGGCAGTGAAAACGTCCAAGGCGAAGCGCAGCAAAAGCTCGATATTATGGCCAACGACACCTTTATGCGTGCCTTGCGATCGATGGGCCAAGTCTGCGGTGTTGCCAGCGAGGAAGAAGAACACTTCGTCGCTTTTGACGATGATATACACTCCGACGCACGTTATGTCGTACTTATGGACCCACTCGACGGCTCCTCCAATATCGACGTCAATGTCAGCGTGGGTACCATCTTCTCTATTTACCGCCGCATCACCCCTGGAGGCAGTGCTGTTGAACTGAAAGACTTTTTACAACCCGGCGATGCACAGATTGCCGCAGGCTACGTCGTGTACGGATCCTCCACCATGCTAGTATACACCACCGGTAACGGCGTCAACGGTTTCACCCTAGATCCTTCCATAGGCGTCTTTTGCCTGTCCCATCCAGATATGCAAATCCCACAGGACGGGAAAATCTACAGCGTAAACGAAGGAAATTATGTGCATTTCCCCGAAGGCGTGAAGCGCTACATCAAGTATTGTCAAGAGTTCGACGAGGCCACAAATAGGCCGTATACGTCAAGATATATTGGCTCATTAGTTTCCGATTTTCACCGCAATCTTATCAAAGGAGGGGTGTATCTTTACCCCACAGGAACCATGGCCCCGAAAGGCAAGCTCAGGCTCCTGTACGAGTGTAACCCACTCGCCTTTATTGTTGAACAAGCCGGCGGCATGGCCACGGACGGAACCCGACGAATCATGGAGATTGCACCTGATGAATTGCATCAGCGTGTGCCGTGTTTTATTGGGTCGCCGCGTATGGTCGAAACCGCCCACGCGTTTTTGCGGAAATACGAAAATTAACTATTGGAACCGGCGGATTTACTCTCCCATTACCTAGACCACCCGCTCACTTTAGCGCTTGAAAACAGCGCCTCAACCGACCGTATGGAAGCCCTTGGCTACCGCACGGCAGGGAGCTCACATACCGCCATGTTGGCTGCAGCCGCCTATTTGAAAACAGGAAAGACCCAGCTCTTGATCGCCGAGAATAAAGAGCAGGCCGCCTACCTTCAGAACGACCTGGAAAAGCTGCTGGGCAAAACCCCATGTTACTTCTATCCTGCCTCCTACCGCAGACCTTATGAAGTAGAACAAACCGACAATGCCAATGTGTTGTTGCGCGCAGAAGTGCTCAACCACCTCAGCAGCCGCCGAAAAGCCCCTTTAGTGATCACCTTCACCGAAGCGCTATTTGAGAAAGTGGTGACCAAAAAAGAATTGGAAACCAATACCCTTAAAGTTCACGTCGGCGAAAACCTAGGCATTGACTTCCTCAACGAAACGCTTTTCGAATACCAGTTCGAACGCGTGGATTTTGTTACCTCCCCTGGCCAATTCTCTGTACGCGGCGGCATCGTAGATATTTTCTCGTTCAGCAAGGAGCACCCCTACCGCATCGAATTCTTCGACGAAGAGGTGGAGAGCATTCGTTACTTCGACATAGAAACCCAACGCACCATCGGCAAGGCCACAAAAATGAGTATCGTGCCGAACGTGGAAAACAAAAGCTTTCTTGAGGCACGCGCACCGTTCTTAACGTATTTGCCAAAGGATACCCAGCTCTGGATCAACACCCCGTCATTAGTGGTGGCAGGATTGGACCGATTAATGGAGCTCGCCCACCAAACCTATACCAACCTCGCCGATACCATCAGCCGCGCCACCCCCGAGGAACTGTTCATGAGCGGCGATGCCTTCAAACGACTCCTGTTGAATTACACCCGAGTAGAGTACGGCAAAGCAGAGTGGGCAAATACCAAGCTGGACAGCACCGCCCTACCGCAACGCGCCTTCAACAAGGATTTCCATCTCCTCGCACAAACCCTGATCGACGCCAACGACCGTGATATTGAAACGGTACTGATGTGCGCCAATGCCAAGCAGGTCAATAGATTCGAAACCATTTTCGAAGACTTGCAATTGGCCCCAAAATACCAAACCACTACCATTGCGTTGCACGAAGGCTTTGAAGACCCAGATGCCGGACTTTACATCTACACTGACCATCAAATCTTCGACCGTTACCAGCGTTTCAACATTAAAAACGGGGCGCAGAAGCGTCAAGCCATCACCCTCGAACAGCTCAATGCACTCGAGTTCGGAGATTTCGTGACCCACGTGGACCACGGGGTGGGCAAGTTTGGCGGATTGCAAAAAATAGACAATAACGGCACCATACAGGAAGCCATTAAACTGGTCTACCGCGACAATGACATCTTGTACGTGAGCATCCACTCGCTCCACAAGATCAGCAAGTACAACGGAAAGGATGGAACGGCACCTGTTTTAAATAAACTGGGCAGTCCGCAATGGCAGAACCTCAAGAAGAAAACTAAGGCACGCGTCAAGCAGATCGCCTTCGACCTCATCCAGCTCTATGCCAAGCGCCGCGAAGCCGTGGGATTCCAGTGTGCACCGGACGGCTATTTACAACACGAACTCGAAGCGAGCTTCTTGTATGAAGATACCCCGGACCAATTAACCGCGACAGAAGCCGTCAAAAAAGATATGGAGGGCACCATCCCTATGGACCGTCTAATCTGTGGCGATGTGGGTTTTGGAAAAACGGAAATAGCCATTCGCGCCGCCTTCAAGGCCGTAGCCAACGGCAAGCAAGTAGCCATACTCGTCCCTACCACCGTCCTCGCCTTCCAACACTTCAAAACCTTCAGTAAACGCCTCGAAGGATTCCCGGTCACCGTGGATTACATCAATAGATTCCGCACAGCCAAGCAACAACGAGAAACGCTCGCCGGACTAAAATCTGGCAGGATTGATATCGTCATCGGCACGCACAAACTCGTCAGTACCCAGGTGGAATACAAGGACCTAGGACTTCTGATTATCGACGAGGAACAGAAGTTCGGCGTAGCCGTCAAGGACAAGATCAAAACGCTGAAGATTAACATTGACACCCTCACCCTCACCGCAACCCCCATCCCGAGAACCCTTCAGTTCTCCCTAATGGCCGCGCGTGACCTGAGCGTCATGACTACCCCGCCACCGAACCGTCAGCCCATCGAAACAGAGATCATAGGCTTCAATGAGGAGACCATACGCGATGCCATCAGCTACGAGATTCAGCGCGGAGGCCAAGTCTTTTTCATCAACAATAGAATTAGCAACATCCAAGAGGTTGCCGGGATGGTACAACGACTCGTACCTGATGCACAGATTGCCATAGGTCACGGCCAGATGGACGGCAAGAAACTCGAGAAAGTCATGCTGGACTTTATGGACGGTAAATTCGATGTCCTCGTGGCCACCTCTATCATTGAAAGTGGACTTGACGTTCCCAACGCCAATACCATCATCATCAACAACGCCAACCACTTCGGGATGTCCGACCTCCACCAAATGCGCGGGCGTGTAGGCCGTTCCAACAAGAAGGCGTTCTGTAAACTCATCAGCCCGCCGTTGCACTCCTTGACCGACGAGGCGCGCAAGCGACTTCAAGCCCTCGAGCAGTTCACCGACCTAGGAAGCGGCTTCAAGATTGCCATGAAGGACCTTGAAATCCGCGGCGCCGGTGATCTATTGGGTGGGGAACAAAGTGGATTCATCTCAGAGATGGGCTTCGATACCTATCAAAAGATTTTGGCGGAGGCCGTAAAGGAATTGAAGGAGAACGAATTCAAGGAACTGTACGACAATCCAGATAAAAACAAAGGATCGGACTTTGTGGACGAGGTGCAGATCGATACGGATATGGCCATCCATATACCGGACAACTACGTCAACAACATTGAGGAAAGACTCAAGCTATACCAACGCTTGGGGGCCATTGAAACGGAAGAAGAGTTGCAATTCTTTGAATTAGAACTGGAGGATAGATTTGGGCCGCTGCCCCGCCAGGTGAAAGACCTATTGTATTCCGTCCGTATCAAATGGCTCGCGAAGCACATTGGATTTGCCAAACTCATTATCAAGATGGGCAAGCTTATCGGGCATTTTGCTGCGGAAAACAATAGCGAATACTACCAATTGCGCATTTTCTCAGCCGTCCTCGCCTACTTACAGCGCAACCCGCGCAAAGTGCAGGTCAAGCAAAAAGCAGAAAAACTGAACTTCGTGGCACAGAACATTAGCAGCCTCGAAGACGTTCATCATATGCTCAGCAGCATCGTGAACACTGAAAAAACAGCGGAAGCATGACCACAGCAGAATATATAGAGGAACGTTTGGGGGAATTGGCCCAGCATAAACAACATTTTGAACGCCTGTTTTATTTCTTAGAGGAAGAGGAATTGTTCTTCATCCCCGAAGGCGAGCAGTGGTCGGCCATCGAATGTATAGAACACATCAACAATGTGAATGAGGCTTATTTGGCCCAATTAACCAAAGTTTGCCAACTCGACCAAGCCTCCCAAACTCAAGACCTCCCGCTGAGCTGGTTTCAACGCAAAGCCTACCAATGGATGTCGCCCTTGAGCAAACCTGGAGCCACCAAGGTTCCGGCACCCAAGGCCCTTCTACCGCGACGTATGCGCGATTCCAAACTCAAGATCAGCGCCCAAAAGGTCATGGAGAACTTCATTTCTGACCTCGGTCAAATCGAAAGAATCTTGCGCATTATCCCTGAGAGTCCGGAGCTGCGCAACACCAAGGTCATCAGTGCATTGCCTCCTGTTCGTATCAAGGCCTTGACCGCACTACAACTCATCGTTCCACACATAGGACGTCATCTCGAACAAGCGGAACGAATTTTAAGAGGGGGCCAATTACTCAAAGAGTCCCAACAACACAATCCCGACCTTATTTATCCCACCAAGGATGTATAAAAAAAACCCGAGCCTCTGCGAGGCTCGGGTTTTTTTATGCAAGTCTATCAGATTATTTGACAACCTTTATCCAAAGACTTCCATTATACTGCCCATTAAATTTAGTCAGCTGTGCTTTATGAGCTGAATCATAATCAGGGAACTTCAAAATAAACACATAATACATCATGTTATTTTGATCCTGGAAAATGTCAACAGCGATTCCATCTGCCAATAATTTACTTTCCAATTTATGGGCATTTTCTTCTTGACCATATACACCGGCTGTAACGTAGTATCCCGGTGAACCAGGCTTGACTTGTCCGGCGTATTGATCAGCCGAATATCCTTTAATTCTACTATTAATTTCCGCCTTAGCCTCATCTAACTGACTCTGTAATTCGGCTTTTTCTTGTTCAAAAAGTTCATTTTGCTTTGACGACACCTCGTCATTGAACTCGTCCAAGCGATCATTTAACAAATCTTCGAGTTCTTCTGATGAGCGACGCTGTCGATCCTTGAGCTTTTTAATTTCGTTTTCGAGTCGTTTATCTTTTTTACTTTCTCCAAAGGTGTAACGCAACATGAATTCATGAGAGTTACCCAAGGCGAAACCATAGGTGTTCAAAGAGAAGTCATAGGCATAACCCAAGGTGATATTCTCTGTCAAGTGCAAACCTGTATTGGCCGTAACCGCATAAGAAGAACGAAATGCAGCACCTACATAGAAGTACTCCTTGTGGTTGAACATCAAACCTGCATCCACCTGTGGAATGGTCACCTCGTTCGCACGAACCGTGATGAACGGACTCAAGGTCATCAAGCCTTTTTGAAGGTTCACATCGTATTGCGTATTCACTACATAATGACGCATGTAGTGGTACTGCATTGGACCTAGGTAATTATCAGAGAAATCAACTTTAGGGGCCAACAAGTTAGGTACGGCAGCACCGAAGCTGAAATCGCCAAACTGAAGGTTGAATCCAAAGTTGAGGTCAAATTTCCCTGTGTTTAGGGCACTAAAAAGTACTGGATCTAGCTCGTCTGGTACTCGAATACCTGCCACATTGATGTTGTTGTTTACATAACCGGCACCCAAACCTAGACTAAGGCTATTGCGATCTGTAAACTTCACGTGCCATGCATAAGACCCATAGAATCCTGAGCGCGCCACGATATCCGTCTGGTCATTGAAAGCATAACCGCTGTATCCAAATTTCAGATCGTCGCGGTTGCCGTTGAAGGCCATGAATTGGGTTTCAGGAGCACCCTGAATATCTGTCCACTGGCGACGGTTCAACACCGATATTTCTGTCTTACCCTCTATACCGCTGTACGCTGGATTGAAAAGGTAGGCCGTATTCAAATAGTTTGAAATAAGTGGGAGTTGCTGTGCTTGTACTGTCCAACTACCCAATACTACTGCGCTAAGTACAAATAACTTTTTCATGATTAGATGTTGTTTAAGACAGTCACTGCCGATTTAACTCTGATTGCATTGTTGTGGGTCAACACGAAGTAGTACGTTCCATCTTCGAGCTTCGCCCCACCGTCGGTGGTTCCGCCCCAAGCGTTGTTATATACTTCTTGGTTGTACACCGGTGTTCCCCATCGTGTGTATACCGTGAACTCGCATGGATCACCATTGGTAATACCGCTTAGGTCAAGCACATCATTCATGCCGTCTCCATTTGGCGTAATGACGTTTTGAATGTTGCCGTACGTATTGGCGTAGATCACAGCTGAATCCTGCTCGCTTACAAAGACTTGAACACTTGCTGTATCCGTACAACCATTGATATCCTCCACTTGGATATAGTAGGTGGTAGTATCCGCCGTTGGTAAAGCCAAGGTTGAGGCACCGTGCTGATTGCTGAAGGTCGATGGTGCATCTGCGAACCAGTAGAATGATGTTCCTCCGGTAGCAGAAAGCGTAGTATTATCTCCAGGGCTGATGATCTGTGGCGATGCCGTGGCCGTTGCCACCACCGCGTAGTTGTAAATGTTTAAAGTATCGTAGGTCTTACATCCGTTGATACCGGATGCTTCAATAACGTATTGACCCGGAGATGTAAGGAAGTTTTGTTTTCCAACCCAAAGTCCACCGTTCCAAGCAAAAGACAGTCCGTTGCTCACTAGACTCACAAGAACGCTATCATATACACAGATTCCCAATGAATCTCCTGGCATGATGGCCAAGGTCGGGAAGTTTACGAATTCAATGGTCGTTTCATTGGTGATGTAAGAACAGGTCTCGTTAATTATACTCAAGCGATAATCCGCGGTATCTGCGACTATTGAGGTATCAACCAACAACCATGGTAAAGTATCATTAGGCAGGTTCTGCCAGTTACCCGATCCTGAAGGATAAGCCACTTGCCATTGGTATTCCCATGTACTGTACAACACAGTATCTTGAGCCATGAGAATCACAGAATCTGTCAAACACAAGGTTGTTGACGGGAAGTTTTGGTAAGACCACATACCCACATCAACGGTTGTAGAAGGGATAGTATCTACAAAAACGTGGAATACATCTGACGTATCTGAACAGCCGCCCGGGTCTGAAGTAACGACTAGGAACCAAGTTCCTGTGGTGTCCACATCAATGGTCGGCAATGTATCGCCAATCAAAGGGTAAATCACGGGTTGTCCAAAAATGTTAACGCTATCGTCTTTCAACCATTGGTATTTATATCCGTTAATACCTGGCGATGGGAAGCCAAAATGCTCCAAAGTGGCAATGGTACCCTCACACATTTGGATACTATCAATCCCGATGTAACTAATACCAGCACCACCGTTGGCGAAGACCTCCGCACCTGGTGAAAAGGTGTTGGCGATGGTATCATTTGAAGTGGCATCACATAGGTTTGAGCTAACTTCAATCGCATATGCACCACTGGCGATTACTAAAAGAGAATCATCAGTCTCTCCCGCCAAAGGAGCGCCACCTTGTAACCACTGGTAAGTGTAGCTCTGACCGGCAGGAGGCGCGTTTGCCACCAAAATCGCCGTATCTCCCTCACAAAAAGTGATGACACCGTTTTTATCCCACCAGTTGTAGGCGACGATACCGGTATTTGGATTAGCACCGATGATCACGTTTGAAATGGTGTCCGAGATGCGAACTGGGTTTGAACTCACCAAACGGAAGCTATAAACGCCTTGTGTAGTGTTATCAGGGACCAAAACGTCGATATCGTTGCTGGTACTGACCCCGTAGGCCAAGAGCGGAGAAACGCTCACAAAGTTACCGGCGAAGGCACCGCTAGAATTACTCATCTCCACCGAGAAGGTATTCCCTACGTTGTACGGCGAGGCAATATCAAAAGAGAATACGATGGTATCTCCTTGACAAGCCTGAAGGCTGAGTGAAGCATTCGCTGTGCTTTGTCCGAAAGAACTCGCGGCAAAGAGTAACGAAGCAAATGAGAGTAAAAATTTTCTCATGTTAGTCTTTTGGGTTAAACGATAGTGCGCATTAATGGCGCATTAATGGCGCATTGTTGCTAATTTCGCCAATGCACAGCAATTACCGTGCTACGATTACTCATTAAAACAAAGATTCTATCAACAATACAGCCGTATGACGCAAAATAAAGCCCAAAGTCTGCTCGAAAAGCTCCAAGCCTTAGACCACTTGACCGGAAAAGCACTTCAGGAAGCGGTGGTTCAGCTATTGGATCAGGAGGTGGAATATTACAACTGGACGGGATTTTATTTCATGAATGATGAGGCGCAGCAATTGGAAATAGGACCGTATGTAGGCGCTTATACGGATCATACGGTCATTCCCTATGGACGCGGTATTTGTGGCCAAGTAGCTGTGAGCGGCAAGACCTTCGAAGTACCGGATGTGCAAGCGCAAGACAACTATTTAGCTTGTAGTTTGGAGACCAAGAGCGAAATCGTAGTGCCCATGTATAAGGGCGAGATTTTGGTGGGCCAATTAGATATTGATTCGCACAAGCTCGATCCGTTCACCGCGGAGGACCATGAGGTTTTGAATAGCGTGGTGGAGTTTGTGGCGGCTAGGCTGGATTAAGCGCGGCCAATATTAAGCTTGCATGCGTATGGCATCGACCGGATTTAATCGGGCCGCCATCCAAGCCGGAATCAAGCCCGAAATCAAGCCTATACCTGCACTCAAAAGCAATCCTAGCACGATGTTTCCTAGGCTTAAAAAGATATCAAATTCAAAGGCAGCAGCTGCGATGTAGGCCCCAAGGGCTACGAGGAGTAGACCAGCCACCCCACCGAGCAGACAAAGCACAACGGATTCGGTTAAGAATTGGCTTAGGATAATAAAGTCCTTCGCGCCCAAAGCTTTTTGAATACCTATTTCATTGGTGCGTTCGCGAACGGAAACGAACATAATATTGGCGATGCCGAAGCCTCCGACTAGGATGGAGAACATTCCGATGATGGTTCCCATGATGCCCAAAGCACCGAACAAGCTGTCGAGTTGATTGGAAATGAGCGACGGGTCATTGAGTGCAAAATTGTCGTCGGCACCGGGGCGCAATCGGCGAATGGAGCGCATGATGCCGGTGAGCTCGTCTTTTAATTGGGCCACCGTAATCCCCTCCTTTGCACTAGCCATGATCACATTGGTTTCGTTGCGATCAGTATTGACCACCATACGTACTTTCTTGAATGGCACCACCACCATCTTGTCGTAGCTCTGACCGACCAAGCTTTCGCCTACCTTTTCAAACACCCCAATGACTGTGAGCTTTTGACCGCTGATGGTCACGCGTTGACCGATGATCTCTTCCCCAGGCAAGAACAACCCTTCCGCGATGGATGCCCCAATAATACATAGGGGACGGCCGGCATTCATTTCAGATTCTGTGAAATAGCGCCCTTGGGCTAATTCGAAACTCCAGATCTTATTGTACTCAAACGTCGTTCCAAGCACATCCACACCCGTGGCATTATTCGCATCTCGCTTGACGGTTGCGCCACCGAGCGAACTTCCAAAAGCAATGTGATCGGCATATTGACTGCGGCGCTTGAGCAAATCCGCTTCGTGACTCAGCGGTACGGGGCGATTCAAATACTTCCACCAGGCGAAATCTGCACCACCGCCCCACGGCCATTTTTGGACGTAGACGACATTATCGCCGAATTGGCTCACGCTTTCTCTAATACTCTTTTCAAGACTATCCACAATGCTGTAAACCAATATGATAGCAAAGATGCCTATGGTAATCCCAAGCAAGGACAACAACGTGCGCAGCTTGTTTGTGGCCAATGAAATAAAGGCGAAAACAAAGCTCTCTTTTAACAATCTGAAGTAGATGCGCACAGGGGTGTGGATTTCCTTCAAAATTAGCGTATTTCATAGAGATTCTGCGGAGCGAAAACCTTACTTTTGCTCTTTCTCAAGTTTTCCACTTAAAACCCTCTGCTTCATGCGTATCAAAAACGCCTTGATTTCTGTTTTTCACAAGGACGGATTAGGTCCTATCGTCGATGCCCTTAACGCCATGGGAACCACCATTTATTCTACCGGTGGAACACAGGCATTCATTGAAGACCGTGGTATTTCGGTGGAACGCGTTGAGGACCTTACCTCTTACCCGTCGATCCTTGGAGGACGAGTAAAAACGCTCCACCCCAAAGTCTTTGGCGGTATTTTGGCGAGAAGAGATCACGAAGGCGATCAAGCGCAAATGAGCGAATACGACATTCCTTACATGGATTTAGTCATTGTCGACCTCTATCCGTTTGAAGCCACCGTTGCTTCTGGAGCACCGGAACAGGACATTATTGAGAAAATTGACATCGGCGGTATTTCATTGATTCGTGCCGCAGCCAAGAACTTCAAGGATTGTTGGATCATTTCAAACATGGGCCAATACGAGGATGCTCTACAAGTCTTGCAAAGTGAGGAGGGCGCTACGCTTGAGGTTCGTCGCAGATATGCGCTCGAAGCCTTTGACGAAAGCTCAAATTACGATACTGCCATCTACCGTTACTTCGCTGGAGACCGCCTAGATCTAAAAATCAGCGGACGCCAAAAGCAAAGTCTACGCTACGGCGAGAATCCACATCAAGAAGCAGCCTACTACGGAAATCTTGATGATGCACTCGAGCAAATTCACGGCAAGGCATTGAGCTACAACAACCTGCTCGATATCGACGCCACAGTAAATCTCATCCGTGAATTCAACGACACCACCATTGCCATCATCAAACACAACAATGCTTGTGGTTTGGCCACCCGTCCTACGCTTGCACAAGCTTGGGACGACGCACTAGCGGGCGATCCAGTGAGCGCCTTCGGTGGAGTGATTGCTGCAAACCGTACGGTAGACAAAGCGACCGCTGAAAAAATGAACACCTTGTTCTTTGAAGTATTGATGGCCCCTGGATACGATGAGGATGCCCTAGAGATTTTAAAAAGCAAGAAGAACAGAGTGCTTATAATCCTGAAGGATTATGAAGTCCCTGCCTTCAATGTTCGTACCGTACTCAACGGGACTTTGGTCCAAGCCAGAGATGCGAAGACCGAAACACAAGCAGATATGGAAACGGTGACCCAAGTAGCACCGACAACAGAGCAGCTAGAAGATTTAGAATTTGCGGCAAAGATTTGTAAGCACACGAAGTCGAACACCATTGTCCTCGCTAAAGGAGGTCAATTGCTAGGCTCAGGAACGGGTCAAACTTCACGCGTGGATGCCTTAAACCAAGCTGTCGAGAAAGCACAGCGTTTTGGATTTAGCCTCCAAGGAGCTGCCATGGCTTCGGATGCTTTCTTCCCATTCCCTGATTGTGTAGAGATCGCCGATAACGCTGGAATTACTTGTGTGATTCAACCCGGAGGTTCTATTCGCGACAAGGAAAGCATTGAATTTTGTGATGCACACGGCATGACGATGGTAACCACCGGAATTCGTCACTTCAAACACTAATTTTTCTTACCTTGTTCTCCTATGGGTTGGTTTAATTTCATGACAGAGGATATCGCTATTGACCTAGGTACGGCCAATACGCTGATCACCTACCAGGATAAGGTAGTAGTGGACTCTCCTTCTATTGTCGCACAAGACCGCAGAACCGGTCAAGTCATTGCTGTCGGGCAAGAGGCTCGTCAGATGCACGGAAAAACACACGAAAATATCAAGACTATACGTCCATTGAAAGATGGGGTTATCGCAGATTTTGAGGCGTCTGAATTCATGATACGTGAGTTAATTAAGGAAATTCCAGAGTTCAAAAAGCGCCTTTTCCCTCCTAGTTTGCGTATGGTAATATGTATTCCGTCAGGTATTACTGAAGTTGAAAAACGAGCAGTAAGAGATAGCGCGGAACGGGCCAATGCTAAGGAAGTATACCTTATTCACGAACCTATGGCTGCGGCAATAGGTATTGGGGTAAATGTACTTGAACCAAAAGGTAATATGATCATCGATATCGGCGGGGGTACTACTGAGATTGCAGTAATGGCCATGGGAGGTATCGTTTGTGATAAGAGTGTAAAAGTGGCTGGAGATGTCTTCACCAACGATATTGCACTGTACATGCGTTCACAACACAACTTGTACGTGGGTGAACGAACTGCAGAGAACATAAAAATCGCCGTTGGCGCTGCCATCGAAGAATTAGAGGATACGCCAGAACCGTATTCTGTTCAGGGCCGTGATTTGCTTACAGGTAAGCCGAAACAAGTCCAGGTAGGCCATGCTGAGATTAGTCGTGCTTTGGAGAAGAGCATTACCAGAGTAGAGGATGCGGTGATGGAAGCATTGAGTAACACGCCTCCAGAATTGGCCGCGGATATATACAACTCTGGTATCTACCTGGCAGGTGGAGGGTCCATGCTGCGTGGACTAGATAAGCGTATTTCTACAAAAACCGATCTTCCTGTATACGTTGCTGAAGATCCACTTCGTGCGGTAGTGCGCGGAACGGGTATTGTATTGAAAAACCTCGAGCATTTTAAGACCATCCTACAGAGCTAAAAGAACACCATGAGGCAACTGATACTTTTTCTTTCGAAGTATCGAAACACTTTGTTGCTCATTGTGTTGATTGGTCTTTCATTTTTCAGGCACAGCCAAAAAAATCCTGTAGCAGAGCACCGCATTAATTCTGTGGGCTTTGGAACTATTGCCGGCGTTCAACATTCATTGAACAGCTGGAAGGGATATTGGGCACTTGAGGCAGTGAACGAAGAATTGGCCCGCGAAAATGCTGCACTACGCGCCAGTATTTTTGGTAATGGTGCTCCAGCGTTTCACACGAACGAGGCCTATGATTACATCCCGGCGCAGGTCATAGAATATAGCTACAACAAACGCAACAACTACATGCTCCTCAATGTGGGCACAGCCGACGGTATTCATCCTGGGATGGGTGTTATCTCTGCTCATGGATGGATTGGGACTGTCGTAGAGTCTAGCAAAAACTACAGCTCCATCATTCCCTTACTTCACTCTAAAGGAAGTATTGGCGCACGGATTCCAGGCAAAGGACTGGGTGAACTGCGTTGGGAAGGCAGTGATTATCGCATCGCGGAACTCTTCGATGTGCAACGTGAACATCGCCCAATATCTGGGGATACGGTGTATAGCTATACTCGGGCTAGTGTTGCCCCGCCGGTATTGGCAGGCGTGGTAGAAAGCGCTAGTCAAAATCCCGAAGACCTCACTTGGGTCGCTAAGGTGAATCTGAGTCACGATTTTGCCAATATGACTTGGGTCTATGTTTGTAGGTTGCACCAACAAGAATCCTTAGACTCACTAAACTCCACTACGCCATGACTTCATTGAGACTCTTGTTGGCCTCTATTGGTGTAGTGCTTTTTCAGTGGGCGTTCTTACAAGGATTGCCACTAAGCCAATACGGCAACCCCTATATCTATATATGGGTACTTATGCTCTTACCTCAACCCATGAGCCGCCAAAGCCAGTTCCTTATTGCCTTCCTTCTGGGCAGTATTATGGACAGCTTTGAACAGAGCGGAGGTGCCCATAGTCTGGCGTGTCTGGCGCTCATTTTGGGGAAGCCTTCGATAGAAAATGCCCTCCTGGGTTTTAGAAAACCTGAGGAGGATGAAGGGTTGGCCGTCCTGCCGCTGGGTGCGTTCGTTACTACTGCTGGGGTACTGGTCGTTTTGCACCATTTGGTCCTCTTTATCATGGAGAATTACGGCCTTCAGCATTTGGACACGGTGCTTATTCGCACCCTGTTCTCCTCCCTCATCACCTTGCTTCTACTCGTCATACTTCACGCCTTAACCGCGAGACGTTATGCGAAGAAATAATACTTTTTACCTTGGGTTAATCCTGATTTTGTTGGTGTTCTTGGTCCGATTATTCCAAGTACAAATCCTCAATGACGATTATGCCGCCCGGGCAGAGCGCAACGCCACCGCTGCCGAGAAACTCTATGCACCTAGGGGCTACATCTACGACCGCAATGGAGAATTAATGGTCGGAAACTCACCGGCCTACGATTTGATGGTCAGTCCTTATTTGATCAAAGAATTGGACACTGCAGCCCTATCCAATCTTCTCGGACTCGAGGTCGCAGAAATCAAAGAACGCCTACTCGCCGCCAAACGATTCAGCCATTTCCGCAGCAGCATGTTCATGAAAATGCTCTCCAAGGAGGAGTACACAAAAATCAATAGCGAGCTTAAAAGGTTCGCCGGCTTCCACGTTCAAAAGCGCATCCTTCGCTATTACCCAGAAAAGGGTGGCGCCAATGTTGTTGGGTTCATTGGCGAGGTCAATACAGATTACATCCGCTCCCATCCGGAATACAGCATGGGAGATTTGGTGGGTAAAAGCGGCATCGACAAGAGCTACGAGGAGGCGTTGAAAGGCACGCACGGCAAACGATTTTATACGGTAGATCACCGCAACAGAAAATTGGGCAATTGGAAAGACGGTGCCTTCGACGAACTCCCAACCCCTGGTGTCGACCTGGTCAGCAGCATCGACCTCGACCTTCAACTCTATGGAGAAAAGCTCATGCGCGGCAAGCGCGGCTCCATCGTCGCTATCGAGCCAGAGAGCGGAGAGATCTTAGCCATGATCACCTCGCCGAACTATGACCCCAACGATCTCGTAGGACGCATTCGCAGTCAAAACTACACCACCCTCTACTACGACTCCATCAATAAACCCTTGTTTGA
>JAYPCB010000030.1:0-17819 GCA_038124525.1 Cryomorphaceae bacterium
AGTGACTAGGGTCGTGGCTTAACAACACAGTGAACGCATCTTCCGGAATCTGTTCTAGTGCCTTATCTAAATCCCCATAAGGAGTGAAAGGAGGTAGCCCCCAGTTCTCGACACCCGCGAGGTAAATGCGCTGCCCGTTGCGCTCGAAATAGCGGCTTTCATTCAGCAGCAAGTCCATGCCCATCTCCTTGTGAATCTCCTTGAGTCGATCGAGATTCGCCACTTTGGCTTCTGGGGTAGGGAACTTCCAATAATCGCCATAGTCGTGGTTTCCGAGAATGGAGAAGATGCCCAATTTTCCCTTCAGTCGTTGGAAGGTTGGGATCCAGGGCTCTGCCTCATCCGCAATGTTATTGACCATATCTCCAGTAAACACCACAGCATCTGCGCCGAGCTCGGTGACCATGTCCACTCCGTATTGTACTTTTTCTTGGTTGTCGAACGAGCCACTGTGGATATCGGAAATCTGCGCGATGGTGAATCCGTCAAAGGCTTCCGGCAAATCTTCGTACTCTAAGGTATGGCTGATGACTCGGTAGCGGTATCGCCCCTTCCAAATGCCGTCTAAAATTCCCAAGAAAGGCACTGCGGCGAGACCGAGCGCGATTTTCGAGATAAAAGTGCGGCGTTCGGGCAATAGGGCGGGTTGGGTAGTAAATAATCGGACCGCGAAACGAATCATTCTAGAGATGTCTTCGATGAACAGCGGGACAATGGCCACGAGTTTTGGGATGGCCAAGAGGATCGAAGCACCGAATAGAATGCTGCCTATTTTATAATCTACTTTGCCGTTCATTATCAAGGCCGTAACCACGAGGCTCAGTACCACGTAGGCCACTGTGATACCCCAGTAAATCCATGGGGTGGCAGAGCTTTTGAAAACGGTTCGGAAGGCTTGGTAGGCGTAAAGGTCTATGGCGAGAACTATACCCAAAGTAAAGAGTATGCGAAAGATCATTATATCTGTGTGTATGCTTAGGAACAACGCCATTTTGGCCCGATTGTTTTAGGCTACAAAAATGGGTAATTGAGACGAAGTCCCTAACTTACCTGCTTTAAATTTCTGAGAATTCTAACTAGCAATATATGGGCCAAGAAACCCCAGATCACGATAAAAAACTCTTTTTGCTCGATGCCTATGCATTGATCTTCCGTGCCTACTTCGCTTTCGCGAAAAACCCACGCATCACTTCTGGGGGTATGGATACGAGCGCCATCTACGGGTTTACCACGGCCTTGCTGGATTTGTTGTCCAAAGAGAACCCAACGCACATAGCGGTGTGTTTCGATTTGCCGCAGCCCACGGAGCGTCACGAAATGTTCCCGGAGTACAAGGCGAACCGCGATGCTACGCCGGAGGCGATCAAAATTGCAGTGCCCTACATTCACAAAATTCTTGAAGCCTTCAATATTCCCGCCCTTGGCGTGCCTGGTTTTGAGGCGGACGACGTCATAGGAACCTTGGCGAAAAAAGCCGAACAAGAAGGATTTACAACCTACATGATGACTCCCGACAAGGACTTCGGGCAGCTCGTAAGCCCAAACATTTTCATGTATCGCCCGGGTCGCGGGGGTAATCCTCCAGAGGTTTGGGGCGAGGCTGAGGTTTGTGAGAAATTTGGATTGGACCGAGTAGAACAAGTCATCGACTACCTCGGGATGATGGGCGATAGCGTCGATAATATTCCTGGATTGCCGGGTGTCGGGGCCAAGACCGCTCAGAAATTGCTTGCACAGTACGGGTCGCTTGAGGAAACACTCGCGCATGCGGATGAGATCAAAGGAAAGTTAGGCGAGAAGATTCGTGATAATGCGGAGCTTGGGGTGTTGTCGAAGAAATTGGCCCGAATCATTATTGATGTGCCCGTTGATTTAGCAGCGGATACCTTGGTGCGCGATCCTTGGGACCAAGAGGCCTTGTTGGGCATCTTTGAGGAGCTTGAGTTCCGCACATTGGGGCGTCGTTTGGGGTTAGTTCAAACGGAGGCCAGTGCCCCGGCAGAGGCAAAGCCGGCGAGCACGAAGGTTAGTTTGAGCTCCAATGACCAGATGAGTTTATTTGGCGGCGATGATACTCCGACCGAGGCGGCGACCGCAGGGATTTCTTCCAGAGAAAGTGTGGCGACGACCACGCATTTGTACCAAATGGTTGAAACAGCGGTGGAAGCACGCCAATTGGCCCAAATTCTAGCCGAACAACCCAGTGTGGCGTTCGATACTGAGACCACTTCCCTAGATACGCTTGACGCCGAGTTAGTGGGGATGAGTTTTTCTCCCGCGAAGGGAAAGGCCTATTACGTGCCAGTACCTGCAGACCGTGCTGCGGCACAGGAAATGGTCTATGCGTTTGCGCCGTTTTGGGCGAGTGCTGGGGAAAAAATTGGGCAAAACATCAAATACGACATCAGCGTTTTGATGAACTACGGCGTGGAGGTCAAGGGCCCGCTGTTCGACACGATGATTGCGCATTATTTGATCCAGCCGGATATGCGCCACAACATGGACATACTGGCGGAAACTTATTTGAACTACCAGTGTATCTCTATCGAATCGCTGATCGGCAAGGGCAAGAACCAGAAGAACATGCGCGATTTGTCGCCAGACGAGATTTTGGATTATGCAGCCGAGGATGCGGACATTACGTTCCAGTTAAAAGAGATTTTCGAACCCAAGCTCGCAGAGACGGGGGTGGATAAGGTGTTCCGCAACATTGAAATGCCATTGGTGCCGGTTTTGGCACGGATGGAGCGCGAGGGCATTCGTGTGGATGTTGGGGCGTTACAGTCCTACAGCGGCGAGCTGGAAGAGGTTATTGTGCGGTTGGAAGAAGAGGTTGTCGAGTTGGCCGGACGTCCGTTTAATGTGGGTTCCCCGCGCCAATTAGGCGAGGTGCTCTTTGAAGACCTCAAACTTTCTGACAAACCGAAGAAGACCAAGACAGGGCAATATGCGACGTCCGAAGCCATTTTGGAAGGCTTGAAGAAAAGCCATCCGATCATCAATAAGATTTTAGATTTCCGTGAGCTGAAGAAACTCAAGAGTACCTATGTGGATGCCTTGCCGGAATTGGTTCACGGGACGACCGGGCGCATTCACACGAGTTTCAACCAAACGGTTGCGGCTACGGGTCGATTGAGTTCGACGAACCCGAACCTACAGAACATCCCTATTCGCACAGAAAATGGCCGTAAGGTGCGTGCGATGTTTATTCCAGGAGATGAGGAGCGCATTTTACTGGCGGCGGATTATAGCCAAATCGAATTGCGTGTCATTGCAGCGTTGGCCAGGGACGAGGCTATGATTGCGGCGTTCAAAGCGGGTGAAGATATTCACCGTGCCACAGCGGCCAAAGTCTTTGAAGTAGCGCCAGAGGAAGTAACGCGCGAGCAGCGCTCGAATGCCAAGACCGTGAATTTTGGGATTGTCTATGGGGTCAGTGCATTCGGCTTGAGCCAGCAGACGGATATGAGCCGCAAAGAGGCGAAAGCCGCTATTGACGGATACTTCCGTACCTATCCAGGCATCAAGAAATACATGGACGATCAGGTGGCCTTTGCCCGCGATCATGGGTATGTGGAGACCATCACGGGCCGCCGCCGTTACTTGAAAGATATCGAGAGCCGCAATGCTGTGGTTCGTGGTCATAGCGAGCGCAATGCGGTCAATGCACCTATTCAGGGTTCGGCAGCGGATATTATCAAGCTGGCCATGATTGAGGTGGATCGGGCGATGCGTGCGGCTAATATGAAATCTAAGATGTTGTTGCAGGTACACGATGAATTGGTCTTTGATGTCTACAAAGACGAGCTCGAGGAGTTGAAGGCGCTGGTGGTGGAGAAGATGGAAGCCGCCGTGTCGTTGGAGGTTCCTATGGTTGCTGAGGTGGGTACAGGGTCCAATTGGCTCGAGGCACACTAAAATTTTATTCGTATCATTGTGAGTGAACACTTACAATGACAGAAAAACAACAACAAATCCTTTCTTCGGCCCAAAAGCTTTTTGCTTTGGAGGGAGTTGCCGCCGTATCTACCGCGCGCATCGCCAAAGAAGCGGGTGTAAGCGAGGCGTTGATATTTCGTCATTTCGGGAACAAGCAGCAGCTCGTCGAGGCTGTTGTTAAGGCGGGTCTCGCCGCCAAATCCACTATGATCAATGGGGCTTTACACAGTCCGGATCCAGTAACACTCGTACGTGCCGTACTATCTATTCCTGCTGGCGTTCCTGATGCTTCCGGCCAGTTTTTACCGTGGGTAGCGCACTTGCGCGCTGTACGGGAAAGTGGCATGGGGATTTCTTCGGATAGTTTTGTGCGCGAGCGATTGACTTGGGCAGTGTCGGAAATAGGTCATGGGCGTCCAGAGGCCGTAGCGTACACTATTGAGCGATTGCTGGATCAAGCGGTGGAATTGGGCTTTGCAGGCGAGGAAGATGAGGCGAATAATCTTTGCTTGGGGTTGCGAGAGTTGCTTATTAATGAGTGAGTACTCACTTATTAAATTAAAAGAAGCTCAGAATTACATTAAAGCGGATGTAGAAATTTGCGCAAGGCTGAACGACTATTGGTACAATTGTTGTAACTATGCAACAAATACCAAAAATCTTGGCATTAGATCCTTCAAATATTACGCGCAGTTTGGGCTACCTCACGGGTCGTTCTCACAGATTGGTGCGTGATGCCGTTTCTGCTGAATTACAGAAGCAAGGATATGCCATTCCCCCTGTGCAGTTGCCTATTCTAGGATTTACTATGGTCCATCACCCACGAGCGATCGTACAACGTGAGTTGGTGGATATGATGGACATTGACCGCCACCGAATTAGCAGAGTTGTTAAGGACATGGTGGTGTCGGGTTGGTTGGAGATTCAACCAAATCCTGAGAGCAAGCGCGAAAACCTCTTGAGTATCACCGCCGAGGGGAAAGAGCTGTTTGATATCATCGCTAAGTGTGCAGGGAGTGTATTGGAACGCGCCTTTGAAGGGTGTACCCCTGAGGAAAGAGAAATCACTGAAAACGTATTACAAAAAGTCATTTATAACCTGAGTGAATCATGAACAAGAAGTTAATTAGAAACATCGCCCTGGCTGTGGTCATCCTAATCGTTGGCTTAACCGTGAAAAACAAATTGTCGGGCATGGCGACGAAGGTCGAGATCAAGGAAGATAAGTCCGCGCCTATGGTGAATGTTTTCTCTGCGAGCCCGGATACAGTGGGCCTTTCATTGGAATTATACGGGAAGCTGAACGCCGTGAACAGAGTGGATTTATTGGCTGAGGTCAGTGGAAGCTTTGTGGGTGGCGATCGTGATTTTCTCGAGGGCACGACCTTTAAGAAAGGCGAGGTAATGATCCAATTAGATAATGCAGAAGCCAAGGCCAATGTTATGAGCCTCAAAGGCAACTTTATCAATAGCATTCTCGGGATCTTGCCGGATATTAAAATGGACTACGCTGAGGATTATGCCAGATTTGAGGCGTACTACAACGGCTTGAGCCTTAGCTCGACATTGCCGGCATTGCCAGAAGCTGCCGGAACGTTGGAGAAGTTCTTGATTGCTCGCGGTATTCAGAGCGCGTATTACCAGGTCAAGAGTGCCGAGGAGCGCTTGGCGAAGTTTAGCATTCGCGCGCCTTTCGATGGGGTTGTGGCGGTAGCGAATGTCAAGCGCGGAAATTTAGTGAGCCCTGGGCGCGCGCTAGGAACGTTTGTAGGGACGGGCACTTTTGAGATTAAGAGTGCAGTGACCTTGGCCTACGCGGATGAATTGAGCGTGGGACAAAAGGTGCAATTCACCAGTCCGGATGTGGCGGGGAATTGGAACGGAACCATCGACCGCATTAGCCCAGTGGTAGATGCTGCGAGTCAAAGTATAAATGTCATCGCCAATGTGCGCGGCAAAGATTTGCGCGAAGGGATGTACCTCACTGGCGCCATCAAAGGGGTCGAAGTATATGATGCACTTTCCCTTCCAGCCTACATGGTATTCGACAATGAATATGTGTACACGGTGGAAAATGACAGCATCCTTCAAAAAACCAAAATCCACGTGGTAGAATGGTTGGATGATCAGATCATCATTACCGGAATTGGCCCCGGAACAACCATGGTAGATGCTCCGACCCTGAAAGCGGCAGCCGGTACTATTGTGAACGCAACGGAGATCAAAAGATGAAACGACTGATAGAATTCTTTATTAAGTATCCTGTCGGAGTCGATACCCTTCTCATCGGGTTTTTCTTCTTTGGTTGGATCAGCTACAACAGCCTAAATACAACGTTCTTCCCTTTGGTGGAGAGCCGATTAATTACGGTAACCGCGATATATCCTGGCGCTTCGCCGGAGGAAATCGAGGAAGGGGTAGTCAACAAAATTGAGCAGAACCTCAAAGGCCTCACGGGGGTAGAGCAATACACTTCGGTGTCGAGTGAGAACGCGGCGACCATCCGTATTGAGGTGTTGAAGGGATATGATACAGATTTGGTGCTCGAGGATGTAAAGAATGCGGTGGAGCGCGTGCCTTCCTTCCCGACGGGATTGGAACCTTTACGCGTGTCGAAGCAGGAAAACCTGACATTGGCCATGAGCATGGCACTTTCAGGCGAGGGTGTGGATCTCTTGAGCTTGAAGCAGGAGGCGCGACGCATTGAAAGAGAGTTGCGCTTGAAGGACGGTATTTCCAAAGTGACCTTGGGTGGGTATCCGGACGAGGAAATTGAGATTGCCTTGGACAAAAACACCTTGCGCAAGTACGATTTGACTTTGACACAAATCGCGAACGCACTGCGCACGACGAATTTGGACATTACTGGGGGAACCATCAAGGGAACCCAAGAGGAGATGTTGATTCGCTCGCGCAACAAGAATTACGAGGCGCAGGAACTTCAGAACATCATCGTCTACACTCGTCCCAACGGTCAAGTCATTCGCTTGAAGGATGTGGGTACGGTGCGGGATCGATGGGCGGACAATCCTACGCGCGCCTCGTTTAACGGCATACCGTCGGTGGAGATTACGGTCAACAATACGGACCAAGAGGACCTGCTCGCCACCTGTGAGTATTTGAACGATTACATCAATACCTACAATGCGTCCACGGGCAATATGCAACTGGACGTTATTCGCGATTTCTCTGTGACCCTGCAACAACGTAAGGATCTGCTGTTTGAGAATGGTTTGTTGGGATTTGCACTGGTATTGATTCTTTTGACCTTGTTCTTGAACATGCGCTTGGCGTTCTGGGTGGCCATCGGTATCCCGGTTTCGTTTGCAGGGATGTTTATTCTGGCCAATTATTTCGGCATTACCATCAACGTCATTTCCTTGTTCGGGATGATTGTGGTCATTGGGATTCTCGTGGATGACGGGATTGTGATCGCGGAGAATATCTACGCACATTATGAAGAAGGCAAGCCGCTGCTTCGCGCCGCTTTGGACGGTACAGTCGAGGTAATTCCATCGGTGGTCAGTGCGGTATTGACGACCATCATTGCGTTCTCGAGTTTCTTCTTCTTAGACGGTCGGGCCGGGGATTTCTTCTCGGAGATGTCCTTCATTGTGATTGCCACATTGGCGGTTTCTTTGATTGAAGGCTTGTTGTTCTTGCCGGCGCATTTGAGCCACAGCAAGTTAGACCGCAAAGCGAAAATGAACCCTGTACAATCGGCTGCTACTGGCGTGTTGTTTAGGTTTAGAGATAAGGTCTACGCACCATTCTTGCATTGGTCGCTGCGCAATAAATTGGTCACCATCAGCCTCTTTATTTCCCTCATGTTTATCACCTTTGGAGCTATTGGCGGAGGCATCGTACGCACCCAATTCTTCCCGTTCATCGAACGCGATAATTTGGACATCAGCTTGGACATGCCTGCCGGTACTAACGAGGCCATTACTCAGCAGTGGATCGACCACATCGAGGCAACGGTTTGGAAGGTGAACGACCAATACAAGGCGGAACGCGCCGATGGCTTAGATGTCGTTACGGCGGTACAGAAGAATATTGGACCGTCGACTTCTAAGGCCCGATTAAATGTGATCTTATTAGATTCTGAAACGCGCTTGACGCCGTCCTTCTTGATCCAAAACGACATTCGCAAGGCAACGGGTGAGATTCCGGGCGCGGATAACCTCAGTTTCGGTGGTGCCCAAGCCTTTGGGAAGCCTATATCCGTGAGCTTGGTGAGCTACGATTTGGAAGCGCTTCGTGCTGCGAAGGAAATCTTGAAGTCCAAGCTGAAAGGTATGGATGCGTTGACCGATGTGGTGGATAACGATCAAAAAGGGATTCGCGAGATCACCTTGCATTTGACGGACAAGTCGCGATACTTAGGTTTAACTCCAGGGAGTATTATGACGCAGGTCCGGGAGAATTTCTTTGGTGCGCAGGTGCAGCGTTTACAGCGTGGCGAGGACGAAGTAAAGGTCTGGGTCCGATTAGATGAAAAAGACCGCCGGGAGTTGTGGGATTTAGAGGAGCTCCTCATTACCACCGCGCAGGGTGAGGTGCCGCTAAGAGAATTGGCTACGTATACCATTGAACGCGGAACCGTAAACATCAATCACCTGGATGGACAGCGTGAATGCCGTGTGGAAAGCGATCTGTCGAGCCCAAACGGTTCGGCTCCGGCATTCCTTGCACAAATTCAGGCGGACATTCTACCAGGAATTTTTGCACAATACCCGTCAGTATCGGCTCGCTATGAAGGGCAGCAGAAAGAAAGCATGAAAACACAGCAGAGTTCTCAGACAGTCATGCCCATTATCCTGTTTTTGATCATCTTGACTATTACTTTCACCTTCCGTTCCTTGATTCAAACCATCATGATTATGCTGTTAATTCCGCTTAGTTTGACCGGGGTGGCATGGGGACACTGGTTGCATGGTATGCCGATGTCCATCCTCAGCTTCCTTGGGGTGGTGGCATTGATCGGGATTATCGTGAATGACTCATTGGTTTTGGTGAGCAAGTACAATATCAATGTCAAATCGGGACAGCCTGTTTTAGAGGCTATTTACAACGCCGGGCTAAGTAGATTCCGTGCCATTTTCTTGACCACCATTACTACGGTGGCGGGTCTTGCTCCGCTGATTTTTGAGACCTCATTCCAGGCGCAGTTCCTTATCCCAATGGCAGTGTCTATTGCCTATGGAATTGCGTTTGCGACCATGTTGACCTTGGTAGTCTTACCATCGCTCATGGCCTTAATCAATGATGCGCGTGTGAACATCACGCATTTGAGAAGAGGTGTACGCCCTACCCGGGAGGAGGTTGAGCCGGCCATTAAAGAAATGAAGGGGGAAGCCTACTTCAACGAAATCCATAAACACGAAAACGATGAGCAATAGAATTTTCATTGGCATCGCCACCGTACTCCTTGCTTGGAACACCCAAGCGCAAGAGGCATTAGGGCTAGATCAAGCCATTGCAACGGCGCTAGAACACAATCACAACATTAAGATTGCGGAGCTCTCGAGCCAGCAGGCGGCCAATGCTGCTACCATGGGGAATGCCGGAATGTTACCGAATGTGGTCGCTACGGCAGGGGCAAATGTGAGCCAGCAGAACTCCAACCTTGAATTTGCCACTGGGCAAACCCAGGATGTGGAAGGTGCTCAGAGTCTAAGTCAAAATATGTCCTTAGGTATTAGTCAAATCCTCTTTGCGGGTGGCCGTATTCAACGCTCATATGCGCTATTGAAAACGGCGGAGCAGAGTGCTAGTCTTGCCGAGCAACAGGCCATGGAAACGACCATTGCTATGGTTTGGTCACAGTACACGGGGCTTGCTTTATTGCAACGTAGCTTGGTGACGGCACAGCAAGTATTGCTTTTTAGTTCACAGCGCTACGAGCGAGCGATGTTGACGAATTCATTGGGCGGTTCGAACACCACAGAGCGCCTTTCAGCGGAGGTAGATTTGAATAGAGATAGCATCAACTTATTGGAGGTGCAGGCGCAATACCAATTGGCCAAAAACTCCTTTGCCACCTACATAGGGCGGGACAACTCCGACTTTCTGGTAGATGAATCCGGCATTACGGATGCCATCAATGCGACGGATCTTCCGGATGATTTACTGGCCAATTTACGCGAGAACAACAGTGCCTTGCTTTTGGCCCAAACATCCGTGAATGCAGCGACTCTTCAAGAGAAGTTGCAGCAGAGTACGTTGTTTCCCACTATCGCGGCACAAGCCTCCTACGGAATGAACCAAAGTCAAGCGGAAGCTGGGTTCTTAACTGCTTCGCAGCAGCAAGGGTTGAATGCCGGCATCAGTTTGCAGTACAATCTGTTCTCAGGATTCCAAAGCAAAACGCAACGTCAAAACGCGGCATTGGAAGTGTTGAAGGCGCAAGAACAATTGGACCAAGTATCCGAAACCCTCGAAAACACGTTGGCCAATGCTATGGATGTCTTCAACAACGCCATTAAGATTGCGGCGATCGAAACCAAAAACATGGAAGTGGCCGAGCGACGCCTCATGCGTATGAGCGAGTTGCATGCCTTGGGGAAAGCCAGTAGCCTCGAATTACGCGAGGCCCAAATCGCTTGGCTAAACGCCAAAAATGGGATGTACAGTGCCCAATTCCAAGCGGTCAACGCAAAGATTACCGTGTTGGCCTTGGTAGGATCTCTGGGTACATGATAAATGTCACGCTATTGAAAATCAGCACACGGTACTTTAGAGGAACCTAAACTAATTCAGAGACCATACCCTAAACCGCATGGTTTTGTTTTTGTCCGGTTTTGTCTGATTTATCCCGGTCAAAAAGAAAAGGCGCCCTTCCCGGGGCGCCTTTTTTTAGAGTTGCATTTCAGGGACATCGCCCTCGACCACCAGCCTCCCGGCAGTCTTGCTTTGAATCTCGTCTACGGTCACCCCGGGCGCTCGTTCCAATAGCACAAACCCGCGTCCCGGATCAACTTCCAATACGGCTAAATCCGTGACAATCTTTTTTACGCATTGCACGCCAGTAAGGGGCAATGAACACTCCGGCAAGAGCTTACTTTCTCCGGCACGGTTGGTATGCTGCATCGCTACGATGATGTTCTCTGCAGAGGCCACAAGGTCCATTGCGCCGCCCATTCCTTTGACCATTCGGCCTGGAATCTTCCAGTTGGCAATGTCCCCGCTGTCGCTGACTTCCATGGCACCTAGTACAGTGAGTTGAACGTGCTGCCCACGAATCATGGCGAAGCTCAATTCGCTCGAGAAGAAGCTCGCCCCAGGCATGGCCGTGATGGTCTGCTTACCCGCGTTGATCAGGTCTGCATCTTCTTCACCTTCGAAAGGGAAGGGGCCCATGCCTAAGATGCCGTTCTCACTTTGAAATTCTACATTGATGCCTTGCGGGATGTGGTTCGCCACCAAGGTGGGGATCCCGATGCCCAAATTCACGTACCATCCGTCGCGAAGTTCCTGGGCAATGCGCTGTGCAATTTGATCTTTACTCAATCCCATGGTTATTCGCTTTTGGCACGTACGGTGCGTTGTTCTATTCGTTTTTCGTAGCCTACGCCTTGGAAGATTCGCTGCACGAAAATTCCTGGAATATGGATGCTATTAGGGTCCAATTCTCCTACTTCCACCAACTCTTCCACCTCGGCCACAGTAATCTTTCCAGCCATGGCCATCATAGGGTTGAAGTTGCGTGCGGTGCCCTTGAAAATGAGGTTGCCCGCCTTATCGCCTTTCCAGGCTTTTACGAAGGCAAAAGGCGCATCGAAGGCGTGCTCTAAAATGTGAGGCTTGCCATTGAATACGCGTAATTCCTTGCCCTCTGCCACTTCCGTACCATAACCGGCCGGCGTGTAGAAGGCAGGTACACCCGCTCCGGCCGCGCGACAACGCTCTGCCAAAGTACCTTGTGGGATGAGTTCCACCTCCAGCTCTCCGCTCAACATCTGGCGCTCAAATTCATCGTTTTCACCGACGTAAGAGGCGATCATCTTTTTGATTTGTCGCGTGTGCAAGAGCAATCCAAGGCCGAAATCATCCACCCCGGCATTGTTGGAGATGCAGGTGATGCCCGTGGTGCCTTTTTCGCGAATGGCAGCGATAGAATTCTCAGGAATTCCACACAAGCCAAATCCACCAAACATCACGGTCATATTATCTTCTAATCCTTCCAGTGCCGAGGTGGCATCTGGGACGACTTTTGAGATATAATTGGTCGTAGACATAGGTAATTATTCTGTGAGTATAAGGTAAGGAAAAAGCCCCACAAGCATGGCCAGCGGGGCTTTGGTTTAATCTTCTATAGCAGGGAGCAACGTCGTACTGACCGCACCAAATCCGATGCGGACATTTCCGTTCGAACAGTGACCACGCATGGTGATGGTGTCCCCATCCTCAATGAAGGTACGCGTTTCTCCAGTATCCAGAGTGATGGGCTCCTTGCCCGCCCAGCTCAGCTCCAACATCGAGCCGTAGCTGTCCTTGGTCGGTCCAGAAATGGTCCCCGACGCCATCATATCGCCCGCATTGATATTACAGCCATTGACCGTATGATGGGCTAATTGTTGACGCTGGTTCCAGTACATGTACTTATAGTTCGAGCGGCTGATTACCGTCTCTGCTTTGCCCTCAGGGGCCAAGCCTACTTCAAGTGCGATATCATAGTTGTTCGCGCCATCGGTTTCTAGATACGGCAATACCGGTGGGTCCTGCTTTGGGCCTTCCACCTTGAAGGGCTCCAATGCATCCATGGTAACTACCCACGGGCTCATGCTCGATCCAAAGTTCTTGCCCAAGAACGGACCTAGAGGCACATATTCCCACTTTTGGATATCTCGCGCACTCCAATCATTAAAGAGCACCATCCCAAAGATGTACTCATCGGCTTCCTCTGCTTTGATGCGGTGGCCTAAGGGCTTGCCCTCGCCAGTGATGAAGGCCATCTCGAGTTCGAAGTCCATGCGTACCGAAGGTCCGAACGTCGGAGCATCAGCACCCGGTGCCATGCGCTGACCTTTGGGTCGGTGCAGGTCTACGCCGCTGATCACGATGGAGGAGCTGCGGCCGTGGTACCCCACGGGAATGTGTTTCCAGTTTGGAAGCAAGGCATTTTCCGGGTCACGGAACATCTTGCCCACGTTGGTGGCATGCTCAATGGAGCTGTAGAAATCTGTATAATCTTGAACGAAGACCGGCATGAGCATCTGCACGTGGTCCACAGGGAACAACGCTTGGTTTTGATGGTCCACACGCGACTTTAACTCGTCGTTGTTTTCATCAAAAATCTCAGCCAATCTATTTCGAACCTTGCGCCAAGTGGGTCGTCCCAACGCAATGAAATCATTGAGGGTATCCTGCAAGAACACATCGTCCGGAAGGTCGATGCCTTTAAAGAATCCCAATTGTTGCAACACACTCAAATCTATGGCTGTGTCGCCAATGCGCGTCCCGGTGGTGATGATATCATCTTCCGGAATAAACACGCCAAAGGGGAGGTTTTGAATAGGGAAATCACTGTCTGTCGGGACAGGAATCCATGAAGTTCTTGTAGGATCGTTCGCTGCTAGGTTCATCTATGTTGCTGTTGTGTAGGGTTAGAGGGTTCCTCTGTTTGCTTGTTCGCGCTCAATGGCTTCAAACAACGCTTTAAAGTTTCCTTTTCCGAAGCTTGTGGCTCCTTTGCGCTGAATGATCTCAATGAACACGGTAGGACGGTCCATAAGAGGTTTGGTAAATAATTGGAGCAAATACCCCTCATCGTCGCGGTCCACCAAAATCTTGTAGCGCTTCAACACCTCAACATCTTCGTCGATGGCACCCACGCGCTCCTGCAGATTGTCGTAGTAGCTGTCCGGTACATCAAGGAAATCTACCCCACGCTCACGCAATTCGTGAATGGTGTAGATGATATTATCTGTAGCAAGGGCCAAGTGTTGCACGCCTGCGCCATTGTAGAATTTGATGTACTCCTCAATCTGCGAGCGCTTCTTGCCTTCTGCCGGTTCGTTGATAGGGAATTTGATGCGGCCATTGCCATTGGACATCACCTTAGACATCAAGGCAGTGTATTCGGTAGAAATGTCCTTGTCGTCAAAGGAAATAATCTGCGAGAAGCCCATGACCTCAGCGTAGAATTTCACCCAAGTATTCATCTGGCCCCAGTCGACATTACCCACCATGTGGTCGATGTACTTCAATCCCACCGGCTTCGGCTGATAGCTCGGCGTGCGCGCCACATAGCCCGGTAAGAAAGGCCCGTCGTAATCATTGCGCTCCACGAACATGTGTACGGTTTCGCCGTAGGTATAAATTCCGGAAGTGACCACCTTACCGTGGGCATCTTCACTCACTTTCGGCTCTTGATAAGGCTTTGCACCTCTTTTGGTGGTTTCCTCAAACGCCTTGGTCGCATCTGGCACCCAAAGGGCGACAAATTTCACGCCATCTCCGTGTTCGTTAAGGTGGCGGTTGATATCGCTGTCCTTCACCATCGAAGAGGTGATGACCAAGCGGATTTTATCTTGTTGAAGTACGTAAGAGGTCCGGTCCTGCACGCCTGTTTCCAAACCGGCGTAAGCAACCTCTTGGAATCCGAAGGCGGTCTTAAAGTAGTAGGCACTCTGTTTTGCATTCCCCACGTAGATTTCTACGTGATCGGTTCCCCATAATTCAAGGAAATCTTGGGCATCTGCAAATTGTTTAGGTAGTGTGTTTGTCATGATCGTAGGTTATTTGATCCAGCTCTTGTGGTATTTGCCATCGCTCAAGGCAATGGCCTGTTCTGTGACTTTTAATGGCTTGAAGGTATCGACCATCACCGCATATTCTTCGGTTCCTTTTTTGCCGATGGAACCTTCGTAGGTACCCGGTGCCGGTCCGTGTGGGATGCCCGCAGGGTGCAAGGTGATGTGACCGCGCTCAATATTATTGCGGCTCATGAAATCGCCGTCCACGTAGTACAACACCTCATCTGAATCGATGTTGCTGTGGTTGTACGGTGCCGGGATGGCCTGTGGGTGGTAATCGTACAAACGAGGTACGAAAGAACATACCACAAAGGTGTTGGTTTCGAAGGTTTGGTGTACCGGTGGCGGTTGGTGCACACGTCCGGTAATGGGTTCGAAATCTTTGATGTTGAAGGCGTAGGGGTAGTTGAACCCGTCCCATCCGACGACATCAAAGGGGTGAGAGGCATAGATGTAGTTGTGGATCATATCCTCCTTCTTCACCTTGATGGTGAAATCACCTAATTCGTTTTTCGCAGGCACGTGGGCCGGTGCACGGAAATCACGTTCGCAATAAGGGCTGTGCTCTAATAATTGGCCAAACCAATTTCTATAGCGCTTCGGCGTATAAATAGGCGAGCCACTTTCCACGATAAATAATCTATTGGCTTCCGTATCAAAATGGAATTGCTGAATCATTCCGCGTGGAATGATCAAATAATCGCCAGGTCCAAAGGCCAAAGCGCCCATCTGCGTGTATAGCGTTCCCGATCCTTCGTGGACGAATACCATCTCATCTTGCTGGGCATTCTTGTAGAAATAGTCCGACATGCTCTTTTTCGGCGCGGCCAATGAAATAGTCAAATCGCTATTGGTCAGCACTGGCGTTCTTGACGAGAGGTAATCGTCGGTCGCGGGGACTTTAAAACCTTCCAGCAGGTACGCTTTCATGTTCTTGTCCACGGCGACTTTCGGCGCAACGTCCACACTCTCCAAAATATCCTTCACCATGGTCGGTGGATGTTCGTGGTAGAGCAGGGTAGACATCCCGTCAAATCCTATAGTTCCAAAGAGTTCCTCGTGGTACAAACTCCCATCGGCCTTGCGAAATTGCGTGTGCCTTTTGTGGGGAATGCTTCCAACTTGTTGATAGAATGGCATACTATTCTGTTTGTGGGTTCCCTACAAATATAGTGTAACTTCGAGGTGTAAATTCTGAGATATGTCATCTGTTTTCGACCATGCCAAGGCCCTCTATGATTCCTTAAAATCTGGCCAAACCATCGCCCCTTTACGCGACCAGATCAACAACGACATTCCAACGGCCTATGTCATACAGCAAGAGCTCGTTGCATTGCGTATGAAGGATGGTGAGCGCATCGTGGGCAAGAAGATTGGCCTTACCAGCCCAGCAGTTCAGCAACAGCTCGGCGTAGACCAGCCGGATTACGGCATTTTGTTCCATACCATGGACCGCAGCGCCACGGGCACGATCAGCATGAGTGAGCTCATGCAACCCAAGGTTGAAGGAGAATTGGCCTTCGTACTTGGGGCCGACCTTCCCAATGAAGATGTGACCCTAGAAGAATTAAAAGCCGCGATTGCAGAAGTGCGAGCCTCCATTGAAGTGGTGGGCTCCCGCATCGAAGGCTGGAACATTCGCATCTCAGATACCATCGCCGACAACGCCTCCGGCTCGCACTACATCCTCGGAGAAGAAGGAAAACCTTTAACTGAGGTACAAACTGCTGAGGTCCGTATGGCGTTGAAGAAAAACGGCGCGGTGGCCAGTGAAGGCTCGGGCGAAGCGTGTATGGGGGATCCGTTGAATGCAGCATTATGGTTGGCGAAGACCATGGCTGCTGGAGGACGACCTTTGATGAAAGGAGAGGTATTGCTATCTGGTGCGCTCGGACCTATGGTTCCGGTCGAAAATGGCGATTCCTTTACGCTCGAGGTGGAAGGGTTTGCGCCGGTTGAGGTACGCTTTACCGCCTAATTGGTCCTAATTGACTTATATTGAATCAAATTTATTGCCACATCAACTTCAAAATTAAGGAGTTGCAAAATTGAAAGTTGGCCATACATTTGCGCACCTTTTTACGGAAATGAAAAATAAATATCTGGACCTCGTTGAACAGACCTTTGATTGGCCTACCGAGGAGTTTGAACTGAACAATGCCGGGACACTCGAGTGGAACGGACTGGATCTGATGCCTATCGTCAAAGAATACGGCACGCCTTTGCGCATGACCTATTTGCCAAAGATTGACGAGAACATCCAACGCGCTCGACGCATTTTCCACGTGGCCATGGCCAAGGTGGATTACGACGCGGAATACCACTACTGTTACTGTACAAAAAGCAATCACTTCAGCTTTGTCATGGAGCGCGTGTTGGAGAACGAAGTCCACATGGAAACTTCCAGCGCGTTCGACATTAATATCGTTCGTAAGATGAAGGCGAAGGGGTTGTTAGGAGAGGACCAATTCGTCGTGTGCAACGGCTACAAAACCCCCGCATACCTCGACAATATCGCCGGCTTAATCAATGACGGTCACCGCAATACCATCAACGTGATTGACCACGTGGAGGAATTGGAAGAATTGACCTCACGTCTTGAACACAAGGCGAAGGTGGGCATCCGCATCGCTTCGGAGGAAGAGCCAAAATTTGAGTTCTACACCTCGCGATTGGGCATCGGGTACCGCGATATCGTAGATTTCTACAAGAATAAGATTGCCGATAACGATTTGGCCGAGCTGAAGATGTTGCACTTCTTCATCAACACCGGCATTAAGGATACGGCCTATTACTGGAACGAATTGCGCAAATGTGTGATGGTCTACATCGACCTTAAGCGCATCTGCCCGACGTTGGATAGCTTGAATATCGGCGGTGGATTCCCTATCAAAACAAGCCTGGGCATGGACTTCGATTATGAGTACATGGCGGAAGAAATCATTGCCCAAGTAAAAACCATGTGTGACCACGCCAACGTTTCTGAGCCGAATATTTTCAGCGAGTTTGGAAGTTACACGGTGGGGGAATCTGGGGCCAATTTCTACAGCATCCTCGGCGCCAAACAACAAAACGACCGCGAGCTTTGGTACATGATCGACAGCTCGTTCATGACGACCT
>JAYPCB010000031.1:0-17077 GCA_038124525.1 Cryomorphaceae bacterium
GTCGTGGTAGAAAGGATTGCCAACTTTTGCTAGCGCAAAAGATTGGCGGACCTTGTTGGGGTTGCATTCAAGTAAATCCCTCCATGCTCCGCATGGTTCGGCTTTTTTGTTTCCACCCCTCACTAAAGCAAGCTTTGTTCGGTGTGGAAACAAAAAATCCCGACCAGTTTCCTGGTCGGGATTTACTTGTGCGGATGAAAGGACTCGAACCTTCACGCCGGAGCACTAGTGCCTAAAACTAGCGTGTCTACCAATTTCACCACATCCGCAGCAATTGGGAGGGCAAATATATAGAGAAAATTAGTTTGACAAGAAAAAAGAATTGGCCCCAGTAAAAATTAACTTTGTGACAAATCATTGGTCCCATGGCGACATTCAATCCAGACGACATAACTACCAAAGAACGCCACATGAAATTGCTAGGCGCCATAGGCCCTAGACCTATCGCGTTGGTGAGTACGGTGGACGAGTACGGCAACAACAATTTGAGTCCGTATAGCTTCTTCAATATTTTTTCTTCGAACCCACCTGTGGTGATTTTTTCGCCGGCGAGACGCGTGAGAGACAATACGACGAAGGACACGCTGCACAATTGTATGGTGCAAAAGGAGTGTGTGGTGAACGTGGTGAGCTACGATGTGGCGCAGCAGGTGAACTTGAGCTCGGCAGAATACGATTCCTCGGTAGATGAGTTTATCAAGAGTGGTTTGACGCCGGTGGATTCCGAAGTGGTGCAAGCGAAGCGCGTGAAGGAAAGCCCTGTGAGCTTAGAATGTGAGGTTCGCGACATCTTCCATTTGGGAGAGGAAGGCGGGGCCGGGAATTTGGTCATGTGTTTGATCAAGCGCATTCACATTGCGGACCGAGTGTTGGCGGAAGACGGCGGCATAGACCAGGAAGAAATAGATTTGGTGGGGCGTATGGGCCGTCATTGGTGGGTGCGTGCCTCAGGGGATGCGCTGTTTAAGCTGAGCCCGCCGCCAGTGGGTATTGGCGTGGATCAAATTCCAGAGGTTATTCGTCGTTCGACGATCTTGACGGGGAATAATTTGGGCCAATTAGGTTCGGTGACCGTCCTTCCCACAGATGCCGAAATCGAAGCCATGAAAAATGACTTTGATGTGCGACGTATATTGCAAAACTTTGCCGACGGCATTGAGTTGCGCGAGCAGTTGCACGAGATGGCAAAAGAATTGTTAGACAACGACCAAGTGCACGAAGCTTGGAAAGTATTATTAATAGATAAATCGGCCCGTTAAGAGGGTAAATGCATGCAAATAGAAGCCAGAATCCAAAAGATTATGGACGAGCAAGTGGTTTCTGATCGTTTCAGAAAACGCGAATTCGTAGTTCAAACCAAAGAGCAATATCCACAAACCTTGTGTTTTGAATTTACACAAGACAAAACTTCGGTATTGAACAACTTCCAAGTAGGTCAAGAGGTGAATGTGGAATTTAACATTCGCGGTCGCGAGTGGACCCCGCCACAAGGAGGTGCTACCCGCTACTACACCACCTTGCAGGCTTGGCGTATGAATGCGGTGCAAGGGGCCGGTCCTGGTCCATCTGATTTGCCGCCACAAGGCCAGCCGTTTGAAGCACCGTCAGGAGGTTCTGATGTGCTAGACGACGATCTACCGTTTTAAATAAGCTTTAAATGAACAGCATCAACAGCCCGTTATATTTCATCGGTCAAGGGGATTGGGAAGTTCCAAACCCCAATGATGCGGCCAATGAAGAAGGGCTGATTGCGCTGTCTTGGGAGCTGTACCCAGAAATGTACGAACGCCTCTATCCGACAGGGATTTTTCCTTGGTTCGATCAGGATGGGGTGGTCTTTTGGTTCTCACCACCGGTGCGCAGCGTCACGTCTACCGATGCGGTGGTGGTGGCCAAGAGCATGCGCCCCTATATCAATAAAGGTACTTGGCGCTTTTCGGTCAATACGGCCTTTGATAAGGTTCTCGAGGGGTGCAGCACCATGCCGCGTCCCGGACAGGCGGGTACCTGGATTTCAGAGATGTTCTTAGAGAACTTTGCCGCCATGCACCATCAAGGGCGTGCCCATAGCTTTGAGGTTTGGGACGGCGAGGAATTGATCGGTGGAACCTTTGGGGTGATGACCGGGAATGTGTTTGTGGGCGAGAGCATGTTCCACAGCGTGAAGAATGCTTCGAAATACGCCTACATCGGCATGTGTCAATATTTGGCCAATGTGGGTGTGGGGTTGGTGGATAACCAATTACCTACGGCGCACCTCGACAGTTTGGGTGCGGAGAATTGGGACCGACAAGATTTTCTGGATTATATGGGCGTTCATGCGCCGGCGGGTGCGGCCAATGTGGTGGTGCCTGAAGTACACTCTTTTGCCCTGCGCTATTGATCCTTACTCAAGGCGGCGCTGAGGCTATTCAAACTCAATACACTTGCGGCAATCAACGCACCTGGGATGAGACTCAGGTAGGCTTTACCTGTCATCAGGTAGGGGTAATAATCGCGAATCATGCTGCCCCAAGAAGGCATAGGGGGTTGGGCACCGATGCCGAGGAAGCTGAGGCCGCTTTCGATGAGGAGGGCGCTGGCAAAATTGGTCGTGCAAATGACCAAAAGCGGTCCCCAAGTATTGGGTAGGATTTCCTTGAACATGATGTGGGCGGTGCCGAAGCCAAGGACCTTGGCCGCCTCGACATATTCTTTTTGTTTTTCAGCTAAGAATTGGCCCCGAACTACACGGGCCACCTCGACCCACATGGTCAGTCCCACGGCGATGAATACCTGTGTGAGGCCTTTGCCTAGGACGAAGGTTAGGGCGATGACCAGCAAGAGGGTGGGAATAGACCAAAGCACGGACATGAGCCAAGACAAGAATTGGTCCACGCGGCCGCCAAAATAACCGGCTGCAGCTCCTACGGGAATGCCAATGACCAAGCTGATGCTCACGGCGATCAATCCCACGGTGAGGGAAATGCGGCTGCCTAAAATGATCCTAGAAAAATGATCTCGACCAAACTTATCCGTTCCGAACCAGTGCGTACCCATCTCGCTGGACGAGCCTGGAGCGAGCATCGCCCTTTGGAGGTCCATGTCATTGGCCATATCGCTACTGTCCAACACCAGCAGTGGCGCGAAAATGGCACAGAGGATAAGGCCCAGGATGAACCAGGCGCCAGGATGGCGGGTGAAGGTTTGTATGTTACTTGACCAAATCATTGACCACTTTTACCCCTTCGCGCAGCACGAGGTCACGCGATAAATTCTTATACCACTTCTGGTAAATATCCGCTTGCGCAGAATCTGTTTCAAACATGGTGAGGTGGTCGGGGAGGGCAACAACACCGAGGCTGTCCGGTGCCTTGTTGATGTTCTTAAACAAATCACTTTGCGCCGAGATAGAATCTTGGAAAGCCACGTAATCCCCATAGTTCAACGGGATGCGTTTGTTTTCCTCGCCCTTGGCAATCCACTGTGCATATTCCTTGAACGCATCGTAGGTCGGTTCCGTAGCCAAGCGCTCTGCCGCTCTTTTCTTCGCGCGGTCAAAGGCCTTGGTCCAATTCTTTTCTACCGCATAGGTCGCTTTTTCGACATAGTCTACCGCCAAGGCATGATCGTATTCCTTCTCGCCGATGGCAATCTCATCGTAGGCGCCCGGCAAAGAAATATCTGGAATAACCCCTTGCAGCTGGGTGGTGCCGCCGTTGATGCGGTAAAATTTCTCTGTGGTGATTTTAATGGCGCCGAGTGGTTTTAGGCTGTTGAGGTTGCCGCCCACGGCGCGGTCGAAATCAAACATGTTCTGTACGGTTCCTTTTCCGAAGGTGGACTTTGACGGACCCACAATCAAGGCACGTCCACGGTCTTGGAGTGCGGCACTGACGATTTCAGAGGCTGAGGCGCTGTATTCGTTGACGAGGATGACCAGCGGTCCGTCCCAATAGATTTTATTTCCTCGGTTGCTCTTGGCGCGAGTACCGCTTTGGAAGTTTTTCACCTGCACCATAGGGCCCTTCTGAGTAAACAACCCTGCAATTTCAATAGCCGCCTGCAATGAACCCCCGCCGTTGCTGCGAAGGTCGAACACAATGCCCTCCACGCCCTCGGCTTTGAGTTTTTCAATCTCCGCTTGAATATCATCTGCCGCATTTCTGTTCGTGCTCTTGTAGAAGTCGACGTAGAATTTAGGCAGACGAATGTAGCCGGTTTTGGTGCCTATACGTCCTTTGTTTTCTGCGCTTTTGCGGTCGTAGATCCCGCCGTCTAAGACGACGCTACGGGCGAAGGTGCTTTCGAGTTCCACTACATCGCGAATGATAGGGATGACCATACGTGAGCCGTCCTTTTTCTTTACAGTAAGGCGCACTTCAGTGCCTTTTTTACCGCGAATAAGCTTAATGCCTTCACTGATTTTGTAACCGACCACATCGACAGGCTCCTCGTCCCCTTGGGCCACGGCAATGATCTTGTCACCGGCTTCGAGGTCGCCTTGACGCCAACAGGCAGAGCCTGCGATGATGCGCTCGATAGCAATGTAATCGCCTTCCTTTTTTAACTGGGCGCCGATCCCTTCAAACTGGCCTGTCATGCTGAGCTCAAAGTTTTCGTTTTGTTGAGGCGCGAGGTAGTTGGTGTGTGGATCGAAGACTTCACAATAAGCATTCATGTACATGCCAAACCACTCGAGGCGGGTCACGTCCATGAGGTCGGAATACCACTCGTTTTGTAGTTCTAATTCCTTTTCGCGGGCTTCCTGCTCAAATTCTTCAAAGGTTTTGAGCGCATCCTTTTCTCCGTTCTCAAGGTCTTCTTCCTGTGCCTGCTCCTTCTCGTGAATGCGATTAATAATGCGCCATTTCAGGTGCTTGCGCCATTCATTCACCAAGGCGCTTTGGTCCGCGGGAAAGGATTTGCTCTCCGCATCGGTCCAAGTATATTCCTCCGTGGTATAATCGAAAGGCTCCTGTAACAGCTCGGTATATATGTTCTTTGAGCGTTCGATGCCTGTGGTAATGAGGTTGTAACTGAGCTCAAAAAATGCGGTGTTGTTTTGGTGAAACGCATCGTCGAGGAGGTAGCGGAAAGATTCTAGCGGGGCCAATTCCTCTTGCGTCAAAAACAGTTTGTTGTAGTCCAACGACTTCAAGTAATTCTCATATACCTCTGCGCTCATCTCATCATCCACCGGTCTAGGCTGCAAATGCACATTCGTCAAGGCATCGCGAACCAAGGAAAAAATGACCTGTTCTTTCTCTTCCTGAGGACCGAGAAGTTTGAAACTTAAAACGACGAGAGCCCCTATGAGAATAGGGAGGAGGTACTTGAGATTTTTACGCTGCATAAGTCGGGCTAACATAGATATTGGCAAGGTACAATCTTTGCGAAAAGAACGGGCATTTCCTTACGTTAAAGCAATCCCAATAAAAGGCAAAATGTTATGTACCTTTGCGACCCCTTTTCGAAGGGGGTTTTGCAAAATTTAATTGGACACAAATGAACATTAGCAAGAAAGAAGTAGATGCACTAAACCTTTTGGTGACTCTAGAAATTACTCCAGAAGATTACCAAGAGAAGGTAAACGGCGTATTGGAGAACTACCGCAAGCGCGCGAACATCCCGGGATTCCGCCCAGGAAAAGTGCCTATGGGTTTGATTAAAAAGCAGTACGGAAAATCTGTGCTCATTGATGAGATCAACAAGATTTTGCAAGACGGCATCTACAACTACATCACTAGTGAGAAGCTCAACATCTTGGGCAATCCACTACCAGTAGAACAAGAAACGATCGATTTTGATACCCCAGGAACGTACGAATTCCAGTTCGAGATCGGTCTTTCACCAGAGTTTGAGGTGAGCATTACCAAGAAGAACAAGGTTAAAGGTGCTAAGGTCGTAGCCGACAAGAAAGTATTGGATACCTACATGGAAGATATCCGCTCTCGCTACGGCAAGATGGTGACTCCAGAAAAGGCAGAAGCAGAGGACATGTTCCACGGCTCCCTAACAGAGGTCGATAAAGACGGAAATGCAGTTGCCGACGGTATCGTGAAAGAAGAAGCTCAGTTCATGGGCAGCAACCTTAAAACGAAGAAAGCACAAGGCGACCTTTGCAAAATGGGCATGGGCAACACCGTGGTATTTGATGCGGCTAAATCTTTCGGCAAGGACTACAACGTTGCTGGATTATTGGGCGTGACAGATGCACAGCTCGAAGCTTCTACCGGTTCATTTGAATTTAAATTGACGAACGTCACTCGCATGGAGCCTGCAGAACTCAACCAAGAGTTTTTTGATAAGGTATACGGTGAAGGTGAAGTAACCACTGAAAAGGAAATGCGCGAGCGCATGAAGGAGGAAGCTGAGCGCATGTACGCGAACGAAGCCGACCAGTACTTCATGAACAACGTGGCAGAATACCTGTTGGATAAAACGAAATTCGACCTACCTGTAGCGTTCTTGAAAAAATGGATGCAGACCTCTGGTGAGAAGCCATTGACTGCGGAAGAAGTAGAAGCGGATTGGGATAAGACTGAAAAGGGATTGCGTTACCAATTGATTGAGAACAAAGTCATTCAAATGGGCGAAATCAGCGTAAGCCAAGAAGAACTGCTCGACCACACCGTTGGTTTGGTAAAAGCCCAGTTCCAACAATACGGCCAACAAGTGATGGACGACGAGATGCTCAAGGGCATCGCTGAAAACGCGTTGAAAAACGAGGAAGAAGCACGTCGTTTGAACGACCAAGTGTACAACGCCAAGCTGTTGACGTACTACAAAGAGAACTTTAAGGTAGAGGAGAAGGAAGTTACCTATGATGATTTCATTAAATTGGTAACGGCAAACGCCAAATAATTCAATCACCTTAAAACAACCAACGAATGGATTTCGGTAAAGAATTCAAGAAATACGCCACCAAGCATGTCGGCATTCAAAGCATGTATGTGGACCAATATGTCGATGCCTCATTGACACCTTATATCATCGAAGAGCGCCAAATGAACGTGGCGCAGATGGACGTATTTTCACGTTTGATGATGGATCGTATCATTTTCTTGGGCACCGGCATCAACGACCAAGTCGCCAACATCGTGCAAGCACAACTGTTGTTCTTGGAAAGTGCGGATGCGAAAAAAGACATTCAGATCTATATCAATTCTCCAGGCGGGTCAGTCTATGCCGGTTTGGGAATTTATGATACCATGCAAGTGGTCAACCCTGATGTAGCTACGATCTGTACAGGTATGGCTGCCTCCATGGGTGCCGTGTTGATGTGTGCAGGAACCGCTGGAAAGCGCTCAGCCCTGAAGCACAGCCGTATCATGATCCACCAGCCTATGGGCGGTGCTCAAGGCCAGGCTTCAGATATGGAGATCACCTTGCAAGAAATCTTGAAGCTCAAGAAAGAGCTCTACAGCATCATTGCCCACCACAGCGGACAGCCGTTCGATAAGGTAGAAGCAGATTCAGATCGCGACTACTGGATGACTTCGGAAGAAGCGAAGGCCTACGGTATGGTGGATGAAATTCTTCTCGGCAAGAACCAAGCGAAGTAATGAGCGATAATAATTCCGTGATCCACTGTTCATTCTGCGGCAGAAACAAGGATGAAGTTGATATGATGATTGCCGGTATGGATTCACACATCTGTGATAAGTGTGTGAGCCAAGCGGGTGGCATCTTGCATGCGGAATTAGGCGAGCAACCCCAATCTAATCCGCTCGAGATAGCGGGCAAGCCAGAGTTCAATTACACGCCAGCGCAAATCAAATCGCACCTCGATGAATACATCATCGGGCAAGAAGCGGCCAAGCGCACCCTGAGTGTAGCGGTGTACAACCACTACAAGCGCATCGGGACTGTGCCGGTGAAGGATGCTCCAGAAATTGATAAGAGCAATATCGTTCTCGTAGGAAATACAGGAACGGGGAAAACCCTGTTGGCGCGCACCATCGCCAAAATGCTGAATGTGCCTTTTACCATTGTTGATGCCACGGTGTTGACGGAGGCGGGATACGTAGGTGAAGATGTAGAAAGCATCTTGACGCGCTTGCTTCAGGCGGCAGATTATGATTTGACCAAAGCTGAGGTTGGGATCGTCTTCATCGATGAGATCGATAAGATCGCACGCAAGGGAGATAACCCGTCCATCACTCGCGACGTGAGTGGCGAAGGGGTGCAGCAAGGGCTCTTGAAGTTGCTCGAAGGTTCGAAAGTGAACGTGCCGCCGAAAGGAGGCCGCAAGCACCCAGATCAGAAGTACATCGAGGTAGATACCAAGAACATCCTCTTCATCTCCGGTGGCGCTTTCGTAGGTATAGAAAAGAAGATCAGTGGCCGATTAAACTCGTCCACCCTCGGCTATTCCAAGGAAGTTCGCGACCACATTGAAGACGAGGACCTCTTGAGCTACATCACTCCGTCTGACCTCAAGTCCTTCGGTTTGATTCCAGAGCTCATCGGGCGTATGCCTATTGTAACGTTTATGTCTCCACTGGACCGTGATGCCCTGCAAGCGATCTTGACTTTGCCGAAAAACGCGCTGATTAAGCAATACCAGCACTTGTTCCACATGGACGGCATTGCCTTGACCTTCGAAGAAAAAGTATTTGATTACATCGTTGATGTGGCGCTCGAGTACAAGTTGGGTGCCCGCGGTTTGCGCAGCGTTTGTGAGGCGATCTTGAACGAACACATGTTTGATGCGCCGGGTGCGGAGCACAAAGAATTGGTCATCACGCTCGACTATGCGAAATCACAAATTGAACGCAGCTCGCTGCGAAAATTGAAAAGAGTAGTATAAAAAAAGGCGCCCATCGGGCGCCTTTTTTATTTGGAACGAACTGTGCTTAGCGCATGGTCGTATATACGTTTTGTACATCGTCGTCCTCCTCGAGTTTCTCGATGAGTTTTTCGATGTCCTTCGTCTGTTCTTCATTGATTTCCTTCGTGGTCGTCGGGATATATTCAAACCCAGATTCTATAATCTCGTGGCCCAATTCCTCCAAACCTTTGGTGATGTTGCCGTACTCAGAGAATTGGCCATAGACCATAATCACTTCCGTTTCCTCACCGTCCTTCTCTTCGGTATCCTTGAACACATCTTCCGCACCGAAATCAATGAGTTCAAATTCTAATTCCTCCACATCAATCTCTCCCGCCGCAATCTTCACGTGGCACTTGTGCTCGAACATGAATTCCACGGAGCCTGAGGTTCCCAAAGAACCATCACACTTGTTAAAGTACGAGCGTACGTTCGCCACCGTGCGGGTGTTGTTGTCGGTTGCCGTTTCTACCAACACTGCAATGCCGTGTTGACCGTACCCTTCGTAAATGATGGTTTTGTAGTCGCTCTGATCCTTAGACATCGCCTTTTTAATGGCGCGCTCCACATTGTCTTTTGGCATATTGGCTGCCTTGGCATTTTGCAACAACATGCGAAGTCTGTAGTTAGAATCTGGGTTGTCGCCGCCTTCTTTAACGGCCATGATGATATCCTTGCTGATGCGAGAGAAGGTCTTCGCCATCCCTGCCCAACGTTTAAACTTGCGTTCTTTTCTAAATTCAAATGCGCGTCCCATATCTGTGCTTCGGGTTTTTTAAGGCTGTAAAAGTAAGAATTCGCCCTTAGCTTTTTTTACCTGATTTCTTTTTCGCTTTGGCCCATTGCTCCTTCTCCCATTTCGCAATCTCAGAGCGTCGTCCCACCGTCTTCGTGATGATGTCGCGCTCCAAATCCCACCCCCGTGCGGGGCTATATTCACGACCGTAGAATATGATTTGCAGGTGAAGTTTGTTCCAAAGTTCGCGAGGGAACAATCGCTTCGCATCCCGTTCGGTCTGCTCTACACTCTTGCCGTTGGAGAAACCCCAGCGGTACATCAAGCGATGAATGTGCGTATCTACCGGAAATGCGGGAACCCCAAAGGCTTGACTCATGACCACACTGGCTGTTTTGTGCCCCACACTGGGCATGGCCTCCAAGGCTTCAAAGCTCGCCGGGACTTTACCACCGTATTCTTCCACGATGGTCTTGCTGAAGGAGTGAATGCCCTTACTCTTCATTGGAACCAATCCGCAAGGGCGGATGATCGCGGCAATTTCTTCCACGGTCATTTTGGCCATGTCGTAGGGGTTATCTGCCACGGCAAAAAGCTTGGGTGTGATTTGATTGACTCGCTCGTCCGTGCACTGCGCGCTGAGTACCACAGCGACCAACAAAGTGAAGGGGTCTTTGTGGTCCAGCGGCACCGGGGTTTCCGGGTATAAGTGCTCTAAAGTGGTCAGGGCGAAGTCAATTTTTTCTGCTTTGGTCATGTGGAAAACTAAAAATGATCAACAAGTGGTCTATCCTAGGAAACAAACATAACTTCGAGTTGTTGAGAAATAAAACTTATTGACCATGGCTTTAGAAATTGGCAGCGTAGCACCGGCATTTTCAGGTGTAAATCAGAACGGAGAAACCATCACTTCAGAACAGTTTCGAGGAAAGAAAATCATCCTCTTTTTCTACCCCAAAGCATCTACTCCAGGATGTACTGTAGAGGCTTGTGATTTTAGAGATCACTACTCGGATTTGGCGGCAAAAGGATTTGAAGTAATAGGTGTGAGCGCAGACTCAGTAAAGCGTCAGCTCAATTTCGCGACCAAACAAGAATTGAATTACAACCTCATTTCAGACGAAGAAAAATCGATCATCATGGCTTATGAAGCTTGGGGATGGAAGAAGTTTATGGGTAATGAATATGAGGGTATTTATCGCCATACTTATGTGATTGATGAACAGGGTAAAATCGAACATTTTATAGGCAAGGTGAAAACCAAGGAAGCAGTAGACCAAGTCTTAGCGCTCTATTAAATTTCAACTTTTCCGCATAAATTATTAGAAAGGGCTTGGACAATTCAAAGGAAGTCCTACATTTGTATAATTCTAATATTTTTAGCATTCTAAGATTATGAGCGCAGATAAAGACGCCAAACTGAAGGCACTCAAACTCACCATGGACCGTATGGACAAAGCCTACGGCAAAGGAACAGTAATGAAAATGGGGGATGCCCCAGTGATTGAAGTCGATGCCATTCCTACGGGATCGTTGACTTTGGATATAGCCTTAGGTGTAGGTGGCTACCCTACAGGTCGAGTCATTGAAATTTATGGACCAGAGAGTTCGGGTAAAACCACCTTGACCTTGCACGCCATTGCGGAATGCCAGCGTCGTGGAGGAATTGCTGCCTTCGTTGATGCAGAGCATGCTTTTGATCGTTTCTATGCTCAAAAATTAGGAGTGAATACTGATGAGTTGATCATCTCTCAACCAGATAATGGTGAGCAGGCACTCGAAATTGCAGATAACCTCGTTCGTTCCGGTGCAGTAGATATTTTGATTATTGATTCTGTAGCGGCGTTGACGCCTAAAGCTGAGATTGAAGGTGAAATGGGTGATGCTCGTGTAGGTCTCCAAGCGCGTTTGATGTCTCAAGCATTGCGTAAACTGACTGGTACGATCAGCAAAACAAACTGTACATGTATTTTCATCAACCAGCTACGTGAGAAGATCGGTGTAATGTTCGGAAATCCAGAGACCACCACCGGTGGTAATGCCTTGAAGTTCTACAGTTCTGTACGTCTAGATATTCGTCGCTCTACTCAAATTAAGGATGGCGACCAAGTCATGGGGAACCGCACACGTGTTAAAGTGGTGAAGAATAAAGTAGCGCCCCCATTTAGATTGGCTGAGTTTGATATCATGTACGGTCAAGGAATTTCCAAGGCGGGTGAGATCATTGATTTGGGTGTGGAGCACGATATTTTAACCAAGAGCGGTTCATGGTTCAGCTATGGAGAAACCCGTCTCGGTCAAGGTCGCGATACGGTGAAACAGTTGTTCATTGACAACCCGGAATTAGCCGAAGAAGTTGAAGCTAAGATTAAGGAAGCGATCGAAGCTACTGCAAAGTAATCCACATAACTATACCTAGTTTGCACAAGGCGCTGATTTTCAGCGCCTTTTTGTTTATAAGTGGTTGATAAAACTTTAAGGTATGGTAACACAAGAAGGGTTAATAGTTTGTTAAATGGCTATATTTTTATTCAACAAATAACCATTTCACAAACAAACATGAAAAAGGCTTTACTATTCGCAGGTGCATTGCTTGCTTCTTTTAGCTTGAGTGCCCAGGATGCTTCTGCTTCTGCAGATTCCTTGTTCAACATGCTGGACGAGATCACAGTGACGTCAGATGTGATTGATATTGCAAAGGTTCGCGAGACTCCTGTTGCAGTTTCTACTATTTCACCATCTGATATTTCCTTGAAAGTAGGGAACATGGAGTTCCCTGAAATTATGAACAACACTCCAGGTGTTTACGCGACCAAGCAAGGTGGTGGATACGGTGATTCTCGTATCTCTTTGCGTGGTTTTGACCAGAGAAATACTTCTTTCTTGATCAACGGTCAGCCTGTGAACGATATGGAGAACGGTTGGGTATACTGGTCGAACTGGCAAGGTTTGACAGATGTTGCCTCCGGTATCCAGATCCAGCGCGGTCTTGGTGCTTCCCGTTTGGCAGTGCCTTCTGTGGGTGGTACCGTAAGTATCTTCACAAAAGTTGCTGAAAACAAAGAAGGCGGTACTGTAACAGCTGGTGTGGGTAACGACGGTTACATCAAAACAGGTGTTTCTTACAACACTGGCCGCAACGACAAAGGATGGGCTTCTTCATTCTTGTTGAGCCGTTGGATGGGTAACGGTTACGTACACAACACGCAAGGTGAGGGATACACTTACTTCGCTGCAATCGCTTACGATCCTAAAGGTTCTAACCACAGCTTGAACTTCTCTTTCTTGGGAGCAGGTCAGTGGCACCACCAACGCGATGCTTGGGTAAGCTTGCGTGATTACGATTACTTCGGTGACGGTGGAATGGCTTTGAACGACGGCGTTATCGATCCACGTTGGAACTCTAACGGTGGTACAAGAACGATCGACGGTCAAAAGCAAGAGTTCTCTATGCGTCGTAACTTCTACAACAAGCCATTGGCAACGTTGAACTGGGATTGGGACATCAACAGCGACCTTAAACTAGCTACTTCTGTATACGGTTCTGCCGGTCGTGGTGGTGGTACAGGTCCTCGTGGAAACAACTTCCGCAACTCGACTTTGGACATCCTTCCTTACCGTAAAGATTTGTACTCTCACCTGGATATCGCTAACGGCGGTGCTGATGGTCGTGGTGCACGTGATGCAGATGGATTCATCGACTTTGATGCATTGGTTGCAGAAAACCAAGCTTCTACTTCTGGATACACTGGTGATATCTCAGCCTTCACTGGCATGAGAATTGGTTCTAACGGATTCCGTGATAGCAACGTAAACCGTGCAGTATTGGTACGTCGTGCTTCTATGAACTCTCACAACTGGTACGGTGTGATCTCAAACTTGGAGTACACTACTGGTAACTTTAAAATGAGTGCAGGTGTGGATCTACGTGATTACACTGGTTACCACTACCGCGCATTGAACGACTTGATGGGTCTTGACGGTTACTACTCTACAGGTAACAAGAACTCTAACGGTCAAATTATTGAAACGACTATTGATGCGAATCCATTCGCAAACACTGGTTTGGCAGGTCCAAAACTTGATTACTACAACATCGGCCGCGTACAGTGGGCAGGTGTGAACGGTATGGTTGAGTACAACGACCAAGACAAACTAACTGCAGTAATGCAAGCAGGTTGGTCTCAGCAGAACTACCGTCGTATCGATTACTTCGATCAACCAACAAACCCTGTTTCTGACTGGGCTCCATTGACTGGTGGATACATTAAAGGTGGTGCGAACTACAACCTGAATGAAGAAATGAACGTATTCTTCAACGCTGGGGTTATTGCTCGTCAGCCATTGTTCGACGCTGTATTCCCTGGATACGCTAATAACATCAACCCAGATTTGCAGAACGAAATCATCCAATCATTCGAATTGGGTTACGCATACATCACCAACGACTTGCAAGTGAATGTGAACGTTTATAACACAAACTGGGGTAATCGTTTCATCTCTCGCGGCGTTGATTTGAACGGTGTAGACGGTACTGCACAGTTCAAAGACATCGATGTAAACCACAGAGGTTTGGAACTAGAAGCTCGCTACAACGTGAGCAGCAACCTTCGTCTAAACGCTATGGCTTCTTTGGGTGATTGGAAGTACTTGAACAACTTTGAGGCTGAAGTATACGATGATAACAACGCTTTGATCGGTTCAACTACTTTGTACACTGAAGGTGCTAAGGTGGGTGATGCTGCACAGACTACCATGTACTTGGGTGCAGATTACAAGATCGCTAAGAACTTGAGCGCTGACCTAGGTTTCCGTTACGTAGACGGTTTGTACGCTGATTACTCAATCAACGATTCAGACTTCGAGAGCCCAGATAACATGGGTGCATTGCAATTACCATCATATAACCTAATCGATATGGGTCTTACTTCAAGATTCGAGTTGGCCGGCAATATGGCGTCTTTGCGTTTGAACGTGAACAACGTAGCGAACACTATGTACATCGCAGAATCTAACTCAAACATTCACGCAGGAGCAGGTGATGATACTTGGAACGGTATCAGTACTGCGAATTATGTTTGGATGGGATTCGGTCGTACTTGGAATGCAACATTCCGTTACAACTTCTAATCTGATCTAGATTTAGATATAGGAGCCCCGCCGCTTGGCGGGGCTCTTTTTTTGCCTCATTTTTGACCTATGAGAAAATTCCTCCTTTTACTTCCAGCACTGTTCGTGTGGAGTTGCCAAAGTACTGGTAGTGATGCTACTGAAGTCCAAGAAGTTCCAGTAGAGGCTACAACTACACAGCGCAATACGGCTTTGGACAGCTTGAATGAGATCATTCGCTATGCGCCCAATGATTTGGATGCGTTGGAGGCTCGAGCAGAGGTGTATTTGCGTCAACAGAATTTGAAATACGCAGCGGCAGATGTGGCGGCGGTATTGCAATTAGATAGCTCACGGACCAAGGCATTGGAGTTATGGGGGGATATTAGTTTTTCAACGAACGAGACCCGCCAGAGTAGAGATGCATGGCAAAAGTGTATGGCGGAGGACCCGGAGAATGTTCCGTGCCGATTGAAGATGGCGGAATTATATCATGTGGTGACCGAGTTCGAGAAGAGTGCGGAATTAGTGGATGAGGTCATAGCATTGGACCCAACAAATCCGGAAGCTCATTTCTTGAAAGGTCTATTGATGCGTGATGCCCTTGGTGATACGACAAGGGCATTGGAGTGGTTTCAGAAAGCCATTGATTTGGATCCGGAATACATCGAGGCGTTGGACATGTGTGGGGTGTTGTATAGCGCATTGGGCAATCCTTTGGCGTTGGCGTACTTCAACCGCTTGGTCGAATTGCAGCCACAGAATAGAATTGCAATGTACAATAGGGGTATGTTCCACTTGGGCATGGAGGATTGGAATGGTGCCTTGGAGGATTTTACGACCTGTACACAATTGGACCCAGATGATCTAGAGAGTTGGTTCAACCTTGGCTACATTCACTTGCAGTTGCAGATGTATCCGGAAGCTCGCGGCTATTTCAATACGGCCTTACGAATTCAGCCTGTGAATCACCGCGCCCTATATGCCCGTGGCTATTGCTATGAACTCTTAGGAGATATCAACAACGCAGAGGCGGATTATCGCGAGGCGTTGAGTTACAACCCTACTCATGAAGGTTCGAAGCGGGGGATTCAGCGCATGCAAAGAGCGCGTGCTCAAGCAGGTCAATAAACTAATTCAGCAAACAAATTTGGGTAATCTGAAATGATGCCGTCGACGCCCATGTCGACCAATGCTTGCATCTGCTCCAGATCGTTAACCGTCCAAGGAATCACCGCGATTCTGCGGAAGTGACACCATGCAATAAGTTCGGGCGTAATTTGCTCGTAATTAGGGCTGTAAATATCTACGGGGAAGCCTAGTTCGTCCATTTGTTCTGCGGGAGTCCTTTCCTCCTCACTGAGCAGGGCCAATTTCACCGGCAAGGCGGTCTTGCGCATTTCTCTCAACACCCGAGGATCGAAACTTTGGACCGTGATGTGGTTGAGAAGGTCTGCCTCAGGATATTCTTCGTGTGCAGCAACGAGCTCCGCAGCCACCAATGCGGCAAATTTATTCGGTCCGGGGTGGTATATGTTATCTCCAGTCGGGTGGCTTTTGATTTCAATATTGAAATGTGGCCAGCGCAAACCTTCACTTTGAATAGCGGCAAATAGCTCTGTGAGCAAGGGCTTGTGTGCAGGGACGGCTTGTTGATTAGGGAAATCTGGATGGCCTTTGGCCCCGCAATCGGACTGTGCGATGCTATCATAGGTCATCTTATACAAGCTATATGCAAAGCCTTCGTGAGTAGTATCGGACACTTCACAGATGGACTCATTAAACCACGGCTCATGGGAAATGATGAGCTGGTCATCCTTGGTGACACATAGGTCTAGTTCCAAGGTGCGCACCTCGGGGAATTCTAAAGCCGCTGTAAAGCCGGCAATGGTGTTTTCGGGGTATAGGCCGCGTGCACCGCGGTGTCCTTGAAGGTCTAAAATGCGTTCCGGGCGCGTACAATTTGTAAGTAAAACTGCGCAGCAAAGAACTAGGATGGAGTGCTTCATATTATGTACATTAAGGGACCTATTCCGATCACACCTCTAAAATACTTCCCTAATGCGACAAAAGGCAATCTTAGGTCTTAGTTTTGTGACCCTTCTTACCCAATGCACTATGAGTGATACGACGCCTATGGGCGAACCTAGAGCAAAAGAAATTCCATTTGAAATGACCGAGCACGGGGATACTCGTGTGGACGAATTCTATTGGTTGCGTGAGCGCAAGAACCCAGAAGTCATTGACTATTTGAATGCTGAGAACGCCTATCGTGAGAAAATCATGGCCGGCACTGAAGATTTACAAGGCCGATTATACGACGAGATGGTCGCGCGTATTAAAAAAGACGATAGCTCGGTGCCGTACGAATTGGACGGATATTTCTACTATACCCGCTACGAAGGAGACCTTGAGTA
>JAYPCB010000032.1:0-11254 GCA_038124525.1 Cryomorphaceae bacterium
TATTTGTTATTGAACAAGCCCAAAGGGTTCATCACCACCGTAAACGACAATCGCGTGAAAAAGAGCGTTGACGAACTCATCGGCAATGCCACACGTGAGCGCCTCTATCCCGTGGGTACAATGGACCGTTCGATGACTGGAGTTTTGCTGTTCACCAACGATGCCGATACTGCGAAAAAGCTTACCCATCCTTCAAAAGGTGCCGTACAAATTTTGAGTGTTATCCTCGACAAGGCCTTGGCCAAGAAAGATCTGCTCGCCATTCAAAAAGGGGTGGAACTCGAAGATGGCAAGGCCTTTATTGAAGAGATCCGTTATGCCAATGAAGCCAATAAGCGTGAAATAGGCATTCGCGTGACAAGCGGTAAAAACAGATTGGTCCACCGCGTATTTGATTCCTTGGGTTATACCATCGAAAAATTAGACCGTGTGTCCTTTGCGGGACTGACTAAGAAAAACCTCAGCCGAGGCGAATACCGCTTGTTGGACACTAAGGAAATAGACTTTCTGAAAACCAGATAATTCCTATGAGGAGCGCGCTGAAAATATTGGCTTACGTCGCGCTCGTGCTCTTCCTTGTCCTAGCAGGGGGTGCCGGATATCTGTATTCGAATCAAGATAAAATCATTGCGGGCGGGGTTGAGAAAATCAACACTCAGCTGAAGACACCCGTCTCTGTCAGCACCATCGATCTCGATATTTTTTCGGGCTTTCCTCGCGTGCGTATCATCTTGCATGACGTGCTCATTGAAGACCCCTTTGGAGGCGAAGCACCGTTGATTCAAGCGGCCGAAGTTGGGCTTGGCATGAACGTCATAGGCGTTATTCAAGGGGATTACACCGTAGAGGAATTGGCCATAAGCTCTGGTGACGTGCATTTGCGTCACGATAAGAGGCGAGGAGATAATTGGGACCTGTTGACCCGTTCCGATACCTCATCCACGGAATTGAATCTTCAGCATGTGGAAGCCAAGAAGGTGCAATTGCATTACGACGACTATGAGGAAGATTCCTACTATGAGGCCTTCATAGCCTCTTTATCTGCCTCCGGGAGCATAGGAACTTCAACCATTTTCGACCTTCAAGCTGACCTGGAACACACTTATGTAACCATCGACCAAAGCAAATTTTTAGTCGATGCCCCACTCAAAGGATCGACAAATGTGCTTTTTAGTGATGACCAATGGCGGATTGAAACTGAAAGTCTCAAACTACATACCTTCCCTGTTTCCCTGCTCCTCCACCAAGATGGAGGGCGCATTAGTGCTTACCAAATGGATATTCCAGCGGCCCTGGTCTATGCCCCCTTGTTCGAATTACCTGAAGAATTGGACATCAAAGCCTTACGCGCTTCGTGGACTTGGGAAGGCACCTATGAAGATTGGGCAGTAGATTTTTCTACGGACGGCTCTTCCATGGTGTATAATGGAATCGCCGTCCCATCGGTATCCTGTACAGGACGATGGCAATGGGGAGCTTTACCGGAATTGCAAATAGGCACCCTCAACGTGAAGACAAAGACGGGTGAAATCAGCGGATCACTGTCCATTTCAGGTACGAGACCTCAGCTCATTACCGAGCTTCGCGGTGGATCAAACCTCAATGAACTCTTTGATTTTGTCGAAACAGATATTCTAGTGGACCCCATGGGGTTTTGGCAAGGGCAAGACCTCGTGATCAAGCAAGCATTCCGCTCTTGGGACGATCTTACCCCATACGGCAATCCACTCTTTGAAGGTAAGATTCAGTTGACCGAAGGCTCCTTCGGATTGGCACAGAGTAATATCGTGTTTGACAAAGTGGAGGCTGAACTCAGTGCAGATGGCCGACACGTTGCGGTGGAGCGCTGTTTCTTGAAAAGCGAGGAAAATACTGCCGTTGTTCAAGGAATGATTTACCACGCCCTCGAGCCCAATGGGTACCCCATGGTCGAACTGCGCTTGGAAAGCCCGACCATCGATATCGATCCCCTACTGTTTTGGGAATTTGAGGATTCCCCGGAGGACGCAGATGAAGAAACTACCTTTGACTATAGTGTGGGGCTGTTCATCGACCATGTGAACTTGGGAGATTTTAACGGCACAAACTTGCGCGGGAAGGTATTCAACCGTGGGGCCATGATGTTGGGCAATGATATGCGTATTGAGGGGTGTGATGGCACCCTAGCAGGGAATTGGACCCTAAGTGAAATAGGCGCAGATAATGTGTTTAAAGCAGATGCGAAGGCCGACGGCATACAGCTCGATCAACTACTGGCCAGCTTCAACAGTTTTGATATTGAAGACCTCGATGCCTCTAATCTTCTTGGGGAAGCGAATGTAGAAGCCACTATTTCTCTGACCTTCGACGAGGAATGGGAACAAATCGCGAGCAAAACCTTAGTAGAAGGACACGGTGAAATTCGCAATGGTACTTTGCAGAACTATGCGCCATTACAAGAACTCAGTGCCTTTATTGATCAAGGCGAGCTCCAGCGCATTGATTTCCCTTATTTGAACTCTGAATTCCGAGTGCACGGCGATACCCTACAATTGCCGGAAACCAAGGTGGAGAACAGTGCCCTGAATTTATGGGTGAACGGATGGCAAAACTTGGAAACCGATGATATCCGATACAGCGTTCGACTGGGACTCAAGGATTTGGCCCTTAGAGGTAAAAACTCCAACCGCGATTTAGGGAATTGGATCTCAGAAGCGGAAAACGAAAACCAGCCCTATATCCGCTTGATCGTCGGATGTAACCTCGACGATGTTTGCATCAGCTTAGACAAGGCGCGCATTTCTCAAAGCTTCAAGGAGACGCTAAAGCAAGAAAAGCAAGATTTGCTGGACATCTTCAAGCCTACTCCTAAGGAAGAAAAGAAACCGTTCCAAGAAACCCCATCCTCCGGGACCTTCGATTTAGTGTGGCCAGAAGATAGTCTTAGCGCATCGCCAAGAATGCGTTTCTAAAGTCTTTATCGGCCTTTTCCAAACCTATTCTAATCACTAATCGCGAGTACAGGCCACTGAGGTAGCCCATTTCCAAATGCGCCTCGGCCACCGCCGCATCTTTTTGCCAAATGCACTTGAGCACCCATCCTATACCCTTTTGAAGGATATCAGGTGCACCCTCCGCGGCCACTTGACAATAGGCCAAAGCCTCATCAAATCTGCCGTGATTAATCATGTGCAAGGTTGAGACTACCGCAGTGCGTTTATGCCACATATTTTCACTTTCCAAGAACGCCTCTAAAGTGCTATAATCCCCACTTTCGAAGGCCATACGTCCAAAGATCTTGTACGCGCAGGTATCGACCAGGTCCCAATTATTCATGCCCTCGAAATGATCTCTTAGGAAATCGTGCCAATGGCCTCGGCGTTTTCGCTCCGCTCCAAACCTTCTCATCAGCGCAAAGAGCGCCGTATGTCGCACCTCATGACACTCGTGGACTAAACCAGAGGCGATAATATCCTCGTCCCATTGCAAGGCATATTCCTTCGCCACCAACCGACGGTTCGGCACCATCACGCCGATAAACACATCGCCTTCCCCATATCCACCGGGATAGTTTTGGAAATAGCGGGAAAAGTCCTTGACCCGATTGGGTTCCGCCAAAGGCCACAAGGCGGCGTAAATAGGGTGATCCATTACTCGTGCTCGGCAAAGAGCTGATCCAACGTTTGCTGTGATAATGGGTGGTACGACGGGCGTGCCTTCGCATAAATCTCTCTCGCCCAAGCCTGACGCTTTTCATCCCCCTCAAGCATACTCGCATACATCGGAACAATAAACTTGCGACGGCCCACAGTGGTCAAGAAGGACTCTACCTTCTCTTCATACACCTTGGGATCAAAACCTTCAAAATCTGTCTTCAAAATGGCGGTATACCACGCGGCTACAATCTCTGGGTTTGGACTTCCAGTAAATCCGTAATTCGCATCGGCCAATCTATAATGGCCCACGGTAGCACCACCGGCTTCCAATCCTCTGATATAGCGCAACCACTCGTGAGTGGTCCATCGAATCGTCACATCCTGCTCGAGGTAGACCATGGACTTCGCATCCGGATCTTCAGGGCTCACCCCAAGCAACATCTTCACGGCTTCGTCCACGATATAGAATCTGTTCGAGGCTGGGAACGGACAGTTGGCAGGCAATCCCTTGCCATAGACCCATTCTTCCACGCCCACGGCATTCCACTCTTCCTGGGTAATCAACCCCGCCAATTCCTGCAGGAACTCCTCCGTAACACGCGTCTTAAACTTGTACGTATCGAAATACCCCTTTAAGAAGGCGTCCCAACGCTCACGGCCGACCGTTTGCTCACAGAGTTTCAAAAAGTGGAAGCCTTTATCATAGGCTATGGCCGTCACTGCATCGTCCGGATTGCGTCCTTCAAGATTTTGCTTCAGCCTTGTCGCATTAGGATCCTCCTCTAGCATCACTGCCAGCTCGCGTTGCAAATCGTCGTAACTCAATGCTTCCAACATATCCGCAAAGTCCGGCCCGTACACCGCATCCATAATGCGCATTTCGAAATACACTGTGAACCCTTCGTTGAGCCAGAAGTCGTTCCAAGTAGCATTGGTCACCAAATTACCGCTCCAGCTGTGTGCCAACTCATGAGCAATCAAGCTCGTCAAGCTCATATCTCCCACGATTACGGTGGGCGTCAAAAAGGTCAAACGCGGATTCTCCATCCCACCAAAGGGGAACGACGGCGGCAATACTAGCATATCGTAGCGTCCCCAGAAATACGGACCATACAGGTACTCCGCACGTGAGATCATATCTTCAGTTTGGCTGAATTCAAAGGCCGCATTACGCACCATTTCCGGCTCCGCATAGACCCCTGATCGCTCGCCTAATTCTATAAAGGCCAAATCACCCGCACCCAAGGCCAAAAGATAGCTCGGAATAGGCTGTGGCATAGAAAACTCATATATACCATCCTCAGATTTCTGTGTGGGATTCGACGCGCTCATCAGCGCCAGCATACCCTTAGGCACCTTGACCTTTGCATCGTAGGTAAATCTCACCCCTGGACGGTCCTGACAGGGCACCCAAGTACGCGCCAAAATAGCTTGACTCTGGGTAAACAGGAACGGCATGCGCTTTCCTTGGGTCAGCTCCGCAGGGTACCACTGTAGCGCTTCGGATTCAGCCGAAGTCTCGTAGGTAATGGCCACCTCTTTCGAATCTGGGCCTAAATCATAAACCACAAGTGCCGACCCCAAGAGCTCGTCGTCGTATTCCAAATCCCAAACTGCCTCCTTACCGTCTAGGGTAACCTTAGAAATATTGAGGTCCTTCACGTCAAAAATGACTTCAGGGCCGTGCTGTTCGGCTAAGGTCCAGGTCGCCGTTGCCTTGATCACCTCATTCTCAAAATCAACCACCGCATCCCAGTTCAAATGCACCACCTTACTTTCCTCTTCCGAATAGCTATGTGGATCATCAAACAATTCAGCGCGCACGCTGGTATCTCCATAAAAAACAGTCTCCGCAACAGGTGCCGGAGCCTCAGTGGTATTTTGACAATTCGTCAACGCGCCAACGGCGAAAACTGAAGCTACAAGGAGGGTGAAATTTCGATTCATAATGTGTACTTTTCGAGCAGTGAATATACCGCAGATGAATCAAAAACCCGGTTTACTGACCCGACTAGTTGTGAGCTCCTTGGCCGTTTTCGTGGCCGATTGGTTGCTGCCCGGTGTCACCATCGACTCCTTCGCCACGGCCATAGGCGTGGCCATCGTACTTGGCATCTTAAACGCTACCCTAAAACCATTGTTGATCATCATCACCATTCCGCTAACCTTCCTCTCTTTAGGATTGTTCCTTTTAATCATCAACGCCATCATCATCGGCGTCGCGGATCAATGGGTCGACGGCATGCACGTAAGCAGTACTTGGACCGCAATCCTATTCAGTTTTTTGATCTCTACGATCAGTTCCTGGATGTATAAATGGGGAGAAGGGCGCTAATCCAGCACCTTCGTATTCCATTGGGCTTTGATCCCGAATGTTTTAGTGGCCAATTCCATGAAGCTCGGCGTCTTATCGCTCAAATAGAACGTCGTCTCCACCTCAGCATCCGCCGAGGAAGACCCGCATTCCACTGCCACGGCTTCCGCCACGAGCGCAGGGGCATCTATCCACTCCACTCCTTCCAAACAGGTCGCTGCCGCCTGTTCCAACAACGGATAATGCGTACAACCCGGCACCAAGGCCTGCACCCCGTCCAACACCTTATCGTCCAAATAGTGTTTCAAGACTTGGGTTTCAATACCCGTGCCCAAGAACCCGTCTTCAATCAAAGGCACCAACAAAGGAGTAGCCAAAGCACACAACTCAACCGAGGGATTTAGCGCAGCCAATTTCGTTGGGTAGGCACAACTTCTAACCGTAGCACGCGTCCCTAACAACCCCACCGTCTCGTGCGGTCCGGATGCGAGCGCCGCTACGACCGGGTCGATGACATTGATGAACACCAGCCCAGGGAACTCCGCCTCAAGCACCTTCCCCGCCGCGGCGCTCGCACTATTACAAGCAATCACGATGAGGTCACATCCTTCCGAGGCAAGGAAGGATACTATTTTGGTGCTGTAGGAAATGATGGCCGCATCGCTCTTGTCCCCATAGGGCAGATGGAGCGTATCGCCATAATAGATTTTCGGCACGCCCGGCAAGCGCTGTTCTAGGGCTTGAAGTACGGTCAACCCGCCCAAACCACTATCAAACAATCCTATTTTCTGAATGCCTTTCATCGGAGCCAAAATACGACATAAAAAAACCCCTACGGCTCATTGCTGTAGGGGTCCTAAGATTTTATCGCGTCAGGAATTATTTGATGCCCAACTCTGCTTTAACCAATGGCATTACATCGTCGCCACCGTCCAAGTAAATCACGATTGCCTTTGATGGAGAAGCATCCAAGATGTATGCGAAGCCATTGTCTTCTGCCACCTTGTTTACTGCGTTTTGAGCCTTCTCAATAATGGGAAGCATCAAATCCATCTGCTTGCGCTGCAATTCTTGCTGTGCGCTCTGGTTGAACGCCATCATGCGTTGCTCCATTGCTTGCAATTCCTCACCTTCCTTTTGAAGACGCAACTGTGTCCAAGTACCTTGGTTTGCTTGTGCGTTCTGCAATTTAGTAGTGTACTCTTGCTGCATTTCAGTAAGATCACCTTCCAACTGCTCTGCGTACTTCTGAATCTCAGCTTCTGCGGTGCTTGTCTCTGGCATAACAGCCAACAACTCATCTACGTTGATGTGACCTACTTTTTGCTGCGCCGTAGCGGTTCCAGCAAGGCCGAGAGTCAAGGCAAGTGCGAGTAATACTCTTTTCATTGTTTTTAATTTATCGCTTTAAACTATTTAAAACTTCGTCACTGTAATCTTTCTCCTTTTCTACGAAGAGAACACCACTGTCCGCGCTTTTGTCCAAAATTAGGTCTAATTTCCTTTTGGTCGCTAATGCCTGGACGGCTCCGAAGACTTTATCTTGAATGGGTTGGACGAGCTGGGCACGCTTGGTAAAAAGCTCGCCTTCCGGTCCAAAATATTTTTGCTGCAGGGCGATGACCTCTGCCTCTTTGTCTTGAATGGCTTTTTCACGTTGGGCCAATTTATCTGGCGACAACAAAATGCGCTCTGCCGCGAGGGCATCCTTCAAACTTTGCAATTCACTTTGTAGCGCGCTCACCTCCCCTGCCCATTGTTCACTGAGCTTGTTGAGCTGGCTTTTGGCCTGCTCGTATTCTGGCATATTTGCGAGGATGTATTCCGTATCCACCACACCATAGCGCTGTGCCATGGTAGGCACACTCAAAAGGGCAGCGATAATGATATGGAAAAGGCGAAGCTTCATTGCGGTGAAGGTAGTTGAATTAGAACTGTTGGCCAATGATGAAGTGCGTTTGCCATCCGCTGGCTGCTGCACCGTTCGGCATAGGATCGAAGCCATAGGCAACATCCACTCCCATCAAACCAAACATAGGCATGAAGATGCGCAAACCAACTCCAGCACTACGCTTCAAGTTAAACGCACGGTAGTCCCAGAAATTGTCGTAGTTGTTTCCTCCTTCCAAGAACGCCAATGGGAACACCTGTGCCGACGGGTTGTTGGCGAGGATGTATCGGAATTCAAGGATGTATTTGTTGTACAACGCACCACCACCTGCTGGGGTAATGGAGTTGTTTTGGTACCCGCGCAGACCGATGATTTCGCGGCCGTCGATCACGAAATTGGCCAAACCATCACCTCCAACATAGAAGCGTTCGAACGGCGGCAAGCCCAAATCTTTGTTGTACGATCCAAGGTATCCAAACTCTCCGTGGGTGCGGATGACGAACTTAGAGGTGATCGGCGCAAACCAATCTGCGTTCAACTTCCATTTGTGGTATTCCACCAATCTGAAGCGCTCCTCGCTGCTCAAGCTCTTGTAATCAATGTCCTTATTGAACATGCTAAACGGCGGAGTCAATTCCGCTGCGAAGCTCAACTGCGAACCGCGCGTTGGGAAGATCGGCACGTCGGTGTTATTTCGTCCTAAGGTAAACTTGTAGTTCACGTTGTTGGAGATCCCCTTGTTGTAGTTCAAGAACCCAGTAGGGAAGTTGTCCAAATTAAAGCGACGGAATTCCAAACCTTGGTAGAGGGTGAAATAATCATCCGGCCATTTCAAGCGCTGCCCTAGTCCGAAGTTTACCCCGGTAATGTACAGGCTCTGGCGGTTCGGGTCGTTCGCACGTACCCCGTTGCTTTGAACGTTGTGGTAAATGGTGGCTGTGAAACTGTTTGGTTTCTTACCGCCTAACCAAGGCTCGGTGAACGAGGCGTTGTAGCTCTGGAAGTACAAACCGTTCGACTGCGCACGCAAGTTGATGCTTTGTCCATCACCCGTCGGCAATGGCTGCCAAGCGCGTTTGTTGTTGATGTTGCGCGCAGAGAAGTTGTTGAAGTTCAACCCAAAGGTCCCTACCACTCGGCCGGCACCCCAACCTCCTTGTAATTCAAGCTGAGAGGTCGAACGCTCCACCACGGTGTATTCCAAATCCACCGTACCCGTCTGCGGATCCGGTACTGGATTCACGCCGATCTGAGTTTGATCGAAATACCCTAGCTGGGCCAATTCTCGTATGGTACGCTGAATCATCGCTTTCGAGAACAGATCACCCGGCTTGGTGCGAACCTCGCGGTAGATGACGTGGTCGTTCGTACGCTCATTCCCGGTAATGCTCACCTTGCGGATGGTAGCTTGGCGACCCTCTTGAATTCTAATCTCAATGTCGATGGTATCGTTCTGCACGTTCTTCTCGATAGGCACCACTTGTGAGAAGAGGTAACCGTTATTCAAGTAGATCGATGCTACATCATTGCCGTTTGGATCGAAGCTCACGCGTTCGTTCAAATGCTGGCTGTCGTAGATATCGCCTCTGTTGATTTTCAAGATGCTCTTGAGGATAGGCGTATCGTACTTCGTGTTTCCTACGAAGGTGATGTCCCCAAAGTAAAACTTGCGTCCTTCTTCTACGGTAATCTCAACATTGACCATCTCGCCGTCGAGGGCATAGGAGGTATCTGATACCACGCGGGCATCACGGTATCCCATACTGTTGTATTTCGTCACGATGGCCTTAAGGTCCTCTCGGTATTCTTTCTTGCGAAGCTTCGACACCTTGAAGATGGCCTTGCCTTTCATCTTGGTGTTCTTCATCGCTTTAAGAAGTACCTTATCGCTCACCGCCTCGTTGCCGTGGAATACGATTTCGTTGATCTTCACGCGTTCGCCAGGGTTTACTCTGAAGCCGAGGATGACCGCATGGTTGAAGTTTGTATCGACATCTTGAACGATATCAACGCTGGCATTGAGGTAGCCTTTTTCGCGGAAGTATTGCTCAATCTTGTTGTTGCTCATCACGAGCAAGTTGTCGTTCACGACTTTTCCGGCACGTAGGCCCAATTCTTCACGCAGGTCGTCTTTCCACGACTTCTTTACCCCAACGATGTAGTATTTGCTCAGCTTTGGAAGTTCCTTCAGGTAGATGTCCAAGAACACCTTGTTTCCCGTTTTGTTGGTCACGCGGAAGGTGATGTCCTCGAAAAGCTGTTGACGCCACAGCGTACGAATAGCCTCAGAAATAGCCGGGTCCGGAAACTGAATCTGGTCGCCCACGCGAATGTTGGTCAACATGATCACCACATTTGGATCCAAATCCTTGGTTCCACTGACGGTAATACCGCCTACTTCGTAATCAATGCCTGGTATCAAATTGAAATCTCCCGTAGTGACGATTTGTCCACGAGAAATAAGTGCTGAACACACTAGTAATAAGGCCCAAAGGGTACGCTTCATGCTGTTACTTGTCCGTTAGTTGTTCAGAGGTTTGACCAAATCTGCGCTCTCTTTTCTGGAAAGCAGCAATGGCGTCATACAACCCCTGTGCATCAAAGTCCGGCCAAAGGATGGGTGTAAAGTACAACTCTGCATAGGCCAACTGCCAAAGCAAGTAGTTGCTGATGCGCTGTTCTCCACTGGTGCGAATCATAAGATCCGGACTGGGCATGCCCGCTGTGAAGAGTGAGTTCTCAATATGTGCTTCTGAAATGTCCTCTGGAGCTAATGCCCCGTTGGCTACCTCAGTGGCAATTTTGCGAACCGCTTGCACCATTTCATCCTGAGAGCCGTAACTCAAAGCAAGCGTCAAAGTTAACCCATCATTCTTGGATGTAGCCGTTATGACTGACATTAACTTTTTATTTGCTTTTTCCGGCAAGGAATCCACGTTTCCAATGGCGTTGAGACGCACATTATTGTCCATTAACGTGGGCAATTCTTTCTCCAAAGCCGTCATCAAAATATTCATCAATGCATCGACTTCGGCCTTCGGACGATTCCAATTTTCAGTGGAAAACGCATACACGGTCAAAAAGCCCAATCCCAATTCTGCTGAGGCTGTGGTGATCTTTCTCAACGCTTCGACGCCTACTTCATGGCCGCGTACTCGGGTCATGAACCCTTGTTGCTTGGCCCAGCGACCATTGCCGTCCATGATCACCGCAATGTGTTGCGGGATGTGGTCCGGATCGAGGCCTGCTTTCAGGCGATTATTTCGAAAAATGTTAGAATCCACTACAGCGCTCATCTCTGGGGCTCAGGTTATAAAAAATGGTTAGTCCGGCAAAAATAGCCCAATCCTTTGACTCAGCATTGCCTCGAGCCAATCCACTTTGGTAAGGCACGTTTCCAGGATTTGAAAAATA
>JAYPCB010000032.1:11354-16751 GCA_038124525.1 Cryomorphaceae bacterium
AGCGGACGCAAGTCGTACCACTCCCCTTCAAACTCGCCTTGAGGGTTGTATTGGGTGAGCCCAATACCTGCAAACAGGTAGAAGGATTGGTTGAATTTGGTGCCCGTACCGTACGGCCAATAGTTGAATTCCGTCATGTATGAGATCTCCGAGATCTCCGTACGGAAGGCCAGGTCCCTATCCTGTTTCCAATCGTCCTTGGCCCACGCGTCCATGCCACTGAGGTAGCCACGAGTATAGTTGAGGCGGGTCGACCAGTGCCAATTGAATTGGCGGCGGAGGGTGATTTGACCGGCGGGTTGGTTCGGGGTGAATCCGTACGCTCCTTGAGCTGCAGTGCCCACTGCGCCTACATCCCCGTGGAACAGGGTGCCTGAGCCGCCGAGGCCGAGCTCAAAGAATTGGCCCAGCATAGAGGTGCTCAAGCCAAGAAAAGCCGCAAGGAAAAGGGTACGTAATTTCATTTAGTTTCTGTGGTCCAATCCCCAGCTCAGCTTGTTTCGAAGCGTCGATGGGAAATCTTGCATTTCAGTTTGCACCAAGGCGATTCTAAAATCAGCCTTTTGCACGAAGAGTTCGGTTTCTGTGTCGAAGCTGTGCATACGACTGTCCAGCGATGCTAAAAACTCGTTCTCACGACTCTCCACGCGAAGGCGCAAGGTGTTGTTGTCGGAAATAACGAAGGGACGCATGGTTAAATTGTGCGGTGCAATAGGCGTAAGGACAAAGTTTTCGCTGTTCGGCATGATGATGGGACCGCCACAGCTCAAACTGTAGCCTGTGGAACCCGTAGGTGTGCTGATGATCAAACCGTCGGCCCAGTAGCTGTTCAAGTACGCACCATTGAGGTAGGTGTGTACCGTAATCATGCTGGTCGTTTCCTTACGAGCAATGGTAATTTCATTCAGGGCGAAGTTTGGCTTCATCACGTGAGTGGACGAGCTGCGCGCCTGAAGAAGGCTACGGAAATCGAGTTGGAATCTACCCGTGAACAAGGCGTCGAGCGAGGTGATGATGTTGCTTTTGGCCACATTCGCCAAGAATCCCAAGCGGCCCATGTTAATGCCGAGAATAGGAATGTCTTTGCTTTGGATCAGCACGGTGGCTTCGAGGATGGTACCGTCGCCCCCTAATGAAATGAGGAAATGAGGATCAAACTGGGCCAATTCTTCCTCATTTGCATAAGTAGAGAATTGGACCTCCTTGAACTCTTCCTTGATAATTTCATCACATGCCGGGCGCAAGGTGTGGTACACAGAGACCTCCACTCCTTCTTCCACGAGCTTCTCCAACACCACCTCCACATAGGGAAGGTTAGCGGGCTTGGGGGCGCGACCGAACAATGCAATTCTCATCAGTACTTCAAATAATTCATCAGATGGTCATACCGTTGCTGGTAATCTTCATCAAAGTTCTTGTCCCCAAAGATACCGCCTATTTCGTAGCCGTAGCGCTGGAGGGATTGGGCAATGGGACCGCTGTGTTCTACGTTGATTTTCAACGTGATTTCGATGTCCGATGATGCTTTGCCCTGGGTCAACCATGTGGCCAATACCTTGGCGTCGTTTTGCTCGACTACACTGGCGATTTCTGCCAAACTGTAGGTGGAAAGCGGCGCGAACAACACCAACACCGCCCCAGGCTGGGACAAGGCCGGCGTTCCGCGGAAAAATTCCAGCACATCTGTAAGCAAGTGAGCGCCTTCATAGAGTCCTTCTGCATTGACCATTGGGATGATGGTAATACGGTCACGCGTGCACACATCCATGACTACGAAAGCATGGGATTTAGGCAATACACTGGGCGCAAAGGCGGGGTTGAGCACAGTTTGCACCTGGGCGCGGTCGTCCGCTGCAGCCAATAGTGCGTCCTCGCTGATCAAGCCCAAATACGTTCCTCCGGCGTCCACCAAAGGCAAGTGGGCCAACTTCCATTCTTCCATTCGGTCCAAGGCCTCGACAATGCTGTCGGCAGGGCGCAAAGGATTAATGGGTTCCGTATGTATGGATTCTTGCAACATTCTTACACAAACATAGGTCTTTTCTTTAGTTTTGCACCCATGAACAATCACACAAAACTGAGCGTCAACATCAATAAAGTCGCGACTTTGCGCAATGCACGAGGGGGCGATGTACCCAACGTGTTGCAGGTAGCATTAGATTGTGAGCGCTTCGGTGCGGAAGGCATCACCGTACACCCTCGCCCAGACCAACGTCATATTCGATATAGCGACGTGGCGGAATTGGCCCCAGCGGTTACGACAGAATTCAATATTGAAGGCTACCCCAATAAGGAATTCATGGAACTGGTTCTTGCGCACAAACCTGCTCAAGTAACCTTGGTTCCGGACCCGCCCGGAGTACTGACCTCGAATGCGGGGTGGGACACCATTACCCACAGGGATTTTTTGACCGAGGTGATCCAAACTTTCAAAAATGCGGGCATCAGAACTTCGATTTTTATCGAAACCGACCGCACATTGATCGAGGCTGCAAAGGCCATTGGCACAGACCGCATTGAGCTGTACACCGAATCCTATGCCGTACAATATTCAAAAAACCGTGAGGCCGCTGTAGCGCCCTTTGTAGATAGTGCGGCTTTCGCCAAAAGCATCGGCCTGGGTGTGAATGCGGGTCACGACCTCAGCTTAGAGAATTTAGCCTATTTCGGACAGCAGTTACACGGCAATCTCGACGAGGTGAGCATCGGTCATGCCTTGATTTCTGATGCCCTTTATTTGGGATTGCACAACACCATTCAACAATACTTGAATTGCTTGAACCCAACGGCATGGAAGTAACCCCATTGTTTTCGAAAATCTACGGTGAAGGAGCGCCCTTGATCATCTTGCACGGATTGTTCGGCATGGGAGATAATTGGGCCACACACGCCAAGCACTGGGCGAGTCTTGGATGGCAGGTGCATGCCGTTGATGCACGAAATCACGGGCGCAGCCCACATATGGCCGAGCACAATTACGATGTGATGGCTGCGGACCTTGAAGCCTATTTAGACCAGCACAATATTGAAAGTGCCGTGCTCTTGGGACACAGCATGGGCGGAAAAACTGCCATGCACTTTGCCGTATCTCGACCTGCACGCGTTCGGGCACTCATCGTCGTAGACATCGCCCCAAAGGCCTACCCGGTGCACCACCAAGGCTACATTGATGCCATGAAATCCATCGATTTTTCCAAGGTAGAAAAGCGTTCCGACGCGGAAGCACAACTCTCCCGCACCGTTTCGAACGCGGGTATCCGCCAGTTCTTCTTAAAGAGCATGTACCGCACAGATAAGAATTCCTTCGCGTTCAGGTTCAACCTCGATGCCCTGGAAGCCCAGATTTCCTTTGTCGGCGAACCCCTAGAATTCGGCTATTACGACCAGCCCACCCTGTTCGTCGCGGGAGGCATGAGCGGCTATATTGAGCCGGCCGATCACGATCACATCTACGATTTGTTCCCTCAGGCGGAGATCAAGACCATTGCCAATGCCGGTCACTGGGTACACGCCGAAGCGCGCGAAGAATTTTCAGAGATGATTGAAGCGTTCCTAGGCGAACTTTAATAGTCCATCACGCTTTTTAAGGTCATTCGCAGTTCGGTCCAATTTCCTTTTGGAGCCACCAACGTTTCCTTATGTTCCGGGCGACCCAAGAACTTCCAAGCGCCGTTACTAAAGCCATAACGCTCCGTGGGCTGGCCAAAGATGCCCATGTCCAACTCCCCGTTTTTATTGACGTCCTCATAAATCACCACCCCGAACTTACCCGTTAGTGCTACGGGAATAATCACAGGAGTATTGGCATCCTTCAAAGGCACAAAATCCGCTGTAATACGGGTTCCAGAAGGATCGATGATGTCGTAAGCCAAGGTGGTAGGATAACTATCTGCTCCGCTGACCCAAAGTTTGATGCCGCGATCTTGAGCACTCAACGAGGCACTCAACAAGCACAAGAAAAATACAATGGAAACAACTTTAGTCATAATCAGCTTCAACACCTCTGCGACCCAATAGTTCGCCGTTGATCTTCAAAGAATCCAATACGGCCTCGTAAATAGGGATGAAAATATCAGGGTGTGAGCTGTAAAAGGCGAAGCTCTCTTTGAACTGCTGTTCGGTGATTTGGTGTTTCTCGTAAATCTTCGCGTAGTAATCTTCAATGCCGTTGGTATCCCCAAGGATCAAGGCACCGTTACGCGCCCCTTCTACCACATGCACATCGACCATAATGGGAATCATGGCCTTTGAGGAGAGCACCGTGGAAGGTATTTGCACTTCAGGCCTGCCGCAGGAACCCATTCCTACCAGCAACCCCAAGCCCACAAATAGCTTCCAAGCTTTCATTTACCTATTGAATTTTAAGCGCGATCCCTTTACAGAACCGTCGATCTGTCCATCTCTATAAACGAGATGACCGCCCACAAACGTATGTGTCACTCGGCTTTTAAACAGCGTGCCTTCAAACGGCGACCAGCCACATTTGTAGAGAATATTGTCTTTGTTCACGCTCCACGGACGGTTTGGATCCACCAAAACTAAATCCGCATGGTACCCTTCGCGCAAGAAGCCGCGGTCTTCCACGCGGAACAAAATGGCCGGGTTGTGACACATTTTCTGAACCAAGGTTTCCATGTCCATCACCCCGTCGTGTACCTTCTGCATCATGGCCGGCAGCGCATGTTGCACCAATGGACCACCGGAAGGCGCGTTCAAATAGGTATTGGCCTTTTCCTCCTTCGTATGAGGTGCGTGATCTGTCGCAATAACATCTATGCGATCGTCGAGCAGCGCCTTCCAAAGCAAGTCTCGGTCCTCAGCAGTCTTCACGGCAGGGTTCCACTTGATCAAGCTGCCCTTCTTATCGTGTTGGCTATCGTCAAACCACAAGTGGTGCACACAAACTTCTGACGTAATGCGCTTCTCTGCCAATGGCTTTTTGTTCGAGAACAACTTCGTCTCCACCCCAGTAGAAATGTGGAACACGTGCAAACGACTGTTGTATTTCTTGGCCATTTCCACCGCAGTAGTCGAGCTGAGTAAACACGCTTTTTCACTGCGAATTTTCGGGTGCATGCTCATCGGAATATCCTCGCCATATTGTGCCTTCGCCGCCTCAAGATTCGCCTTGATTGTCGCTTCGTCCTCGCAATGGGTGATGAGTTGATGGTCTAATTGGAAAATGCCCTCCAATGTCTTTTGGGCATCCACCAACATGTTTCCTGTCGAAGATCCCATGAAGATTTTAATCCCCGCCACATCCGTTTTGGATACACGCTTGAGTTCTTCGAGGTTGTCGTTGGTCGCTCCCATGTTGAAGCTGTAATTTGCCAAACTCACCTCTGCCGCACGGCTGTATTTTTTCTCTAACTCCTCAATAGTGGTTGCCGCAGGCTT
>JAYPCB010000033.1:0-16401 GCA_038124525.1 Cryomorphaceae bacterium
CTGTAGGAGCGGTCGGACGGCTGGATTAATTGGCCCAAATCCTTATACCATTGCGCCAAATCTGCTTGTAAATCTGTGGGTACCTGTTCGAATAATTCAGCGATGATGCCTGCGTGAAAATCTTGGATGCCTTGAAGTGCCGCAGTGGCGCCAGGAAGATTACCCTGTGCCCAACAACCAACGACATTTTCAAAGGCATTGGTCATTTTACCCATCGCACTAATGACCACCACCATCGGACGGTCCGGGTAACGCTCAATGATGGCCGCGACGTTGCGTACGCTTTCAGCATCTTTTACGGATGCCCCTCCAAACTTGAATACTAGGGGTGTACTCATAGGTATCGTTCTAAATCTTTACGGGTCAAGGTGCCTAGGTGCCATTCGGGATCTAGGTTCGCTTCGTGTTTTTTGTAAAAGTTCAAGGCGGGCTCGTTCCATTCTAAAACGGTCCACTCCATACGGCCTACGCCTCGCTCGGCAGCCACTTTCGCCACTCGTTTGAATAGCTCGTCGCCTATGCTGCGGCCGCGCATTTCCGGTTTGATGTACAAATCTTCGAGATGGAGGGTGGGGCCTTTCCAAGTGCTGTAACGCGGGTAATAGAGGGCCATGCCTACGAGGGAATTGGTCTCAGAATCTTCTGCGACAATGCACTCGAACTTTCCGTCTACAAAACCGTGTTGAATAAGGTCTGCCGGAGTAATGATCACCGCATCAGGCTCACGTTCATAGACGGCTAGTTCCATGATGAGTCCGTGGACTTGGTCCATATCTTGAGCAGTAGCTGTGCGGTATATAATCATAGTAGCTAAGGTAAGGATTCTACCCCTCGGTCATCACTAATTCTTCGAGTGTCGTTTCTTTCTTTGGTTCAAAGGCGTCCAATTCTATTTGCCCGTGCATCAAATCCTCAAACTCCTCACGCGCTTTGATGAGTTGCGGTTGGCCATCAATGAGCATCACCTCTGCCGGACGTACGCGACTGTTGTAGTTAGAGGCCATCGTGCTGCAATACGCTCCCGCATTATGGAGGGCAAGAACATCACCGTTGCGTACTTCTGCAATTTTCCGATCGTACCCAAAGGTGTCGGTCTCACAGATATATCCTACAACGGTATAGATTCTAGGCTCACCTTCGGGATTAGTCACGTTTTCGATGTGGTGATACGCATCGTACAACATGGGGCGAGGGAAGTGGTTGAACCCACTATTGACTTGGGCAAAAACAGTGGAAGGGGTCGTTTTTGTGCTATTCACCGTGGTCAAGAAAATCCCGCTTTCAGAGACCAGGAACTTCCCCGGTTCAAAGATGAGTTTCAAATCGCGTCCGTACTCCATGCAGAAGTCGCGGAAGCGCTCGCTCATTTTGGCACCGAACTGTTCGATATCTGTGGTGTTCTCGTCTGGACGGTAGCCGACCTTGAATCCAGAGCCAAAATCTATGTAGCTCAACTCCTTGAAATCATGGGCGAGGTCCATCAATAGGGCCGCGCCGCGCATGAATGCATCGATGTCCAAGATATCTGAACCCGTGTGCATGTGGAGGCCGTGAACGTGTAATCCCATGGTGTTCACGATGCGGTGCAAGTGACGAACTTGGTGAATGGAGATCCCAAATTTTGAATCTATATGTCCTACTGAAATCTTGGCATTACCGCCGGCCATAATGTGTGGATTGATGCGTACACAAACGGGTACGGAGTTCCCAAATTCATTGGCAAACTCCTCCAAGGTTTCGAGATTGTCGATGTTGATCTGTACCCCGAGCTGTGCTGCTTCGCGGATTTCATGCATGCCTACACCATTGGGGGTAAACAAGATTTCTTCGGGCGCAAAACCTGCGTGCAACCCCAATCTAACCTCTCCAATACTCACGGCATCCAACCCTGCGCCTAAGGAACGAAGGAGTTTGAGTACGTTGATATTGTTTAGGGCCTTACAAGCATAATGAATACCGAGGGAGATATTCGGATCGAAAGCGTTGGCAATACGTTGGTATTGGGCGCTAATGGTTTGTGCATCGTATACGTAGAGAGGAGAGCCAAATTCTTCTACCCACTGGGGTGCGCTGTGCAATGGAAATCTTGTCATTCTTACTGAATTAGGGCGACAAAAGTATCCGTTCCCATCAGTGAAAACGGGAATTGCACAAGATTAGTCTCAAAAATTACAGATTGTTATTTTTATAACAAACAGGATTAGGAGTGCGCGTCTTTTATGATGAATTCCACTACACTTGGATCTAGTAATGTCGAAGTATCGCCGAGATTACTTGTATCTCCTTCCGCGACCTTTCGTAGAATTCTTCGCATGATTTTTCCAGAACGCGTCTTTGGTAGTCCAGGGACAATCTGAATGACATCTGGTTTCGCTATAGGTCCAATTTCGTTAACCACTGTACTCAAGATTGCGCTTTTAACCGCTTGTTTGTCGTGATCGCCTTCTTCAAGGATTACATAAGCATAGATGCCTTGACCTTTAATGTCGTGGGGGTAACCCACTACAGCACTTTCAGTGACTACTGAAGAGGCATTAATGGCATTTTCAATTTCTGCAGTGCCGAATCGGTGCCCACTTACATTGATCACATCGTCCACACGACCAATGATGCGGAACATGCCGTCCTCGCGACGTGCACCGTCCCCGGTAAAGTAATAGCCTTCGTAATTGCTGAAGTACACGTTCTTACAACGCTCGTGGTCGCCATAAGTCGTACGCAGCATAGACGGCCACGGATGCTTCACACACAAGTAGCCTTCTACACCGTCGCCTGTGATTTCATTGCCATCGCCGTCCAAAAGAACCGGCTGAATACCTGGAAGTGGACGTCCCGCATAGGTTGGGCGTTGAGGGCTGTGCGCCCCTAAGCCAGAAATCATAATACCTCCGGTTTCAGTTTGCCACCATGTATCTACGATAGGACAATTTCCGTGTCCAACTTTCTGATCGTACCAGTGCCATGCTTCGGCATTGATTGGCTCACCAACCGATCCAATGACCTTCAGGGAGGTCAAATCTGCACGCTCAACGAATTCGTCACCACAGGCCATTAAAGCTCGAATCGCCGTTGGGGCAGTGTAGAATTGGTTCACCCCATACTTATCACAAACGTCCCAAAAACGACCCGCATCTGGCCAAGTTGGAACACCTTCGAACATCATGGTAGTCGCCCCGTTTAATAGCGGTCCGTAGATGATGTAGCTGTGGCCCGTAATCCAACCTACGTCGGCCGTACACCAGTACACATCGCCGCGCTCGTATTGGAACACGTTCTGGAAGCTGTACGCTGCATAGACCATATATCCACCACATGTGTGAACGACACCCTTAGGCTTACCTGTAGATCCAGAAGTGTACAGGATGAAGAGCATATCTTCTGCATCCATAGACTCTGGGGCACAATCTGCGCTCACTTCAGCCGCTGCTTCTGCATACCAGTGGTCACGGCCTTCTACCATTTCTACCTCGCGTCCGTCGCGCTTCACCACGATCACGCTCTCTACAGAAGTACAGTTATTCAAGGCTTCGTCAACGGTAGTTTTAACCGGCAATGCTTTCTCACCACGATACATACCGTCCGAAGTCAATACGCACACACACTGGCTGTCGTTGATGCGGTCAGCAAGAGCGTTTGAAGAGAATCCTGCGAATACTACAGAGTGTACAGCACCAATTCTAGCACAGGCCAACACCCCAATGGTGAGCTCAGGCACCATAGGCATATATACGGCCACACGGTCGCCCTTCTTCACTCCTTTGGCTTTGAGGACATTCGCAAAGCGACACACTTCTGCATGCAATTCTGAGAAGGTCATGCGCACCTCTTGTTCTTTCGGGTCATTCGGTTCCCAAATCAAGGCAATATCATCGCCTCTCTCCTCGAGGTGACGGTCCAAACAGTTCTCTGTGATGTTTAAAACACCGCCCTGGAACCATTTCACATTTGGAGTATTGAACTCCCATTCTAGTGTTTTATTCCACGGCTTTTGCCAAGTGAATGTATTGGCAATACTTTCCCAGAATGCTTCGGGATTTTCTATTGAGGCTTGGTAAGCTTCTTCGAATTTCTCGAAGCTATCTATGAAGTAGTGGTTCATTTAGAGTTCGGTATTCTTCTTTCCGTAGCGTTTTTTCCAGGTCAACACCAAATATTTGCTGTCCATGGGAGTTACCAATAAACCTCCATCGTCAAGGTTACTTTCATCACCCAAAAGAGCAAGTACTTCTTTGTGCTTCAAGATTTGGACTTCAGGTTGGACATTGGCCGTGGTCTTGGGTCGTTTGATGTTATAGGTTTTCACCCAGTTCATCACGCTTACGTGTGAAACGTTTAAAATTCGTTCTATCTCTCTGAAACTAATTCCTTCGAGGTAGAGTTGAAGTGCTTTAATTACATATTCTCCTTCAATACGTTTTCCTAGCTTTTGAACAGTGAAATAATAGTTACAGGATTTGCATTTAAATCGCTGTCGCTCTTTAATTATTCCACTCTTCACAAAGTCCTCGGAATGGCATTTAGGACAATGCTTATTATCTGTCATCATATTGGCGGTTTAGATGTGCGGTACCTAAAAATAAAAAAAATCGCCGTTAAAATCAATAACGGCGATTTGTTCACTCTGTAATAGGCTCTTGGGAAAGCCTGGGTATTTGCGCTAAGGCGCGCGAAATGAACTAAGAGATTTCGATAGGTGATCTCAAAAGTTCAATATTGTGTTCTATCACATCCATCGCCTCAAAAAAGGATTGGGATTGTGCATCGCCCAAGGAGTCTGAAATAGCGGCATTGAACTTCAATACTGCATCACGACTCGCATCGCGTTTTTCAAGGCCCAGGGGTGTAAGCTTGAGCAACACACTGCGTTTGTCCTCAGGGTGGGCTTCTTTGAAAATAAGTCCAGCATTTTCCATACTCTTTAGCAAGCGGCTCAGGGAAGTGCTTTCCATCCCCATTTTTGGCCCAAGTGCAGTGGAAGGAATGCCGTCTTTCACATCAATATTCAACAAGGCAAAGCCAACAGATACGGTAATGCCACTGGCACTAACGAGTTCGTTGTACATCTTGGACATGGCGATCCAACATCTGCGAATGCGAAAATCAAAGGTTTCTTCTGGCCTCATGTAAATGACTTACGAGGCTCTAAGATAGAAAATATTACTATGCATGCATAGTAAATATCCTAGTAGTCCAAACTTCTTTGGAGTTGAGGTAAAACGAAGTAATTGAAATCTTCCATAAAAGCGTTCTTAGCGCTTTGTATGGCACGTTCTTTCGAACTTGATATGGCAGTACCGTCAATAGTATTGGAGCTTTTCCAAACTACATCCACATATTCTTCGATGGCGGTCATAACGAAAGTTCCCTCAATAATGACTTTGTGCGTGCCTTGTGAGGACGTTTCGGTGAATAGATCGATCCTAGATTCCAATCCTAGTTTAGCACCTTTTTCGGTTTGTACCGTGAAATACTGAGATAGGCTCTGTGACAAAGCTTCTCTTAATTCGTCTGGGCAATGCAACTGTAGCGTGGGTTTTTGGAAATTAATTACCGCGCCTTGGTTCCATTGGCTCTTATTTTTTAGCCAACTCTTGGTAGCGAGATGACTGCTTTGAATCTTATCCCAATCCCAAGTGATAGAGAGTTGAACCACAGGCTCATTGCCGGTATGAAGACACTGGATCTGTTGTTCTTTGAAGATAAACTGACCGGAGCTTGATTGGATGGCCAATGGAATTTGATCGCGTCCTGCGTACTGCCATTGCGCCTTGAAGGTTGTTGGCAAACCGAGATAGGCTAATTCCTCTGGTATCAGGAGGGCAACAGCCAGGGATTGTTCTAGTGTCCGCAGGGCTTCTGTGGCGCTGGCGTTGAGTTTGGTCTTGAACTTGATGTCCCCGAAGAGTTGAAAATCATGGGCCTTATCTAAGGCATCTACGAGAGCGCTTAATCGTGCGTGCGCCGATAGTTGTTCGTCCTTCGCTTCTGTGAATTTCCTGTTGATCCATTCCATGGCCTCGGCATCTTGCAATACTTTCTTTCTCAAAAAGGCTTGAAGATCTAGACGGTACAGGGTGTAGAAGCGAACCTCATCTGCATAGCTTTCAACGAGTTCATAATCTTCCAGACGAAGCGCAGAGGTTGAGGTAGTATTGGATTCAAAGGCACTGTTGAAGCCCCCGGCGTCCTCCTTTTGCAGGAGTTTAGTTTCGTCGTAAATCTCGCTTTGTACTTCCTGAGCTAAATCCGCTAAGGCATTGGAACGAGCGGCTTGTTGGTAGGCCGTGTTTGGATTGATGTAGCTGCTTCCTACGCCATACACATAAGTACTCGTAGCATCTATGGGTTTTCCACTGATCCAGCTCGGAGGGGTGTTTTTTCTTGTGCCACAACTGGCCAAGATCAATGCACTAAAGAGTAGAAGGAGGTTTCTCATTCTTTGGTCAGTTTCTGTTGATTGACATGGGCAGCAGCCTTCTGAGCCAAACTGCTGATGGCATCCTTGCGCATGGACGAGGTGCTTTGAATGCGCTTATTGGCTTTAACTAATCTGTTCATGCTCCCGCTGTCGTTTCTGCGGCGGTCGCTTGGATGTTCCTTGTTTTGGTAGCGCCAATCTCCAGAAAATAGATCGCCCGTTCCTGAGAATTCGACGTAATGAATCTTGTCTTTGTCTTCGTGATGGAAACTTTCAGACCACAGGATTCGTGAGGTAGCACGTTCAACCATGGCCAATTGCATGTCGTAGCTCGCCTCATTTTGCTTGGTGAACTCCCTGTAGGTTACCTTTTTGTACATGGCCTTTTTGACCTCTTCACCCTCATCGTTTTTTGTGGTCACGTAGTAGCGCTCCCAACCTCTGCGGGTTTGCTGGTTCAACGTGCCCTCATTTTCATAAACGTGAGTGATTATGACCTTGAGGTAGGCATCTGCAGCCAATAACTCTTGGGTAACGGCGGCTTCGTTGGTTGTTCCATTAATGATGGCTTCTTGCTCTTGTTGCAGCATCTCAAAGTTGGTGCGGTCGAGCAATTCAAGGAAGGGATCGTCGTTTTTCTGGATCAAGGAAATGACCGCGCTTTGCAAGGCGGCGGACATGGTGGCTTCGCTTCCGGTAATGTTGGGGTTCGAAATGATGCCCAGTCGGTATTTTCCTCGCTCGATGGCCTGCTCCTCAAGTTTTCTGAGCATTTCCTGCTTAGGGTATTTCTTGAGCGAGGGCTGAAGCAGGTCGTGTACTTCACGGAATTTGTTTCCCTCGAACAGGTCTAACGCTTGAACATAAATAGGTTCCACCTCGCTGAATTCGAGAAGGCTTTGCACCTCTTTGTAATCTGGGTCGAGCGATTTGATTTCTTCTAGGTTGGATTGTGCGCGGTCGAACTGGCGCGTGCGAATCCATTTTTCAGCACGGATATATTTTTGAGAGAGGAATCGGTCCAATTGGTCCGCATAATCTCTATCGTAGAACCCCTCGTACCGACTCGTATTGATATAGGGCTTCAGGTAATTGCGCCACTTTTCGGCCTCCAAAAACTTGTAAATGGACAGGCTATCATTGCCATCGGCAAAGCGATAGTTGGTGTAGAGCTCCTCGAGCAGGGCGTTGCCTTGCTGATCCATGGCCATGCGGTACTTCACTCGGCCTGGCTTGCGATCAATGGCCTGCTTGTAGGCGGTGACGCTTTCCTTGAGCATGTGCACCTTGGCGTATTTGTTCCCGGTCTTGTAATAGTATTGCGCCCCACGACAACCGCTGAGGAGAAGTGCTATAGCAAGAAGTGGGACCAATTTTTTCATACAAACTCTTTACAACTACATTAAAACAAAAGCCGTGCCTTAAGGCTTAAAGGTAGGGTACGATGTATTTTTATCCTATGAACAAACCCTTGATTCTCCTGTCACCTTCAAAAGGCATGCGCACCGAAGCGGCCTTTCCGTATTCGGCTCCGCGCCCACTGATTTTCCCCGAGCAAACTGAAAAAGTGGTGGCGGCCGTTCAGAAATTGTCCGAAAAGGCCGGTCAGGCCCTGTTTAAAGTCAGTGATAAATTATGGCCTGAGGTCCACGCGATGTGGTCCAAAGAGATAGGGCATTATCTCCGCCCCAGCCCTGGTGTGGCGGGCATTCATGCCTACTCCGGCGAGGCATTCAAGTTTTTGGATAGTGAAAGTTTAAGTGAGCGCGCGCTGGCGCGCGCTAGGGAGCGTTTGGTGGTGTTGAGCGCCCTATACGGTGCGGTGCATGCCGATGCGGTCGTGGTGCCGTACAGGTTGGAGATGTTGTCGAAATTGGCCGCAGGTAAAGCCAAAAATTTATACGCGCTTTGGAAGCCGGTGTTGACGGCATGGGTGAACGAGGGCGCTGCGGATTTCGTGGTGGATGCTTGCAGTGGGGAGTATAGTAAGGCCATAGATTGGAAGGCGGTGGAAAAACCGGTGGTTGCGGTGGATTTCAAGCAGTGTAAAAAAGGCCAATTAAAATCTGTGTCCGCCTTTAGTAAACAAGCCCGTGGGGCCTTCGTGCGCTGGATGTTGGAGGCCGATGTGCATACCATTTCTGGTTTGGAAGCGTTTAATGAACTTGGATACGAATTACATTCGAACGAGGATAATAAATTGGTATTTTTGAGGGATTCAGATTGATTATGAAGTACACAAAATATTTGGCCTTAACGGTCTTTGCCCTAGGGTTGTCGACAGGATTGAAGGCACAGCGTGCCACTGCATTTTTGGAACTTGGCGCCTACGGGATGACCCAAAACTATTTGGGCGATGTGAACGGCGGAAGCTTGAGCGCCCTGACTCAAGAAGCGCGTTTCGGCCTCGGAACACAACTCAAGTATAACTTTAGCAGCATCCTCAGCGTAGGGGCTGATGTGAACTACGGTAGTGTATATAGCCACGATAACTTGCACGGCAATGCCGATCGCGATTACCAAGTAGATACGGACCTGTTGAACGTAAACCTGTTCACGAATATCCACTTCATTCCCTTCGGTAAATACAACCAGCGCAACCACCATACCCCATTTGTACATGTGGGTGCAGGAGCGTTGACCTACCAGCCGCATTTGAACACCAACGCACAATACCCAGACGGCATTGCGTTGTACCCGGGTACAGGTCATACCTACACCTATGCTTTGGGCTTCGGATGGCGAATTCGTCGCTCGTTGAAGAGCTTCTACAACCTAGGCATCTATTACAACGGGTTCGGTGCTTCGAACATTGAAGGATTCAACTACGAAAGTGATTGGTTGGCGAACAACCCAGAGTACCGCAATGGCATGGACGGAAGCTTGACGTTCAAGTTCGGAATGAGCTTGGGCTTCTTCGAGCAATAATTTCGGCACAGCCTTTGAACCATATATAAGGCCCTCCTATGGAGCGGCCTTTTTTTGGCCAATGGTGACAGCATGTCGCGGAAATTGGCCCCTAACGACCTTTTGAAACAGAGATATGGACAGATTGTCATTTAGCGATATTATTGACGAAAACACGGAATTTATTCCATTGATGACTTCGGATGAAGAAGTGGAAATAGGGGATGACCAATTACCCGAGCTGCTCCCCATCCTGCCGTTGCGCAACACCGTCATCTTTCCTGGGGTAGTAGCACCTATTACCGCCGGCCGCGACAAAAGCTTACGCCTGATCAAGAGCATCAGCGACAAGGATAAATTTGTCGGCATGGTGGCCCAGATGGACATGGAAACCGAGGACCCTAGCCAGAGCGAAGTGTATCCTATCGGGACCATGGCCCAAATCGTCAAGAGCTTCAAAATGCCCGACGGCAACACGACGATCATCATCCAAGGAAAGAAGCGTTTCCGCATTCTCGAATGGGTTCAAACCGAGCCCTTCAACATCGCCAAGGTGGAGTTCCTTCCTGAATTTGTTCCGGGCGATGACGATGTGGAATTCCCCATCCTGATGGACTCCATCAAGGACATTGCGACCAAACTCATTCAAGAGAGTCCGCATATTCCTTCCGAAGCGCAGGCGGCCCTGGACAACATCCGCAGCAACACCTTCTTATTAAACTTTATCGCCTCGAACAGCAGCATGAAGTTGCCGAAGAAGCAAGAGGTTTTAGAGCTTGAATCTTTGAAAGACCGTGCGGTCAAGGTGTTGGAAGGGTTGAACCTGGAGCTGAAGATGCTCGAGGTTAAAAATGAAATTCAAGACAAGGTCAAGCACGAATTTGACCAGCAGCAGCGCGAATATTTCTTGCACCAGCAGATGCGTACCATCCAAGAGGAATTGGGCGGCAATAGCTCGGAAAGCGAGGTAGAGGAAATGCGCGAGAAGGCCAAGGCCAAGAAATGGGACAAGGCTTCTGAGGAGCACTTTGATAAGGAGCTGCGCAAGTTGCAACGCTTGAATCCGCAGATGCCAGAGTTTGCCATACAGCGCAACTATTTGGAATTCATGCTCGAGCTTCCGTTCGCGGGTTCGGATTCGGGGCCAATTGATTTAAAGAAAGCCGAGAAGGTCCTCAACCGCGACCACTACGGTTTGGAAAAGGTAAAAGAACGCATCCTTGAACACCTCGCTGTGTTGAAGTTGAAAGACGATATGAAGAGCCCCATTCTATGTTTGGCGGGCCCTCCCGGGGTAGGTAAAACCTCTTTGGGAAAATCTATTGCCGAGGCATTGGGCCGTCCGTATGTACGCATGTCTTTGGGAGGCTTGCGCGATGAAGCCGAGATTCGCGGCCACCGCAAAACCTACATCGGTGCTATGCCGGGCCGCGTGTTGCAAAACATGAAGAAAGCTGGCAGCAACGACCCCGTATTCATTCTCGACGAGATCGATAAGCTCAGTTACGGCGTTGGCGGCGACCCTTCATCTTCGATGTTGGAAGTGTTGGATCCAGAGCAGAACGACAGCTTTTACGACAACTACCTAGAGATGGGCTATGATTTGAGCAAGGTGTTCTTCATTGCCACTGCGAATAACCTCGGTGCCATACAGCCGGCCTTGTTAGACCGCATGGAGATTATTGATGTAACGGGCTACACCTCGGAAGAAAAGGTGGAGATTGCCAAGCGTCACTTGGTCCCTAAGCAATTAGGAAACCACGGATTGAAGGCCGATCAATTTGCCATCGCAAAGCCGGTTTTAAAATCCCTCGTCGAAGGGTACACCCGCGAAAGTGGGGTGCGTAACCTCGATAAGAAGGTGGCGAAACTCGTCCGTCACACGGCCAAGGATATTGCCATGGAAAAGGTGGAGAGCGCCGCGATCACTGCGGAGGATTTGGGAACCATTCTTGGTCCTTCTCGTGAACGCGATGCCTACGAAGGGAACAACCATGCCGGTGTAGTCACCGGGTTGGCTTGGACGCCGGTAGGTGGAGATATTCTTTTTATTGAATCGTCGGTCAGCAAGGGCAATGGCAAGGTCATTATTACCGGAAACCTTGGAGATGTGATGAAGGAGAGCGCGACCATCGCCATGGCGTACATCAAAAGCAACGCTGAAGAATTGGGCATAGATCCAAAACTATTTAGTGCTTACGACATCAACATTCACGTGCCACAAGGGGCCATTCCAAAGGACGGGCCTAGTGCGGGAATTACTTTGCTCACGGCATTGGTCAGCTTGTTCACTCAAAAGAAGGTGGCGCCTAAACTGGCGATGACTGGAGAAATCACCCTGCGCGGAAAAGTGTTGCCGGTAGGGGGTATTAAAGAAAAGATCCTGGCGGCGAAGCGCGCCAAAATCAATACCATCATCCTCTGCGAGAAGAACCGCAAGGATATTGAAGAAATTGAAGCGCATTATGTGAAGGGCATGACCTTCCATTACGTGCAAGAGATGAAGGAAGTGTTGGATTTGGCTATCTTAGACCAAAAGGTGAAATCACCTAAAAAATTAGAGGTTCCGACCGCACCCAAGCGTTGATTAGAAACGTACTCATAGCATTGTTTTGGACGACCGCTTTGTTTGGACAGAGCGGCGGCAACAGCGTTTTTTCATTTCTGGACCGCTCCATTTTTGCCGGTGCCTCGGCGCTGGGCAATGCGGCCTATGTGCACGAAGGTCGCGTAGGAGCCTTTGCCGTTCAAAACCCACTGCTGCTCACGGATTCTTCCCTCTATCAACTCGAGATGAGCTCAGGAAGCCTCGGCGAAGGCATTCAACTGCTTCAAGGTAGTTATTCATTTGAGCTCAAGGGACGTCCCATGATCGCCAGTGCACAAACCATTCAGTACGGAGTGTTCAACGGTACAGATCAATGGGGGAGTTCAACGGGCCAATTCTATGCGGGAGACCTCGCCTTCACCTTCGGTACGGAGCTGTTCTCTTGGAATGGCATTCGCCTGGGGGCAACCGCAAAATTGGTCAATGGAACCTACGAAAGTTACCAGAGCTGGGCCGTCGCCTCAGATATCGCCTTGATGTATAAAGGCTCCACTGGACCCAACTATGCGTTCATCATTAAGAACGCCGGCACGCAGCTCACCACCTTTGGCGGCACTTACGAACCCATGCCCTTAAACATCTTGTTTGCTGTTGGGGATAAATTAGCGCACGCCCCTTTCCGCTGGACCTTCGTTATCGACCAGCTCCAACGCCCAAACTTGGGCTACGACGATCCGAACCTAGTGAGCGTAGACCCCGTGACTGGCGCCACCACACAGCTGGACATGAGCACCCTCAACCTGGCGCTCCGCCACGTTAGCGGCTCTCTGGAGTTCTTGCCCACGGACCGACTACACCTGATGCTGGGCTATAATTTCCGTCGTCAATACGAAATGAGCTTACCAGATCGCCGCACAAGTGGAGGTTTCAGTCTGGGTGCAGGTCTGTATTTCAACAAGTTTCACCTCCACTTCGCGAACGAACTTCGCAGCGTGGCCGGGCGCATGAATACCCTATCTTTGAGCCTGAAATTCTAAGACCTGAGCATGCCAAAATCACTGACCATAGCCATCGACGGACACAGCTCCACGGGTAAGAGTACCCTGGCAAAGGAATTGGCCAAGGCTTTGGGCTATATCTATGTGGATTCCGGCGCGATGTACCGTGCAGTAGCCCTATTTGCCCTGAGAAACCAATGGGTCAGTGCCGCCACCGGTTGTCAAGAGGATGAGATCAACCAATCCTTGCCTGATGTACAGATTTCCTTTGAACTAGATGCGCAGGGAGTGAATGCCACTCATTTGAACGGTGAACGCGTGGAAGAAGAAATCCGCACCATGGAGGTCAGCAATGTGGTCAGCCATGTCGCGAAACTTGTACCGGTACGCAGACACTTAGTAGCCCTTCAACAAGCCATGGGCCGTGATGGCGGGGTAGTGATGGACGGCCGCGATATTGGTACCGTGGTTTTCCCAAATGCGGAATTGAAAATCTTCATGACGGCCTCCGATCAGGTACGCGCTCAGCGCCGCCAGCAGGAGCTCGCCGCCAAGGGCCAACACTGGACCGTCGCTGAGGTATTGGAAAACCTTCAGTCTAGAGATAAGGCGGATATGGAGCGTGCAGATTCTCCACTGATCGCAGCCTCAGATGCTCGAACATTAGACAATAGCGAGATCACCAAAGCGGAACAATTCGATTTAGTGTTGGCGTGGGTAAAAGAGCTGGGAGCTTAGGCGTTACGCGTCGCAAGCACGGTAATACCGCCCTTTACAACATCGCCTTCTTTGACCTTGATGTCGCTGTCCAGCGGCAAGAAAAGATCCACACGAGATCCGAATTTGATGAATCCAAATTCCGAACCTTGCGCGGCCATATCTCCTGGTTTAGCATACATCACAATGCGTCGCGCTACTGCGCCAGCAATCTGACGGAAGACCACCTTGCCCCAGTTTTCATTTTCTACGGCCACTGTGGTACGCTCGTTCAACGTGGAGCTCTTCGGGTGCCATGCCACTAGGAATTTGCCCGGGTGGTGAATGGCATCGGTCACTTTACCGCCTAATGGGTAGCGGTTGACGTGCACATTGAACGGCGACATGAAAATGGACATTTGAATACACTTGTCCTTTAGAATCTCATCTTCAAAAACTTCCTGAATGGTCACCACCTTTCCGTCCGCAGGGCAAAGCATGCCTTTTGGATTGATGGTGATCGTGCGTTTAGGATTGCGGAAGAATTGGAGCACAATGGCGTAGAGCACAACGCTCAAGGCGAGTACTGAAAATTCTAACCAGGCCAATTCTGTTGCCCATTGTACCAGGCTGTTTAGAATAACCAAAGCAAGGAAAACAACGGCTAGGGTACTTTTACCTTCTCTATGTAGTTTCATATCATGTATTGATAAATGAGTATCGCGATGGGTGCCGCGGTCAGGAAGCTATCTAGTCTATCTAAAGCCCCGCCGTGACCCGGCAAAAATACACCGGAATCTTTCACATCGGCTTCGCGTTTTAACGAGGAAGCAACCAAATCTCCAAAGGGGGCGGTAATAGAAACTACAGCCGCCAACGCGAGGGCCACATCTACATCCAGCAGGTCCCAATAATGATTCACGGCGAAGCCCGTAATGATGGTTCCTACCACGCCGCCGGCGAACCCTTCAATGGTTTTCTTGGGGCTGAGTTTTGGAGCAAAGGGACGCTTTCCGAACGAGCGACCGGCCAAATAGGCAAAGGTGTCCGACGCCCAAATCATGGTGAAGATGAACAAGATTAATTCCGAGAAATCCCTGGTGGTCTGAATGATCAGGGCCATGGGAAGGAACACATAGGCCAGCGCAAACAAACCGCGGCGCATTTCATGCGCCGGACGCTCCGCACGCAACAAGGCCAACACCATAATGATGCCGATGGCTAGGGTGGCGCTGATGATTTCTTCCGGCCCTCCCCAATTTCCAATGGCTCCCCCAATCAAAAAAAGTGATGTAAAGGTGAGCAAAGGCAACCTGCTCTGCACATCAAGGATGCGTGCGACTTCGTTCAGCAATAACAGCGTGAAGAAAGCCAGCAAATAGGTGCCGTAAGGGGTAAAGCCCAAAATTCCGATGAGGCCACCGGCATAGATGAATCCAAAGAGTGCACGTTTTCCCATCAGGCTTCGTCTTCAATAAGGATTACGAACACCGTACGGCCCTTATTAGGATCCGCTGAGGCCAATTCCACTGCCTGGTCGTGCGGTGCACGAATGACTGAAATATTGCCCGGGCGTTGCTCGCGGTATTTTTGATTGATGGCGGTCATGCCGTCTCGCAAGTTTGCCACGATCTGAGAGGTATAGGCGATGAGCACATGGTGCTGGGGCAGGTCGCCCAATTTTCTTCCGCCCGTGTGGTGCGAATGAATCATAATGCCGCCGTTAAAAGCAATGAGTGCTTCACAGCCGGTCATGACCACGGGATATTGTCCGTCGTTTTCAAAGGTGGATGCCAGCTTAGTATTGTTGGCCCAATCTGCCAACGCAGGCGTAGCAATGAACAAACCGTTCCATCCTTTCTCTTGGGCATACAATTGAAGCTCTTCTATGGCCTCTTCTTTGGATGGGCAATACATGAAATTGCCACCACCCTCGGTGAACTGGGACACGAATTTTTCGTCTAGTGGCTGCTCTTCTTTGGGGGCGAATTTTCCACGCTCTTCTTCTTGTGCAGATGAAGAACCCAAGAGGCTACTTTTGAGCTTTGAGAAAAATCCTTTTTGACGGGCCATAGCGTAGATATATATCAAAAATAAGGTGTGGATTTCAAATAACCACTGCGCCGCGCTCGAGCTATCAACAAAAAAGCCGCGCCCAGCGGGCGCGGCTTATCTTTCTTATTTACAAAGTGTTTATTCTGCTGCAGGAGTATCTTTCTCTGCTGGAGCAGGTGCAGAAGCCTCTTCGGCAGGTGCCTCGGCCTCAGTAATTTCCACTTCAACGGCTTCTTCAACCACTTCTTCTTCCTTGTCCCAAGGACGTGGGCCAAAGATTTCTTTGACGTTTTCTTTGAAGATGACTTCTTTATCGAGGAGGAGTTGGGCTAATTGGTCCAATTTTTCTCTATTCGAACGCAACAACTCAATAGCACGTTGGTATTGACCTTCGATGATCTTGCTAATCTCTTTGTCGATCTTCTCCGCAGTGGTCTCTGAGTAGGGCTTTTGCATGTATTCACTCTGGCCCTGGCTGTCGTAATACGTTATGTTTCCAAGCTCGTCGTTCAAACCGTAGATGGTTACCATGGCACGGGCCTGCTTGGTCACTTTTTCTAAATCACTCAAGGCGCCAGTTGAGATCTTGTCGAACACCACATGTTCTGCAGCGCGACCTCCCATGGTAGCAGCCATCTCGTCAAGCATTTGCTCTGTCGTAGTGATTTGGCGCTCGTCCGGAAGGTACCATGCGGCTCCCAAAGAGCGGCAGCGAGGAACGATTGTCACCTTCACTAGAGGGGCAGCATGCTCGAGCAACCAGCTCACCGCTGCATGAC